>JAEEJW010000079.1 GCA_016282095.1 Ruminiclostridium sp. | reverse complement strand
TACTTTCGCGATAATCCTTATCGTGATATATGTTGTGGGAATGTCGCTGATGAAGCGGCTGTCGGACATGGCCGGGATAAATTATCTTGCCGAAGCCGGATTCTCACTGATACTGACCGCTGTGCTCATCGCCTTTATCGCGAAGAACGGCCTTGGCGAACACCTCGGACTCTGCAAGCCCGGGCTGTCCGCTGCGAAGATGCTTTTCTACATACCGCTGCCGCTGATCGCTGCGGTGGGCCTGATCTTCGGATTCGCCCCGCAGTACGAGCCCGCTTCCCTTGCCGCTCACACCGCAGCCATGCTGTTTGTGGGATTTCTTGAAGAGATCATATTCCGCGGGTTCCTGTTCCGCGGAATGGCGAAGAACAATATGACCGCCGCTGTCATCGTATCCGCGGTTACCTTCGGGATCGGGCACATCGTGAACCTGTTCAACGGCTATGACATTGTCAGCAACCTGCTCCAGATCGTGTACGCGGTAGGTGTGGGGTTCCTGCTGGTATTCATATTCGTGCGGACGGGCAGCCTTATCCCATGTATTGTGTTCCACTCCCTCAACAATATGCTCTCTGCTTTCGGGTCTGCGCAGATGCTCACCGATATCACGGGCAGCGAACAGGGCGGTCTTATGCTCAACATCGGCATCAGGCTGATCCTAACCGCGGCGTATCTGCTTTATATCCTGAAATGCACGCCGAAAGGCTCCCGGCTCAGATGAACACGAAGAACTCGGTATTAAGATCATTTTTTGCACGAGCGGCTGAATGATATCACAAAATTACATAACAGAACTCGCCCGCGGAGAGAATTTCCCGGTGCTGATGTTTTCCGGAATGATGTTATACGGCATAGCTTGTTGACAGGCGGGTAAAACGGTGCTATAATAGAAAAAACTACTACGGGAGGCACCGTCATGACAGAGAACATCACCGTAAACACTCAAAGCAGTATCCGCATAGATACCGGGGACCTCATTATCCGGGCAGACCCCTTCGGACTGACCGAAGAACTCCATGATGCCGATATCATTCTGATCACGCATGAGCATTTCGACCACTTCTCCCCCGACGATATCGTCAGGGTCAGCAAGCCCGATACCGTATTCGCCGCGCCGGAAAGCATGAGAAAGAAGCTCGCGGGTATGCAGACGGGCGAGACCGTTTTCCTGAGACCCGGCGACAAGACCGAGATACGCGGGATCCCCGTTGAAGCGGTCGCCGCGTATAATATAATGAAGCCGTTCCACGCAAAACCGAACGGCTGGCTCGGGTACATCGTCACCGTCGGCGGGAAGCGCATCTACGCCGCCGGAGACACCGACGCAACGAAAGAAGCAAAAGCCGTCAGGTGCGATATCGCGCTGGTGCCTGTCGGAGGCACATATACGATGAACGCCAGGGAGGCCGCCGCACTGGTAAATGAAATACAGCCCGGCATCGCCATACCGATACACTACGGCTCGATAGTCGGCAGCAGAGCAGACGGCGAGAAGTTCGCCGGGCTCGTGGACGGTAATATAAAAGTTGAGATGAAGCTGTTCTGAACGGACATCAAGATAAACAGAAAGGACTTTGCGCGCACGGGCGCCGTAAAGTCCTTTTTCGTATCGCGGCATAATATCTCCGGTCAGTATTATAGCACAAAAACACCGGAGCGCAAGTAATGATTGTCAGGCAAAGCCCGCACAGGCAGGAAACGGCTGCCCGGTACCGGTGCTGCGCCTGCGATGGAGATTGACAACAAAGCCGAATAATGATATAATTATTATATAACCTGCTATCTTTCCAGACAATTCCGATCCGAAAAAGTAAGGACAGCTCAATGAAAGAACGAAAACCCCAGCTTCATAAAGGGCATCGAGCCAGAGTGAAGGAACAGATAAGGAAATCGTCACTCGACGGTATGAACGATCATCAGGTACTTGAAGCACTGCTTTTCTACACAATACCGCAGGGAGATACCAACGAGACGGCGCACGAGCTGCTGAACGCCTGCGGCGGCACTCTGGCGGGCGTTATGAACGCCGATTACAGCAAGCTGACATCTGTAAAGGGCATAGGACCGCATACAGCACATTTCATAAACTTCCTGCGCCTTTTCACCAGACGCTACCTGCTGTCAGCCTACGCGGAACATCCGATAGCCGTATCAGATGCCGGCCCTTTGTGCGAACTGTTCGGCGCGGCATTCCTCGGAGCTGTTCACGAAGAGATACACGCCGCAGCCTTCGACGGAAACGGCGGACTGATATGCGAGAAGAAACTGGCGGACGGCTGTTTTGAAAGCGTCACCGTATCGCCGAGGTTACTGCTTGATTTTGCGGCTTCGAACAGATGCTCGGATATAGTCATAGCCCACAACCACCCGCACAGCTCCTGCATACCCTCGCGTGAGGATATCGAACTGACGGCGCAGTATCACGCACTTCTGGCCGCCATGGACGTAAATCTCAAAGATCATATCATCATCGGCTGCGACAGTTCGTTCTCCCTGAGATCGTCACTGTTCGCGGGACAGATATGGGAGGAACCGCAGGAACGCCGGAAACATCATTCCGACAAACATTGATAAAGCAAAACCGCCGCTTCCGGCAGAAATGTCATAATGACATTTTCCGAAAGACACGGATGTCATAAGGAAGTTTTCCAAAGCGCCGCAAGGATGCGGCGCATACGAAAGAAAACTTCCGAAAAGGGCAATAGTCGTAAGGAAGTATTCCAAAGTTAAGAAAGATTGGTTACAGCAGATTTGAGATCATCGGCATTTAACCACCTTTTAAATGGAGGAATACTACTATGGAATCTACAATTTCCAAGCTTTACTACGGCGAGATTAGCCCGTGCGAGAAACCCGCACCAAACACAGAGCGTTTCAGAGAAAACCGTGCTACGATACACAGTAACGAAGAAAAGTTGCTTGAACAGTTTCCAAAATGCAAAGAGCTTCTTAACGAGTACACAGACGCACTACGCATTGAAGCACAGT
>JAEEJW010000078.1 GCA_016282095.1 Ruminiclostridium sp. | reverse complement strand
TATGTCGATAGAAGAAATTCTGAAAGGATTCCCCACTACTCCTCTGCCAAAAGGAGCAGATGACCCTCGGGGGCGGCAGTCTTTTTCAGGACTTGTCGAACGCGGTCCAACGCGAGCGGACGGGGGGATGAAAGGTAAGCGGACCGTCTGAGACAGGACTGAAAAAGCGGCGCCCTTTGGTTACTTTCCGCCGCTGGAGGGGGAAAGTGACTCGCCTCGCGGAACGAAACTCCGACATAAAATTAAAATTAACGCGCGGGCGAAAAGAAACGTATTACGAGACTACCGGCTGCGAGGCAGAGAAAAAAGTAGTTTTCTATTCAGACATTCATGTACTTTGCAAGGAACTTTACCGACAGGTCTATCCATGACTTTACATTGTCAAGACAGAAGCAGTCGTTCCAGCCGGTCACCTTGTCACAGGTCGAAAGTCCGTGAGGACCCGCGTCAAACATATGCAGCTCTACCGGAACTTTGTTGGAAACACAGGCCTTCGCCATTACAAGACTGTTGTGCGCAGGAACACAGTCGTCGTCGGCAGTACACCAGATGAAAACCGGCGGAGTCTTCGGCGTAACGCGGTTTTCCAGCGAGAGCCGCGAAAGCTGGCTGTGAGTAGCGTCCTTGCCGAGAAGCACTTCAAAGGAACCCTTGTGCGGATTCGTGATGCCGCTGATAACAGGATAGGACAGTACCGCCGCGTTCGGACGCACGTCCTCGGCATTCGCGCCTATGGCAGCAAGCATCTCCTCATCGCCCCACATAGTCGCAAGACAGCCCGCCAGATGCCCGCCGGAGCTCGCTCCCCAGACCGCTATCTTGTCAGGGTCTATGCCGAACTCGTCCGCTCTCATGCGTATCTTGTAGAGCGCGTAAGCAGCATTGTGGAACGCTGCCGGGAACCGGGCGTTGCAGGTGTAGTAAAGCACGAAGGTATTGTAGCCCTCGGCTGCATAGCGCATCGCAATAGGCTCGGCCTCGCGCTCGGAGGTGTATTCATACCCTCCGCCCGGGAGTATAAGTATCGCGGGGCGCTTCCTGCACCACTGGAGGCTCTCCACCTGATCCAGCAGGTAGGCCTTCATTATCACGGTTTTTTCGGCATTCAGATAAAACTTTTTGATGTTCATTTGGCTCTTTCCTCCGCTTTTATGAAAAATTTATCACAGTCAACTATAAAACGCTCATGTGTGCCGCTGCCTATCTCCCCCGCTCCGTCGTATGCGGTGACGCGGAAAACAAGCCTGCGGCGGTCGATCTCTGTCAGTTCACTCTCGCAGGTGATCTCGCTGCCGACAGGAGAAGGTGCGGTATGCTTTATATTCAGCGATGTTCCGACCGTGGTCATGCCGTCTTCAAGATACGGCGCCACGGACAGCAGAGCAGTATGCTCCATAAGCGCGATCATCGCCGGAGTAGCGTAGACACGCAGTATCCCGCTGCCGTAAGCTCCCGCGGTCTTTTCCTCGGTCACAGTCTCTGTCAGCCTGCCCTTTATACCGATCTCAAGCATAGGCACATCTCCTTTTCGGGAACAAAATACGGATATGCGGCCGGAACGAACCTGCTTTTCGCACTCCGTTTTTTATTATACTATATTTTTCCGAAGATTTCAACAAATTTTTAAAAATATGAAAAAAATTTGAAAAACCCCTTTTCTTTTTTGGAAATATGTTGTATAATATATCTGTATATTGAGAAAATATGCGCATCGTGCGCTTTACGAAAGGGACTGACAGCTCATGGAAAAGATCAGAGTCAAGGTAAACGGCAGAGGCTACTTCCTTAAGACCGACCACCCGGAGGAATTACAGAAGTTCGCGGCGGATCTCACCGAGCAGATCGAATATGTGGAAAAGAAACTCGGAGTGACCGTTGAAGCCGAGGCTACGGCGCTTTCGGCACTGCTGCTGCTGGGAGACTCTTTCAAGGAAAAGCGCAGCGACGCGGATCAGGCTCTTATCGACGGTCTCGAAGAGCGTATAGAGCACCTGACGAACAAGATAGACAAGCAGACCGAAGCCGAAAATGCAGCGCGTGAGGAGATACAGAGCCTCCGCGAGCGCGAGAACGAGCTTACCGGCAAGCTCGAGACCCTCGCTGAGCGCAGCAGGGACGACGGTGCGAAAGTCGATGACCTCAGCAACTCCCTCGGTGATACACAGAAGGCTCTCGAATCGGCAAAGAAACTGATAGACAAGCTCAACTCCGAAAAGTTCACCGAAGTGGCGGCAAACGAAGCTCTGCGCGCAGAGATCGACACACTCCGCGAGAAGCTCGACGGCTCGAACAAGCAGATAGCCGAACTCAACGGCAAGATCACCAAAATGGAGATCAACTCGATCTCCGTCAACGCCGACGGAAGCGTTGCAGCGAACGAGGAAGAGATAAAGCGCCTCAAAGCGCAGAAGGAAGACCTTGAGATCGACCTCGAGATCGCCCGTGAAGAGATACAGAAGCTCAAAAACGGCGAGGGCAGCGAAAACGCCCGCAAGCTCGCCGAGTACGAACAGATGGCCAGACAGTACCGCAGCCGCGCCGCGGAGCTGGACAAGCTGCGCAGCCTGCTGGCAGAGACCGAGGCTTCTGTGCGTGCAAAGCTCGAGGCAAAGGAAGAAGAATGCGACAAGCTGCGCAATATCCTCTCGAACTACGAAAGCTCCTACGCCCTCAGCATCGCGAAGAAGGAAGAGGAGATACTTGAGCTCCAGCAGCGCGTTGAGCGTCTGAAGACCATACTCAATATGCGCTCGGAGGAAAAGCTCGGCGGCAAGTACGTCCAGACGACCTTCGACGGCACCGAGGAAGCGGGAACTCCCGCGCCGGCAGTAAACGACGAGGAAACGACGGAATGATAGAGATACTTGCTCCCTGCGGCGGTGAGGATTCTCTCCCCGCGGCTCTGAATACAGGTGCAGATGCGGTCTACCTCGGGGTGACCGCATTTTCTGCGCGCAAAAATGCCAGGAATTTCACTTACGAACAGCTTGCCCGCGCAGTCCGCGAGTGCAGGATATCCGGCGTAAAGGTCTATGTCACCATGAACACGCTGGTGTTCGACGACGAGCTCGCGGAGCTTGCGAGAACCGCCGAAAGGATAGCGGAAGCCGGTGCCGACGGCGTGATAGTACAGGATCCCGGCGCCGCGAAGATCATACATGAAGCAGCTCCTTCCCTGCGGCTCCACGCTTCGACGCAGATGACGGTAACCTCCCCTGCCGGAGCCGAGTTTGCGAAGAAGCACGGCTTCTCCCGCGTAGTCCTTGCCCGGGAGCTGTCCCGGGAAGAGATAGCGGACATCGTGAACAGAGTGGATATAGAAACGGAAGTTTTCGTTCACGGGGCTTTGTGCGTATGCACAAGCGGCCAGTGCCTGATGAGCGCGGTCTACGGCGGCAGAAGCGGCAACAGAGGGCTCTGCGCCCAGCCCTGCCGTCTGGACTTTACCTATGGCGGCAGGCAGAACGTGCTGTCGCTGAAAGACCTGTCCCTGGTTGACGATCTGCCGGAGCTGGACAGGCTCGGCGTGACCTCGGCGAAGATTGAAGGCAGGATGAAGCGGCCGGAGTATGTCGCGGCGGCTGTGGCAGCCTGCCGTGCGAAGCTGGACGGCAGAGAACCGGATCTCGACACCCTGCGTGCCGTGTTCTCCCGGAGCGGCTTCACCCGCGCGTACTACGACGGCTCCATGCGCGGCATGGGCGGAATACGCACAAAGGACGACGTGGAAGCCTCGGCCGCGGCTCTTACGAAGCTGCGGAAGCTGTACGAAAAGCCGTACAAGCGCCGCTCTTTCGGCGTTTCGCTCACCGTGCGGGCGGGTCAGCCTGTCACGGCAGAAGTGACCTGCGGAGAATTGAGCTTCCGCTATGCCACGGAGATCATACCCGAGCCTGCCATAAACCGCAGCATAACCGCCGAAGAGATCGCCGAGCGCCTCGGTAAGACCGGCGGCACGGTGTTCACTGCGGAAAGGATAGATGTACGTTCCGACGAGGGCCTGATGCTGACGGCATCGGCCATAAACTCCGTCCGCCGCGGTATCATCGAAGAACTCACAAAACGCCTTGTCAAGTTGCACTAATATTTCTACCAAGCGCAGGATGTGTTGTAAAAAGCGCAGAAAATGGAAAATACCCTTGAAAAAAGTCGCGGAAACAGATATAATAGTAGTGTAGAAGTATGAAAAGAGACAATTCGGAGAATTATTATGACTATCTTTGATGTTTTCTCATTGCTCGGCGGCGTTGCCCTCCTGCTCTACGGAGTGAAGCTGCTCGGACAGGGTCTTGAGAAAAAGGCCGGCGGCAAGCTGAAAAGTCTGCTTGCGGCTTGTACCTCGACCAAGTTCAAGGGTTTTCTGCTCGGCGTAGGCATCACCGCACTGATTCAGTCCTCGGCTACCACGACAGTTATGGTCGTCGGCTTTGTCAATTCCGGAATTTTAACACTCGGACAGGCTATCGGCATTATCATGGGCGCGAACCTCGGTACCTCGGTCACATCGTGGATCATGTCCCTTATCGGCGTTGACAGCGACGTTATGTGGGTACAGTTCCTGAAACCCCAGAGCTTCACGCCGCTTATCGCGTTTGCTGCGATAATCCTTCTGCTGATGTTCAAGAAGGACGCCAAGAAAGCGGATACCGCGTCGATACTTTTCGGCCTCGCTTTCCTCATGTACGGTATGCAGAACATCACAGCAGCCGTTTCGGGACTTAAAGATGTCCCCGAATTCGCGCAGCTCATGGGAATGTTCTCGAATCCTCTGCTCGGCGTTCTCGCAGGTGCGGTCATCACCGCGATAATCCAGTCCTCGGCGGCATCCGTCGGTATCTTACAGGCAATTTCGCTGAACGGACAGCTCACCTACTCCAGCGCAATCCCGATCATCATGGGACAGAACATCGGTACCTGCGTTACCGCGATGCTCTCGTCCCTGGGCGCTAACAAGAACGCCAAACGCGCGGCGTTCATACACCTGAGCTTCAACACTATCGGTACTCTCGTATGGCTGACGATCTACTCCATACTCAACGCGGTGCTGAGACCCGCGATATCCGATGAAGCTGTCACGCCGCTGGGCATAGCGATATGCCACTCGGCCTTCAATGTTCTGACTATTGTTACTCTCGCACCGTTCAACAAGCTGCTGGAAAAGCTCGCCTGCGCGGTGATAAAGGAAGGTTCGGACAAGGGCGAGTTCGCCCTGCTGGACGAGCGTCTGCTCTCCACACCGTCCGTAGCCATCGAGCGCAGCCGCACCGTTGCTATCAGCATGGCGCATGAAGCTGTACGCTCCCTGGAGCTTTCATTCGAGATACTGTTCGACTATAATGAGAAGAAAGCCAAGAAAGTGCGCGAACTCGAGGACTCCGTCGATAAGTACGAAGACAGCCTCGGCACCTATCTTGTCAAGATAACCGACCACAACATCACCGAACAGGGCAGCCAGGAAGTCACCAAGCTCCTGCATACCATAGGCGACCTTGAGCGTCTGTCCGACCACGCGGTCAACATCGTGGAATCGGCGGAGGAGATAAACGACAAGGAACTGCACTTCTCCGACAAGGCGCAGAAAGAGATCAGGGTCATGCTGGACGCCGTTACCGAGATACTTCATCTGTCCGTGTCGGCATTCGAGACCAACGACCTCAAGAAGGCCGTCAGCGTCGAGCCTCTGGAATCCGTCGTCGATCTTCTGAAAGTCCAGATAAAGACCGCTCACATCGAGCGTCTGCGCAAGCAGGAATGTACCATGGAAATGGGCTTCGTGCTTTCCGATATGCTCACCAACCTTGAGCGTATCTCCGACCACTGCTCGAATATCGCTGTCTGTATGATCGAGGTATCGCACCACAGCTTCGAGATGCACGAATATATCAGTACCCTGAAGCGCGACAGCTCCATCGAATATGACAAGCTCTATGAATTCTACGAAAACAAGTATTCCATCGAGTCCATCGAAGCCGTTGAGGCCTGACCGGTGCCTGACGGTAATGACCGGCATCGCACAGGCATAACATTTAGAAGCAGGCTGCCCTTTCCCGCACGGAGAGGGCAGCAAAATAAATTATAAGGAAGAAAGGACAAAACAGCTATGGGCAAGAAAGTACCGTTCGTGACAAAGGAAAAGATCGAGGAGATTAAAAAGGAGATACCCACACCCTTCCATATCTACGACGAAAAAGGCATCAGAGCCACCGCAAGAGCGCTCAACGAAGCTTTCGCATGGAACAAGGGCTTCAAGGAGTACTTCGCCGTGAAGGCTACCCCGAACCCGTTCGTTATGAAGATACTCACCGAGGAAGGCTGCGGCTTCGACTGCGCTTCATACACCGAGCTGCTTCTGTCCGACAAGGTAGGCGCAAAGGGGCACGATATAATGTTCAGCTCCAACGAGACTCCGGATCAGGATTTCAGGCTCGCCTACGACCTCGGCGCTATAATCAACCTTGACGACTTCACGCATATAGAGATACTCGACAAGCTGACAGGCATACCGGAAACTATATGCTGCCGCTATAATCCCGGCGGAGAGTTCAAGACCAGCGAAAAAGGCAATGTAATGGACACCCCGCAGGACGCCAAGTACGGCTTCACACACGATCAGCTTATTGAAGGCTATAAGATACTCCGCGACAAGGGCGCAAAGGAATTCGGAATGCATTCCTTCCTCGCCAGCAACACGCTTACGAACGACTACTACCCCGTTCTCGCGGGCATTCTCTTCCGCACCGCTGTGGAGATCAAGGAAAAGACCGGCATTGAGCTCAGCTTCATCGACCTTTCCGGCGGTGTCGGCATAGCTTACCGCCCCGAGCAGACCGAGAATGACATCA
The DNA here is from genome assembly GCA_016282095.1 of Ruminiclostridium sp. Taxonomy (GTDB): domain Bacteria; phylum Bacillota; class Clostridia; order Oscillospirales; family Ruminococcaceae; genus Ruminiclostridium_E. Next base: position 45,898 of record JAEEJW010000078.1, on the reverse strand, counting down.
GGGTCATCGGCGAAGGTGTAAGAAAGGCATACGAAGAGATACTCGTACCTGCCGGACTCGGAAATATCAGGCTCTGCACCGAGCTTGGCCGCTTCATGCTCGCGCCCAACGGTATGCTCATCACCACCGCGATACGCGAGAAGCACATCTACAAGGAATACATCGGCGTGGACGCCTGCGCCGCTAACCTTATGAGACCCGCTATCTACGGAGCTTACCACCACATCACCGTTCTCGGCAAGGAGAACGAGCCCTGCGACCACGTTTATGACATTGTAGGCGGTCTCTGTGAGAACTGCGACAAGTTTGCAAAGGACAGAGAGCTGCCGGAGATCGACATGGGCGATATCCTCGCAATACACGATGCCGGAGCCCACGGCTTCTCCATGGGCTACAACTACAACGGCAAGCTGCGTTCTGCGGAAGTCCTGCTGCACGAGGACGGTTCGTGGCAGATGATACGCCGCGCCGAAACCCCGAAGGACTATTTCGCGACCTTCGATTTCAGCGAATACGGTGACAAGCAGTGAAATTTGATTACTGCCCGGTATGCGGCGATAAACTGATTCCGAAACAGATAGGCGATGAGGGCGACGTTCCGTTCTGCGAAAAGTGCGGACGCCCCTTCTTCCCTTTCTCCTATCCCTGCGTGATATGCCTCTGCATAGCGGAGGACGGCGATGTCCTGCTGATAAAGCAGAGCTACGGCATAAGCCGTTATGTATGCGTTGCGGGCTACATAAAGGCCGGCGAGAACGCCGAGGACTGCGCACGCCGCGAGATCGCGGAGGAAACGGGGCTGGAAATGCTTTCGGCAACGTTCCTGTACAGCAGATACTACGAAAAGCACGACAACCTGATGCTGGCATTTGCCTGCCGGGTGCGCAAGGCTGAAACGAAGCTGTCGGGAGAAGTCAGCGAGGCTGCATGGTTCACTCCCGAGGCCGCAGAAAAGGCGCTGTTCCAGGGCGCCTACGGCATTGATATGCTCCATAAGTGGCAGGAAATAAAGGGTAACGCACTATGAGAATGAGAAAAAAGAAGCACCTTGACGAACGTCTTGCGGCAAGCAGCGGAGTCTGCCTCGGGTGGCTGCCCGACGGCATACACGAAGGCGGGACCGGAATGCTCGACCCGGCAGAGGTGTTCGGGAACGACAAGCCGCTCCGGCTGGAGATAGGCTGCGGAAAGGGAAAATTCGCAAACACCATAGCCGCGCGGGATACGGAAGCGAACTTCATAGCTGTCGAACAGTCTCCGAACGTTGTGGTAATGGCGATGGAGCAGACTGTGGCCGCTGGGCTCACAAACCTGCGCTATCTTATGGGCAACGCCGAATATCTGCTTAAAGTGCTGCCGCCCCGCTCCGTGGAGCGCATATATCTGAATTTCAGCTGTCCGTACCCGAAAAGCCGCTACGCCAAGCACCGCCTTACAAGCCCGCTGTTCCTCGGAATATACAAAGAACTGCTGACTCCCGGCGGAGTTATCATACAGAAAACGGACAACGAGGGCTTCTTTGACTATTCGCTGGAGCAGTATGCCGAAAACGGCTGCACTGTGCGCTTCGTTACCCGTGATCTGCATAACAGCGGAATAACCGGGAATATTATTACCGAATATGAACAGCGGTTCCTCGATCTGGGACAGCCCATATTCTACGCCGAAGCTGTCCTGACGGAAGAATAATATATAAAAAATTAACAAAAAGGCTTTACAAAACAAAAATAATATTGTATAATAAATTATATGAAAAATACGGACGGCTGTGTCGTTTTCAGCCCGTCTGAAAATTTATGACCGAAAGGAATGGAAACAAAATGGGCAAATTAACAGCACTCATCAGCATCGCGGCTCTGGCAGGACTCGGTTACTACATCGGCAAGAGAGTCATCGAAAAGCGCAACGCTGAAGAGGAAGAAAGAGCGGCACGCGTTTATGAGGACGATTCCGAATTCTACGCGGAAGAGCATCACAGCACTCCCAAGGAGAAGCTCCAGAAGGCTTCCCTGTTCGCTGTCGGCGCGATCAAGACAGGTACCGAGAAGTTCAAGGAAGGCATAGACGACATAATCAACAACGATATGATCTCCAAGGGAGAAAAGACCCTTGAAGAAACAAAGACCTTTGCGGCAGAAAAGAAGGAACAGGCCGTTGAATTCGCAAAGAATACCGCCGAGAATGTCAAGGGCGGCTTCGAAAATCTGAAGAATAAAGTTACAGGCAAGACCGACGAAGCAGCAGAAGAAGTCTCCGACCTGGCGGAAGCTATCGAAGAGAACGTTGACGAGCTGGTTGACAAGGCAGTTGACAGCGCAGATATCGAAGCGGCAGAGCCCGAGGCTATCGTTGAGCACGTTGAGGAAGCGGCTTCGGCAGCAGCCGACGCAGTTGAGGAAGCTGTGGAAGCAGTAGCTGACAAGGCAGAAGAAGCTGCCGACGATCTTGACAGCCTTACTATCGGTTCGGACGATACCGACTCCGTTGAGACTTTCGATTTCAGCAAGCCCGAACAGCTCTGATCCCGATTTAAGACAGAACAAGAACTGCCCTTCCGGAAAACTTCCGGAAGAGCAGTTTTTATTATGCATTGTTGATGCCGTTCTCCAGCAGATCCTCGAAATCTCCGGAAGGCACGGGCTTCGCGTAATAGAAGCCCTGCGCGGTGTCGCACTTGCTGTGTCTGAGGAAATCCACCTGATCCTCGGTCTCTATGCCCTCGCAGATTATCTCGATGTTCATCTTGTCCGCCATGTCCATGACGCTGGAAAGAACTATGCCGTCCTTGCTCTCCACATGGTCGCCGGAGAAGAAGCCCTTGTCTATCTTAAGCACATCGACCGGCATATCCTTGAGAAGCGACAGCGAAGAATATCCGGTTCCGAAATCGTCTATGGATACCCGGAAGCCCATTTCCTTCAGCTTCATCATCGTTAACCGGGTGTCGTTCTCGTTTACTACGAAGGCGCTCTCGGTGAGCTCCATTTCTATGAGCGCCGGATCTATGCGATACCTGCGCACTATCTCGCTGACACGCTTTGTGAACTCGTTCGACAGCATGTGTATGCGGGAAACATTGACAGAGATCGGTACTATGCGCCTGCCCTCGTCTATGCGGCGGCGCATATAGCGGCAGACCTCTTCGTAGACGAAGTAGTCCAGCTTCACTATGAAACCGTTCTTCTCAAGGAACGGGACGAACTTATCCGGAGGCAGCACGGTGCCGTCGGGCTTCACCCAGCGCACAAGAGCTTCCGCGCCTACTATCTCGCTCTTGGAGACAGAGACCTTCGGCTGGAAATATACCTTGAACTCGTTGTTTCGCAGCGCGGTCCTCGCGTCCGCCGCGATCTCGAACGACCGGTTCAGCTCCTCGCGCATCACCATGTGGTAGATGCTGCACTTGGAGATATTGTGCTGTTTGGAATAGCGCAGAGCAAGATTCACGTTGCTGTAAGCCGTGTCGAAATCGAATGCCGCGCCTGTTTCGGGGATATAGGCACCGGAAACTATGCCGAAGCTCATTTCCCCGCCGATAAGATCCTCATTCTCCGAAAAACGGCTGGTGAAGCTCTCGAACTGCGAAATAAGGCCGCTGTCATATTCCGCCAGCGCACAGAAACTGTCCGCGCCGGAGCGGCATACATATCTTATCTTGTCGGAAAAGTAAGAGAACGCCGCGGCAAAGTTCCTCAGCATCTCATTTCCGCTTCCGTGTCCGAAGCGGCTGTTTATATAGCTGAAATTGGTGAAATCCGCCATTATGAACACGAACTTGTCGTTTTCAAAGGCTGTCTCCATATATCTGTTGACGTGTTCCTTGAAGCAGCGGTAATTCATGAGTCCCGTAAGCTCATCGTAATTCGCGTCATACTCCGCCTTGTCGAGAGATTTCTCCACTTCGCGGATCCTGATGAGGTACGCGAAGATTATGCGGGTCATTTCCTTGAGGACTTTCGCTTCATCTATCGAGCACTGGTATGAGCCGGCGCTGTCCTGGAAGCTCACCATTCCCGCGAGCCTGCCGGAGCGGAAGAATCCGCATACCGTTGCCGAGCCTATGCGGTTGGCTTTCAGATATGTGACATAGGCGTTGTCTTTCAGTATCTTCTCTTCTTCTGTGATTATGCTGAGTATAAAATTCTTGTCGAAGCGGGCGCAGAACTCGTTAAGCTCCTTGTTCGAGAACAGCACTCTGTCGTTCCTGCCGGCCTCGGCGTTCTTCGAGCGCCAGATGTAGGTGTCCCTGAATCCGCCGATAGTCCCGGTCTGCTCGGAAACCACTATCCTGCCGAAATGGAAGTGCTTGCCGACTTTTTCAAGCACGCGCTCCACGGCTTCGTTCATATCGAATCCGGCTTCGGACATATCGAACGCGCTGGCAAGTATCTCACTGCCGAACCCCGAACCGCCGTTGAAGAAATCCATTCCCTTCTGGTAACGTTCAACTCGTGATGCGGGCTTTTCCTCCACAGGAACGGAGGCATCGCCGGAGTAGAAATTGAAGCAGCTCTTGCCGGTGCGCTTCGAGGTGTACAGCGCCTGATCCGCTTTCCTGTACAGCTCGTCGAAAGTTTCGCCGTCCGCCGGGAACAGCGCTATGCCCAGGCTTCCGGAGACCTTCATGCCCTCGTCGTCGCTGTATATCAGGTTGAATATCTTGCAGATATCCTCGGCCTTGTTTGCTATATGGGATTTATGGTTCATACCGCGCAGGAAGACGATGAACTCATCTCCGCCTATACGTCCTATCACGTCGTTGGAACGGAAGAGGTCCTGCATCTCCTGGGCTATGTCCACGAGGACGCTGTCGCCGAAAAGGTGTCCGAGGGTATCGTTTATCTGCTTGAAATTGTCCACATCCACGATTATGAACGCGTCGAAGGTGTCACGGCTGTCGGTGCGCAGGTAGTTCTGGATAAGCGTCTTGGTGGCGGCCTTGTTGTAGAGCTTGGTCAGCGGATCGCGCTCGGCTTTTTCGATAAGGCGCTGATTCGCGAGCTTTATGGTGCTGATGTCCTCGATCTTGCCCACAGCGCCCTTGTATTCGCCGTCGGAGCTGCTGCGGCCTGTCTTTATCGTAAATCTGTACCAGCGGAAGTCCGTGTTGTCCGGGAACCGCAGGCGCAGCTCAAACACACCGCTGTCTATGCCGGTCTTCAGGTTGTTGCAGAGGACACCGAAGGTCTCTTCGTCCTCGTCACAGACCATATTGCCGGAGATGAAGGCAGTTTCAAAATCCACGGCCGAGAAGCTGTTCACGAATGTGCCGCCCACGTTCTTGTAGAGTTCGAGCTTGTCTGTGCGGTTGTCGTATCTGAATATGTAGTCGGCGGATATAGCCATAACGGAGAACATCATATCCACAATTTCCGAGTTTCTGGAAGATACTTCGGAAAGCTCCGACATATCATGCAGGAGCACGTTAAGGCGTTTTCCGTTGCGTATGTCATCGACAGCTATCTCCGCGTGCAGGGTTATATGCGTTCCGTCAACGCGGTTGGTATCGATATCCAGCTCAAACACCCTCAGATTTCTGCTGAGAGCTTCTATCTGACCCGTGACCGCCGCCGAGTATTCCCTGCCGAGCACTCTGAAACCGTACTCATTGGGTTCAAGGTTGAGATATTCGGCCTTCGAGCAGCCGAATAACGCAAAGAAGCGTTCATTCGCCCACTTGAGCCGCATAAAGCTGCCCTCGCAGATAAATGTCGCGGCAGCGCAGGGTATCTCACCGAATATCTGGTTCTTTTCCGCCAGTTCAACAGCAGTTTCCATAATGACCTCCGTTATCTGAGTCTTAATGAGATGTAGCTCTCGGGATAGGTGACATCGTACCTGTATGCCAGCCGCAGCATATCTGACGAGGTGAACATACAGCCGAATATCTGCTGATCGCCCTTTGACAGCGTGTAGAGCTTCTTTGTCTTCTTCGTGGCAGGATCATAGGAATATATGTTCTTGCTGGTATTGAAATAGAGCTTTCCGTTGCGCACGCCCAGGGACATCCATATCTGATTGTAGAAATACTTCCCGTAGGGATAGGTCTCCGTGCCGTTTGTATTTCTTCTCGAATACCACTTGGTGCGTATCCTTATCAGCGGCTTGGCAGTGTCGGTCCTGAAATTGTACGAGCATATATCCGCGGCGGCTTCCGAGTCGTTCTTCACCGCGTAATACCCGATCCTGCCGTCAAGGATTATCGGAGAAGTTACTTCGTGCCAGAAGGCATTGTCGTAGGTCTTATCCTTTGCCGCGGGATAACTGCCCACGATCTCCCAGTTCCTGTGCGGCATTGTGGTATTGCGGCAGAGCTCGTCGCTCATAAGGAAATTCTCGTGCGAAACATATCCGAGATTGTCATAGGAGTTGTTCTTGTACACCGTGGCGGCATCGTCCTTGGTTATATCAACATGATACCAGTTATTTCCGAGTTTTACATAGTTCCACGCGTGTCCCATATAGTCCGAGATCACTATCGTGCAGTCTATGTTCAGATAATTATTCAGTATGTACATATATGCCAGCGAATAGCCCTGACACACGGTGGAACGGGTTATCAGACAATCGTACATATCATAGTTGGTCTTGCCGTAATCGTACTTGCAGTTGAGTATCAGCCAGTCATGCACATACAGCAGCTTCTGCACGTCGTTCATCTCCGGAGTAATACCGGAAACTATCTTCTCACACAGCGCGTCGATCTTCTTCTTCGCGGCTCTCTGCTCTTCGGGAGTCATGGTATAGTCGAATTTCACGAAGAAGTCCCTGCCGATGCTGTTCACGGTGATGGAGTTGCTTACGAAGAACAGCTCCGGGGCAGCAAGGTATGCTCTGCCCATCATACGGGTCGCTTCGTCCAGGCTCCAGCCGTTCTGTCTGACTATATCCGAGACCTCTATGCTGCTTTCATGCCGGAACGCTCCTTCGATCAGCACGGGAGCCAGCTCGTCGGTGACTGCGTCCGCGGAAGCCGCTGCCGTAAGGCAGGACAGCAGCAGAACAAGTGCTGCGATAAGAGATATCAGGGTTCTGAAACTTTTCTTCATCGGTTTATCTTTCCTTTGTTCGCTATTTATAGTAAAAGCAAATACATAGATATTATACTATAATAAAAGCTATAAATCAAGTAGGTATCGTCATATTTGTGCATTTTTACGGTTTTTAAAGCTGTTCATATTACAGTTGCTGCCGGAACGCAAAATTATCGCCGTAAAAATCAAAAAATATATTGACATAAAACACAAGATATGCTATAATAATTTCTTGCAAGGTACAATATGTTGATTGATTCCATGGGAACTATTTTGCAAGGAAGGGACAGAAATGAAGATCATAAAAAGAAACGGCTCGGAAGTGCCGTTCGATGCCGAAAAGATAAAGGCGGCCGTCACAAAAGCGAACGAAGCGGTGGGCGAGAATGCCCGCATGACATCGCTCCAGATTGACCGCATCACCGAAAGCGTCGTCATAGCCTGCGGCGAGCTGGGACATTCGCCCAGCGTGGAGGAAGTGCAGGATATGGTGGAGCACCAGATAATGGCGCACGGAGCCTTCGAGGCGGCAAAGGCCTATATCACCTACCGCTATACAAGGCAGCTCATCCGTCAGTCCAACACCACGGATGACAAGATACTCTCGCTCATAGAGTGCAGCAACGAGGAAGCAAAGCAGGAGAACTCCAACAAGAACCCCATTGTGAACTCCACACAGCGCGACTATATGGCCGGCGAAGTCTCCCGCGACATCACCAGCCGCATCCTGCTGCCCCGTGATATAGTCGAAGCGCACAACGAAGGCATCATACACTTCCATGACTCCGATTACTACGCACAGCATATGCATAACTGCGACCTCGTGAACCTCGAGGATATGCTCCAGAACGGCACAGTCATCACAGGCACGCTCATCGAGCGTCCCCACAGCTTCTCCACAGCCTGCAACATCGCAACACAGATAATCGCGCAGGTAGCCTCAAACCAGTACGGCGGCCAGTCCATCTCCCTGACCCACCTGGCGCCCTTCGTACAGGTCAGCCGCGAGAAGCTCCGCAAGGATATACGCGACGAAGCCGAGGAGTTCGGCGTGACCATAGACGACGAGACTGTCGCGAAAATGGCGGAGAACAGACTGCTGGAAGAAATACAGCGCGGCGTTCAGACCATACAGTATCAGGTGGTCACACTGCTCACAACCAACGGACAGGCGCCCTTCGTCACCGTTTTCATGTACCTCAACGAAGCGAAGAACGAGCAGGAGAAGAAGGACCTCGCCCTCATCATTGAGGAAGTCCTCCGCCAGCGCATCGAGGGCGTCAAGAACGAGCAGGGCGTATGGGTCACCCCCGCGTTCCCGAAGCTCATATACGTTCTCGAAGAGGACAACATCACAGACGACAGCGAATACTACTACCTCACCCGCCTCGCGGCGAAATGCACCGCCAAGCGTATGGTTCCCGACTATATCAGTGAGAAGAAGATGCTGGAGCTCAAAGGCGATGTCTATACCTGCATGGGCTGCCGCTCATTCCTCACCCCCGACCGCTTCACCGAAGCCGGTGTCGGCAACATCGCCAACGCGAAGAACTACGAACCCGGAAAGCACAAGTATTACGGACGCTTTAATCAGGGCGTAGTTACCATAAATCTGCCGGATGTCGCGCTTTCTTCCGGCGGCAATATGGAAAAGTTCTGGAAGATATTCGATGAAAGGCTTGACCTCTGCTACCGCGCCCTCATGTGCAGGCACAAGAGACTGCTCGGTACGCCCTCCGACGTGGCGCCGATACTCTGGCAGTACGGAGCTCTCGCAAGACTCGAAAAGGGCGAGCCTATCGACAAACTGCTCTACAACGGGTACTCCACCATATCCCTCGGATTCGCGGGACTTTACGAGTGCGTGAAATATATGACCGGCAAGTCCCATACCGACCCGGAGGCAAAGCCCTTCGCGCTCGATGTCATGAACTACCTGAACGCTGCCTGCAAAAAGTGGAAGGCAGAGACCAACATAGACTTCTCGCTTTACGGCACACCGCTGGAATCCACCACCTACAAATTCGCAAAGTGCCTCCAGAAGCGCTTCGGCGTCATCGAGGGCATTACGGACAAGGGCTATATCACCAACAGCTACCATGTCCATGTCACCGAGAAGATAGACGCGTTCTCGAAGCTGCGCTTTGAAGCGGAGTTTCAGGCCCTCTCCCCCGGCGGAGCTATCAGCTACGTCGAGGTTCCGGATATGCAGAACAACATCGAGGCTGTGCTCCAGGTGATGAAGTTTATCTACCTCAACATCATCTACGCCGAGCTCAATACCAAAAGCGACTACTGCCAGAAATGCGGCTGGGACGGCGAGATAGAGATAGTCGAGGAGGACGGCAAGCTGATCTGGAAATGCCCCAACTGCGGCAACACCGATCAGAACACCATGAATGTCGCCCGCCGTACCTGCGGCTACATCGGCACACAGTTCTGGAATCAGGGCAGGACACAGGAGATAAAGGAAAGAGTCCTGCATCTGTAAAAAACACGTTTCCCCGCTGTCAGTCAGCTGACGGCGGGGATTTTGAACGAGGTACATCATGTATTACGGAGAGATCAAGAATTACGATATCGCCAACGGCCTCGGAGTACGGGTGACGCTGTTCGTTTCGGGATGCCGCAATCACTGTGAAGGCTGCTTTCAGCCGCAGACATGGGATTTCGGCTACGGCAGGCCCTTCACCGCGGACACCGTGAACGAGATCATTGAAATGCTGGCGCCCGATTACATCAACGGGCTGACAGTGCTGGGCGGAGAGCCTATGGAGCCGGAAAACCAGCGGGAGCTTCTGCCCTTTTTCAGACGAGTGAAAGAGACTTATCCCGGTAAGGATATCTGGCTGTTCTCGGGATTTACTTTTGAGGAGCTGACCTCCGGGAACAGCAGATGCCGCACCGAAGTGACCGACGGACTGCTCGCGCTTGCCGATGTGCTTGTTGACGGACGGTTCGTACTTGCGCAGAAGAGCCTCGCGCTCACATTCCGGGGCTCGTCTAACCAGAGAGTCCTTGATCTGAAAAAGTCCTTCGCCGCCGGCAGTCCCGTTCTTCTCGAGGGGATTAAATAACGCCTGCCGCTTATTTCTTCACAGCATTCCCGAAAAGATATGTCCCCGAGAACGGGTCATAGCCCACGTTCTCAACGCCCTGCGCCCGGAACACATACTCCTTCCCGAAGCACAGCGGCGCGAACCACCCGCTGTCCATGATGAGCCGTTCGGCTTCAAGGCAGTATCCCGCGGCAGTCTTATCGTCCGGCGCAGTAAGGACTCCGGAGATCAGATCGTCCAGCCTGCGGCTCGATACTCCGGCATAATTGAGCACGGACGAGGACGAGAACACAGCGGGATAAGACACCGCCCCGCCGGCTCCGCCGCTGAGACGCACAAGCGCTATCTCAAAATCTCCGGAAGAGAGCGCCGCTATGTATTCGCTGTAAGGCAGCTCGGATATCATGCAGTATATGCCGAATTCATGCTGCCATTCCTGTATGAAGCTACCGACGCTCTGCCGCAGGGATGTCCCCTCGGGCATGAGTATATGCACTCCGGACAGCCTGCCGCTCTGTACTTCACGCAAGGCGTTCTCCCTCCGGGCTGTCAGCTCGCTCTCCGTGCAGGCTTCTGCTTCCGGAACTCCCGCAAGAGTGCGGTAATCCCCTCCGCCGCCCAGCTTTATACCGTCGGGAATCACGCGGTCCGCGGCCGTATATATATCACCGGAAAAGTCCGCTCTCACGCAGCCGGCCAGCGCTTTCCGCAGGTCGGAGGACTCAAACACGCCGTGGGTATTGAATATGACTCCCCACACAGCCGTCGAGTATGTATTGTAACCGTATCTTCCGGTGTATCTCATTATCTTCTCCGCGTCAGATGTGCGGCAGACCTGAACGTCACCGGCTTCAAACCACCCGCAGGCATCGGCGTTTATATTGCAGGTGACCATGGAAGGCGCTGTCCCGAGAGCTCCGGCGTTCAGCGGATTGCGTTTAAGCTCTATGAAATTGCCGTTCTTCGTCCATTTGTCATAGTGCCAGCGGCTCACATAAAATGCGCCGTTTGAGCCTGTCAGGTCTCCGACAAGGCCGTACTGCCCTTCCGTCAGCTCATAATATTCACGGTTGCAGGGCATGGCAGGCGGCGCCGCAAGCATTGCCTGCAAATCCGAGCGCCGCTCATTCAGTGTTATTTTCAGTTTATACTTATCCGTTGCCTCCACACCGAGCTGTGAGAGGTCTTTTATTTTGCCGGTGTTTATGGCCTCGGCATTCTTTATGAAGTAATATTCCTTCGCACGCGCCGATTCCAGCTCCGGGGACATAAGGCGCTGAAACGCGAACACGAAATCGTCGGCAGTACATCCGGCGGTGAAACTCCCGCGGCCGTACCACTGTATATCCTCCCGCAGGGTGAATTCCCATATCAGCCCGTCATCGCTGACCGTACAGTCCTGCGCCATTCCCGGGACTGTAACGCCGCCGTCCGCCACACGGTACAGCCCGAGGAACACGTTCGCTATCACTTCGGCGGAGCTGTCGTTCTCACACAGCTGCGGGTCAAGCGTGGCAGGGTTCCCGTCGATCACCGAAGCAAAGGAATGTCCGAAGCCCGCCTTCGGGTCTTCTGACTTGTCACCGTCGCAGGAAGATACAGCAAAAACAGCTGCCGCGGCAAACACGGCAGCAGTTATGTATGCGGCTGTTCTCTTCTTAAAACTCAACCGTGACGACCTCCCCGGTTTCAAGGCTCTCCGGTACGTTTATAATGCGCTGGTTGCGGCTGCCGCGGAAAGGCAGTTCCAGCGTGCGTTCCTCAAGCACGAATCTGCCATCAACGAGCAGGTCGAGCTGTCCCAGCAGCTTCCCGACGAACTCCTCGGTCTCGCTCTTTTTCAGGAGCTGCTCATAAGTCCAGCCCGTGTAGCTCATAAGGTGGTAGCCGTCGGCTTTCAGCTTCACGGACAGGTCGTAAAGGGGCTCCGGCTGGCAGAACGGATCTCCGCCGGAGTAGGTCACGCCCCTGACCAGCGGGTACTGCTTTATCTTGTTGTATATCCTGTCGGTATCGGCAAGACGGCCGCCCTTAGGATCATGGGTCTCGGGGTTGTGACAGCCCTTGCAGTTGTGCGGGCAGCCCTGTGTGAATATCGCAAAGCGTATGCCCGGGCCGTCAACGTAGGATTCCGGAACAAGTCCGGCAAGCTTTATCAGCATCTCAATCGTACTCCCTGTTGTTAGAAATATACGCGCGCACACGAAGCGGAACGCCTATGTCCGCGGCACGCCGGCGGCACTTCTCCACTTCTTCCTCGCCGATGACGTCAACGACGGTCAGCTTCACGTCCGGAATGAACGAGTGCGTGATTATCGCAAAGTTAAGCATCGAATTGTAGGACGGCAGACCGAACCTCGACTTCGTGATCTCCAGGTATTTCTCGGGGTCGGAGGCGTTGAGGCTTATGGAAACACTGTCTATGACGCCGCGCATGGAGTACAGGTCAAATGTCGGGTGCATCAGCGACACAAGGCCGTTGGTATTTATGCGTATCTTCATACCTGTCCTGCGCTTGATGTATTCGGCGGCTTCTATAAGCTCCCATGGGCGCTCCATAGGCTCGCCGAAGCCGCAGAACACCACTTCATCGTACTTTGAAGCATCGACCTCATCGAAGGCGTCCATGATCTCCTCGACTGTGGGCTCATGCTCCAGCCACAGGCTGTCATTCTCGCCTACGGTCTCGTCATTGTGACGGATGCAGAACGTGCAGTTGCAGGGGCATTTGTTGGTAATGTTCGCGTACAGCGCCCCGTTCAGATCGTAGAAAATCTTCATAGCTTTCATAGTAATTTCCCCTTTCACATTCAGTCTGCGCACATAATGCGGCCTGTCTCTGTATCTATCTTCGCCCTGCCGCTGCGGACGGAGTGAGCAATTCCCATGGATACCGCAAGCTCCCCGGCTTCTGTGGTGCGTGACGCGCCGAAGGTCTGTACGGTGTTCTTCACAAGCTCCGCGCGTTCAAGGCTTATGGAGCTGCGCAGGATATCGGTCACTGCCGCGCCGATCTCCTCGGTGGATACGTCGTCCAGCTTCCGCTTCTCGCCGCCCGGGGCGGTTGCGCGGAACTCTGTGTACTCCGACGGTTCCTGATCGCTGCGCCATACGAACACAAGCTCGCCGCGCATGGTCTTTTTAAGCTCCATACCGTCGAACACTTCCGCAAAACGGCTCTCCGCTTTTGCGCTCATTTTCGCTATGCCGAACGCACCGAGTACGCGGTGCAGGAGAACTCCCCTGCCCACAGGAGCCTCGGCGTTCACGATATCCGTGATGATGCGCCTTATCTGCGTATTTGAACTCTTATCGTAGTAGTATTCGGGATCGCCGGCAGTTTCGGGAATAAAGGGCGTGTAGTACACCGGACCCGCGTCTGCGGCAGCTTCTTCCCGCTCGAAGGTTATCTCACGCTTTGCGGGGGCAGCTTCTTCAACTACCGGCACACCGCTGCGGAATGCTTCAAGCGCCTTTTCTATTTCTTCGGTGAGATTAGCCAGCACCTTGCGGTCATTATCCAGCCAGTCAAGTATATGCACGCTGAGTATCTTCCAGCCCAGTCCCGCCAGCACCGACGGCTGAACGATGCAGCGGTCGCGTGCGTTGGTCAGCTCGAAGTTGCTGCGGCTCTCGCACATTATGCCCAGCAGGTATGTGCCTTCGCAGTCGGGGTTCACTATGCCTATGTCTATCTTGTAGTCCGACTGGCCTATATTGCGCTTGACTTCATAGCCCGCGCCGCGCAGAGCCTCCGCCACGGTTTCCGCGAATGCAGCGTTGTCTTTTTTACCGTTTCCGGAAGTCTTTCTCACCGGCAGGGCGGAATTGCCCTTTGCGGCAAATTCAAGGAATCCGCGCAGTCCGGCGACGCCCTCGGAACGTGTACGCGCAGTGTCTATCTGTTCGGGACGGATAGTCGAGAACACTATCATTTCCTTTCTTGCGCGGGAAATTGCGACATTGAGTCTGCGCCAGCCGCCGTCCTGATTCACGGGGCCGAAATTCATGGAGACTTTGCCGTCCTTGTCCGGGCCGTAGCCTATGGAGAACAGTATCACGTCGCGCTCGTCGCCCTGAACGTTTTCGAGGTTCTTGACGAGAATGGGCTCATACATCTCGTTGGCTGCCTGCTCCAGTGCGGGATCCTTGCGGAGCTCGTCGGCTATCATATCGTCAATGAGTATCTGCTGGATTATATTGAATGTTACAACGCCTATGCTGTCCTTGCGCAGTTCGGGGTCTGACAGGCGGCGGACGATCTCCGCGGTGACTGCCTCGGCCTCGGCGCGGTTCTGCTTTGAGCCTCCCTTGTCGTAGAAGCCCTCGACGTGTACCCAGTTGACCTTGGAAACAAGATCATCGGGTGACGGGAAAGTGCGCAGGCTGTTGTCATAGAAGCGGCTGTTGCTGTAAGAGATAAGACTCTCGTGGCGCGAACGGTAGTGCCAGAGCAGATGTCTCTGGGGCATCGCCAGCGCGAGACAGTCGTCGAGGACGCTTTCCAGGTCTTCCTTCTCGATATTCTCCTCGTCGGTATGGTCCGTTGTGAAGAATGATGTGGGCGGGAGCTGTCTCGGGTCACCGACTACCACCACATTCTCGCCGCGCGCTATGGCACCGACTGCTTCACTGGTGGGGAGCTGCGAGGCCTCATCAAACACCACGAGATCGAACTTCGGGTAAGACGGATCTATGTACTGCGCGGCGGATATCGGGCTCATGAGCATACACGGGCAGAGCCTTCCGAGCAGGTTCGGTATGCTGTCGAACAGCTTGCGTATGGACATTCCCCTGCCGCCGCTCTTTATCGCTTTCTGTAATATCGCCAGCTCCGAGGAATTGGCGGTCTTTCCTGTAGAGATATCCGGCACTCTTGAGGACAGTCTCGCTGCCAGCTCTTCTATGGTCAGCTCCTCGAAACGTGCCGAGAAGTTGCGGTATTTTTCAATCGTGCGCTCAAATTCCGCGCCCTGGAATGACTTTAACAGCGGCTCGGAGCTTACGGCGCGGGAGATCACGGACTTGCAGACCGCGGCGGTCAGTGCGGGTCTCAGGCTGCTCTCGTCGAGAACGCCGCTCCTGTAAGCGTCGGCGGCGGGTTTAAGACCCAGCATATTCATCTTCCTTATGCTGTTCTCAAGCACTGCCCTGTCGCGCAGGCTCTCTGCCGCGCCGCAGTAACCGCGGTTCTCTGCGGCAATGCTGCCGAAGAAGTCCGCACCGCCGCATACGCCTGCCACATCGGCGGAGAACTCGTTCTTCATGCGGCCGCAGTCAGCCAGCATATCCGCGTAGCGGGCCTGTGCGTCACCGAGAGCCGCCCTTGCGGCAGGGTCGGCGGCATGGGCTATGACTGCGCTCCGGAATTCCGGCTGCGCGTCCAGCATCATATTGCGTATGTCAAAGGATACCGGAAGAGCTGTTTTCAGCTTCGGGAACACGGTATTGATGCCGCGCCAGTATTCGCCAAAATACTTCGTCACCATTGGGTCGGCGGCGTTTACCGCGGCAGCGAGCTGACGGTATTCCGACAGCGTGCCGAGTATCTGCACTATGTTGTCCTTCGTGACGGAATTCGGGTCCTTGGCGTAGACGGCAAGCTCCTTGACCTGCTTGCCGGAACCCAGAGCCTTGCTTATGAAGTTGCTCTGCTGTGTCTTTTTCCAGTTGAGCAGAGCCGTGTCGGGGTCGTAGTTCCAGATGCTGGGCTCGAATTTCGCGGAATATTCGCCGTATATCGCGATCATCCGCAGTCCGGTGTCGATGAGCTTTTCCATTTCGCCGCGCACCGAAGCCGGGTCTTCGCCGTTCACGATGCCGCCGAGGATAAGCTCCTGCCCCGTGACCGCGTTCAGCAGTCCGAAAGCACTGTCTATGCCTTTCTTATCCGAGGGCATCGGACAGCCGAGAGCCGTTCCGAGCTTCGCGTAAGCTCCCGCGGCAGCGGCTGCCTTGCCGCAGAGCTGCTCCGCCAGCGCCGCGAACGCGCTTCTTATCTCGATCGTGTATTCGGTTATGCAGACATTTTTCAGCGGGGAGCCCTGAAGGCCGCCCAGATCCCTGCCGGCCGCGGCAGTATCGGCGGCGGCTTCCGCCCACGCGGCGAAGTCTGCCGCAGACGAGGAAGCCACGAAGTCTCCGTCCAGCGTCAGGCGGCCGTCGTAGTCCTTTACGGCTTCGTACTGCGCCACCGCGTCATAGACGGACATTCCCGCCGAGCGCTCCTTGTACAGCGCCGACATGGTGTCGTTGAGCTCCACGCGCAGGGAGTGGAGCTTGTCGGCTGTGCGTGCGTATTCCTCCGGCGGCTTTATGCGGCTCATTCCCAGCGCTTCCTCAAGCTGCGAAAGTACAGCGCGCTTCTGTGCCTTGTTGGAATGGAGCTCCAGGCAGAACGGATCGAGGCCTATCTTTTTCAGTCTCTTCTGGACTACCGACAGAGCCGCCATTTTTTCTGCCACGAACAGCACCGATTTCCCCTGGAACAGCGCGTTCGCTATCATATTCGTTATGGTCTGGGATTTACCCGTTCCGGGCGGGCCGTGCAGCACGAAACTGCGCCCGAGGGACGCTTCATATACCGCCGCCAGCTGCGAGGAGTCGGCGCTCATCGGCACCGCCATATCCGCAGGCAGCAGCTTTTCGTCAAGAACATTGGGCGAAAGTGCGATGTCCTCTTCCTCCCACTCGGTCTTTCCGGACATAAGGCTCGCGACGACCTTGTTCTTTGCGAGATCCTCGGAGCGGTTGCGTATGTCGTTCCACATGATGAAGCGGCTGAACGAGAACTGACCGAGGAAAGCTATCTCCTCGATATCCCAGCGCTTCTTCGACATCACCGCCTGCCGCACAGTGCTGAACACCAGCGGCAGATCCACGCCCTTTTCGTCCGCCGGCAGCGGGTCAAGGCCGTTTATCGCGATGCCCTGATCCTGCCGCAGAAGCTCGAGCAGCGTTATATTCATCTGAGTCTCCTCTCCGCGCACACGCAGAGAGTAGGATTTGTCCTGTATCTTTCTGACCAGCTCCACCGGCACCAGCACAAGGGGCGCGTAACGGGGCTTCACCGCCTTGTCGGTCTCATACCAGCGCAGGAATCCCAGAGCCAGGTACAGCGTATTGGCGCCGTTTTCCTCAAGGCTGACTTTCGCGTCGCGGTGCAGCTTTTTCAGCGTCTTTTCAAGCTCCGTCTCGCTTATGAATGTGCGCAGGCGGTGATTCCTGAATTCCGACTCGGCAATTGCCGATATCTGATCCTTGTCGTTCTCGGTCTCATATATGCGGCTGTCGGACAGCACAAACGAACGCTCTGACGGAGCGGGCATTATCCTGAAGCTCTCGCCGTCGGATATCTCGTCCTCCAGCTTGCTCACATCAGCGACCATGAGCTGGACATTTGAGGAAGCCGGGCGGAAGTTGAGCAGACTGTTGCGCAGGCTCAGGTCCAGCAGCTTCCGCTCCCAGACCATCAGCTTCGTCAGCTCTCTTTCACCGGCGGTCTCGCCCCGGCGTGATGTGTCTATCATTCTCGGTTCAGAAGTGATCTCGTCGCTGTCGCGCCTGCCGTAATCCACAGCCTTGTAGACACCGTCCTCCGCAACACGGGCGGGTATGGGTCTGATGCCGCTCCCGCGGCAGCGCTTTATGTCCACTGCGTACTGGAACTCGCCGGGCTGCCCCAGCTTCGTGAGCGCGTGGCTCTCGGCATGGGCGAAATCCGTGCTGCTGCCCGCAACAAAGTCTGTACACTCGACTACGCATATCTTGTCTATGCCCTCGGCTGCGCGCTTCGTAAGAGCCGAAGCATCGTCCTCCGCGCAGTCGGCAAAGGTCTCGTCCTCCAGCCAGAATCCCGCGAAACAATGCCCCTTCACAAGTATCACCAGCGGATTGAGGCCTGTCTGCTCAAGGCAGGAAGCGAAGAGCAGGGTGAGATCGAGGCAGGTGCCGCGCTTCTCGGCAAGCACGGTGTACGGCAGACGCACACGCTGTCCGGACTGCTCGAAGCTGGCAGGCGGCACGGTATAGGCGATGTTCTCCTCCTGCAAAGCCGCGTAGACTGCGGCTGCCTGCTGCTTTGCCACATTGGGGTCCCCGGTCATGTAGCCTGTGAATGACGGCGAACCCGTCCATTTCTGCATATATACCGACGCGCGGGATACCACTTCACCGACCCTCGGGTGGTTCGGAGCCGTGAACGCCGCCACAAGCTCGGGCATTATAAGAGCGCCGCTCCACTCATCGTAAGCGAGGATATCCACGGGAATGTCCGTCTCCGCAAGAGTCTCTTCTCCCGAAACAGCGGAGATATGGATATTGCCGGCGGTCTTTTCGGTCAGCGAAAACAGCAGTTCCGTCGAGACAGTGAGCTTCACCGGAGATATCTCGGTGCTCCTGCCTGCCTCGGCAGTCCCGAGCTCGTATTCAAACGGCTTCGCGAATTCCGGCTCGAACTCCGCCCTTACCGTCACGTTCTCCGCGGCGGCTGTGCTGTCGTTCACAAGCGTTATACTGCGGATAAGCGGTATATAGTTCTGCTGCATCGCGAAATTGAAGGTATTTGTGACACGCGCTTCAATTCTGAAATTATCATTCATATCCGGTGTTTCCTTTCGCCAAGATTCTTATGTTCGGGTAACTCTATATGCTGCTGTATCTCTGGAGGAACTGTTTCGTGCGCTCAGAGGCGTTTTCTCCGAAGAGCTGCTCCGGATCGCCCTGTTCGACTATGTAGCCGCCCTCCATGAAGATTATCTTATCCGCCACACCCCGTGCGAAGTTCATTTCGTGGGTCACGATAACCATGGTCATACCGTCGGCGGCAAGCTCCTTGATGACTTTCAGTATCTCTCCCGTCAGCTCCGGGTCGAGAGCCGAGGTGGGTTCGTCGAAGAACAGTATCTCCGGGTTCATAGCAAGAGCGCGGGCTATTGAAACACGCTGCTGCTGGCCGCCGGAAAGCTCGCAGGGATAGGACTTTGCTTTGGTTTCGAGACCCATTTTCTTCAGAAGCTCCATCGCGATCTCCTGCGCTTCCTGCTTGCTCTTTTTCAGCACGCAGACCGGAGCCTCGGTGATATTCCGCAGTACGGTCATGTGCGGGAACAGGTTGAAATTCTGGAACACGAGCCCCGTTTTCTCCTGTACTTTGCGAAGTGTCTGCTTGTCTGCGTAGACGCTCTTTCCGCCCGGACCGGGGACGAACATATCCATTCCGCAGAAGCGTATCGTTCCTCCGCTCGCCTTTTCAAGCTGGTTCACGCAGCGCAGCAGCGTGGACTTGCCGCTGCCGGAGGGGCCTATCACTGCCACGGCCTCGCCCTTTTCAACATCGAAGCTGATATCGTTCAGCACGTTAAGAGTGCCGAAGCTCTTGGACAGATTCCTTACTTCAAGTATAGCCAAACCGCGTCCCTCCTTACCTGTAATAATCCAGCTTCTTCTCGACTGCCGAGAAAAGCACTGTAAGCACCGTTGCGAACACGAAGTAGAACACGCCCGCCATGAACAGCGGCATAAGCGACGCGTACAGCGGCACCTGCTTCTTCGCTATGTACATGATCTCCATGTACGGTATCGCGGAGGCAAGCGATGTATCCTTGACCAGCGTGATTATCTCGTTGGAGCTTGCAGGTACGACGCGCTTTATCACCTGCGGGAGTATTATGCGGAAGAAGGTCTGGAACTTACCGAAACCGAGGCACCGCGAGGCTTCGTACTGCCCCTTCGGTATCGACTCGAGACCGCCGCGGAATATCTCCGCGAAGTAAGCCGCGTAGTTGAGCACAAAGGCAAAAAGCATCATATTGAACGTGTAGCTCTCGCTTCTGATGTCCACGTTTTCGAGCAGGCTCTTTATGAAATCCGGGCAGATATCGCTGCGCACGATGTACGGCACCGAGTACTGCGCCACGATGAGCTGGAGCAGCAGCGGAGTTCCGCGCATTATCAGTATGTAGATGTTCGTCAGCCATGAAATGGGCTTGAACCTGCACATTTTCAGCAGCGCCACCACCATTCCGAGCGGTATGGAATAAAGCAGCGTGAACGCGAATATTTTCAGCGTCGGGACAGCGTATTCGAGCATCAGCCCGAACAGCGTCGATAACTGTTCTCCTGTCATCGGGAAATCTTCTCCTTGTTTCGTTATGCTATCATAAAAGCGTGTTAATACGGTAAATCACACCGCAGTTTATATTATATCATAAATATGTAATAAATTCAATAGCAAATAACAAAAAACAGCCGCGGCTTCTGCCGCGACTGTCGTATCTGTCCGTGTATTTTTTTACTTGACGGTTGTAACGTCTCTGCCGAACCACTTTGTGGATATCTCGGCCAGCTTGCCTTCTGCCTTGAGTTCACCGAGGATCTTCTGTACCTCGTCACGGAGCGCCTGATCGTTCTTTCTGAAACCGATAGCGTATTCTTCCGCTTCAAGGTTGCCGGGGAGTATAACATAATCCTTGCTGTTCTCTGTGATGAAGTAGTTCGCAACGATGGAATCGAGGAACACAGCATCGGAGAAGCCGAGTTCCATCTGGTTGAGGAGAGTTACGTTGTCTTCAAGAGCCGTTACGGTGATGTCCTTGTAGAGATCGGCAGCCACAAGTATCTCCTCTGCGGAGGAACCGGACTGTACGCCTACGGTCTTGCCCTTGAGGTCGTCCATTGTCTTTACAGTGCTGTTTCCGGGTACTACGAAGATCATCTCGTTGTTCATGTAGGGTTCGGAAAGGTTCATTGCCTTCTGTCTCGACTCGTTTATGGACATTCCGTTCCAAACGCAGTCGATCTTGCCGACATTGAGGTCCTCTTCCTTGTTGTCCCATACGATAGGCTGCTTTACCAGCGTGATGCCCATTTTGTCGCATACCGCCTGAGCCACGTCGATATCGAAGCCCACGATCTCGTTTGCCTCGTTTGTGAAGCCCATGGGCGGGAAGCTTGCGTCAAGTCCGAGAACGAGCTGCTTTGCGTCCATTACCTTCTTCAGCGAATCATCGGCCGAAGCTGCGGGTGTGCCTGCGGCGGCGGTCGTTGTCTGCGCGCTGCCGCCGTTGCCGCAGCTTCCTGCCGCAGCGATCATCGCGAATGCAGCGAGACCTGCTGTTATTCTTGCTATAAATGTTTTTTTCATAACTTTTTCCTTTCTTTTCATGTTCCTGGAAGTTTCAACTAAATCAATATATCACATTACCCGGAATTTGTAAAGAGCGCGGGGCGGAATTTCGGAAGTTGATACAAATTAACGCTTTACCGCAGCCCTTATTTAGTGATGTTTTATGGCGGATTACCGCGGCAATCGGTAAATATGACATAAAACGCGCGCACCGTCATTCAATTATTGTGCAATACAAATATCCGATATTCTATTGCATTTTCGGACAAATTGAGTTATAATAAATAAGTATGTAAAGTTAAAAGCGCAGGGACTTCCCTATGTTTTCCCTGCACGGCATATACCGGAGGTATAACCGGAAGAAAGGAAGAAAAGTCATGAAAAAAACAAGACCACTCGCGGCACTGCTTGCCGCTGCCGTAGTATGCATCTCGTCCTGCGGAGCCGCCGCCGTTCCCGCAAACACCGTAAACAGCGCCGATGACCTCAAGGGCAAGACCATAGGCACACAGCTCGGCACCACCGGATATATCCTTGCCGGCGACATCGAGAACGCCAAGGTCGAGGGCTACAACAAGGGTGCGGACGCCATACAGGCGCTCAAACAGGCAAAGACCGACGCTGTCATCATCGACATGGAGACTGCAAAGGCTTTCGTGAACAAGAACCCCGACCTCAGGATCCTCGACGAGCCTTTCGATAATGAAGAATATTCCATCTGCTACCGCATAGGCGACGATGAACTGGGCAAGAAGCTCAACGAAGCTCTTGCGGCTATTAAGGCCGACGGAACCCTTGACGGCATCATTTCCCACTGGATAGGCGACGAGGCCGATCACGCTCCTTATGTTGCAGACAGTTCCATAACAAGAACAGGCACTATAACCATGGCTACAAACGCCGAATTCCCGCCTTATGAGAGCATGGAGAACAACGAGATCGTCGGCATAGATGTTGACATGATGAGAGCTATCTGCGACAAGCTCGGCATGGAGCTGGCTATCGAGAACATGGCATTCGATTCCATAATCACAGCCGTTACCTCCGGCAAGGCCGACGTTGGCGTTGCTGGTATGTCCGTTACAGAGGACAGACTCAAGAACGTAAACTTCACCGACGGCTACGCTACCTCGATGCAGGCAATCGTCGTAAGAGCCAAGTAGCGCGGAGCAGAAAACCGTAAAACAAGAAAATAACTGAATTTAGGGGGACAGACCCTTGGACGATCTTTTACAGAAGCTGTACGATACCTTCATCTACGATAACAGGTATATGTACCTCGTGAACGGACTCAAGACCACGCTCATCATAACATTCTTCGCAGTGCTGCTGGGCATGGTCATTGGTTTCCTCGTTGCTATAGTCCGTGCAACACACGATAAAACAGGCAAGCTTAAAATACTGAATTTCATATCGAAGATATATCTGACGGTGATAAGAGGAACGCCTGTAATGGTGCAGCTCCTCATCATCTACTATGTCATCTTCGCTTCCGTGAGGATAGACAAGGTCTTCGTCGGTGTGCTTGCATTCGGTATAAACTCCGGAGCATACGTCGCGGAGATCGTGCGCTCGGGCATCATGTCGGTGGACGGCGGACAGTTCGAGGCCGGCGCAAGCCTCGGTCTCAGCTACTCAAAGACCATGATGTACATAATTCTTCCCCAGGCGTTCAAGAATGTCCTGCCCGCACTTGCCAATGAGTGCATCGTACTGCTGAAGGAAACATCCGTCGCTGGATATATCGCCCTCGAAGACCTCACCAAGGGCGGAGACATAATCAGAAGCGTCACTTATGAGGCATTCCTGCCGCTTATCGCAGTCGCGCTGATCTACCTTATCATAGTCGTAGGACTCAGCGCTCTGGTCGGAAAGCTCGAAAGGAGGCTCAAGAAGAGTGATCGAGGTTAAAGGACTTAAAAAGAGCTTCGGTGATCTTGAGATACTCAAGGGCATCGACACGAAGATAGAAAAGAACGAAAAGGTCGTTATCATAGGGCCCTCCGGCTCGGGCAAAAGCACATTCCTGCGCTGTCTGAACCGCCTTGAACAGCCTACCGGCGGCACTATACTGTTTGACGGCACCGACCTTACCGCCGCGTCGGAGAAGCAGCTCCACAAGGTGCGCGAGAAAATG
This sequence comes from Ruminiclostridium sp., assembly GCA_016282095.1. Lineage (GTDB taxonomy): Bacteria > Bacillota > Clostridia > Oscillospirales > Ruminococcaceae > Ruminiclostridium_E. The sequence continues at coordinate 22,543 of JAEEJW010000078.1, read as the reverse complement.
GGCATGGTGTTCCAGCATTTCCACCTGTTCCCGCATCTGACTATACGCGGCAATCTCACCCTCGCTCCAGTAAAGCTGAAACTGATGACCAAAGACGAGGCCAACGCAAGAGCCGAAGAGCTCCTGCGGAAAGTCGGGCTCTTCGACAAGGCCGACAGCTACCCGAATATGCTCTCCGGCGGTCAGAAACAGCGTATCGCCATAGCGAGGGCTCTCGTCATGAACCCGGAAGTCATGCTGTTCGACGAACCGACTTCCGCACTTGACCCCGAAATGGTGGGCGAGGTGCTGGGGCTGATGAAGCAGCTTGCCGAAGAGGGCATGACCATGGTGGTAGTTACCCACGAAATGGGTTTCGCACGCGAAGTGGCTTCACGCGTCCTGTTCATGGAGGGCGGCGTGATAATGGAAGAAAACGAACCGGGCGAATTCTTCTCAAACCCGAAAAGCCCGAGACTCAGGGAATTCCTGTCCAAAGTCCTGTAATGAAGCAGCATAAGCTCCGCGGCAGCATCATGCTGCTGATAACCGCGGCGATATGGGGTCTGGCTTTCGTCGCGCAGAGCGACGGCATGAACTATGTCGGGCCGTTCACCTACAACGCCTGCCGCACGCTTATCGGCGGGTTTGTGCTTATTCCTGTGATCGGACTGCTCAGGCTCCTGCCGGACAAGTCCCCTGAGAAGCGGGAAAAGGCTCCCCTCAGGACTACCGTCACGGGCGGTGTCATCTGCGGCCTGATATTCACGGTGGCGGGTATGCTCCAGCAGTACGGCATAAGCATGACTACTGCCGGTAAAGCGGGCTTCGTCACCGCACTGTACATAATCATAGTGCCCATATTCGGCTTCGTGATATACCGCAGGACCTCGCTGAAAGCGTGGATATGCTGCCTTGTCGCAATAGCGGGTTTCTACCTGCTGTGCATAAACGAAGGCTTCACCGTTTCCCCCGGCGACCTGCTGGTGCTGGCCTGCGCATTCTTCTTTGCGGCGCACATCATGATCATCGACCGTTTCAACGCGAAAAACGCCGACGGAACACTGATGTCCTGCATACAGTTCTTCACCGCAGGCACTATAATGCTTGTCTGTATGTTCATTTTCGAGCAGCCGTCATTTGATGCGATACTCGCGGCATGGCTGCCGATACTCTACGGAGGCGTGATGTCCTGCGGAGTGGCCTACACTCTCCAGATAATCGGACAGCGCTACACCGACCCCACTGCCGCTACCCTGCTGATGAGCCTTGAATCCGTATTCGCGGCGCTCTCAGGCTGGCTTCTGCTGAACGAGACCCTCAGCATAAAGGAGCTCGCGGGCTGTACTCTGGTATTTATCGCGGTCGTTGCCGCTCAGATAAATATTAACAAAAAGAAAAAAGGAGGGAATGATCTCAATGAAAAAGTATCTCAGTAAGATCATTTTCGCACTTATCGTTGTGGTATTCATTATATGCTGTGCTGTCAGCGCACCGATAACCGAAGCTGTCGGCACGCTCTGGTCGCTTCTGCCTCCGGTAGTCGCGATAGGACTTGCGCTGATAACGAAGGAAGTCTACTCCTCCCTGTTCCTCGGAATACTGACGGGCGGCTTCCTGTATGCCGTTTCGACGAACACACCGCTCCCGGAAGACCCCGAAGCACCTGTACTCACGGGCTTCCCGAAATTTATGGACGCTGTGGTCAACAAAGGCATCATAGCCAACATCGCCGATTCGTACAATGTCGGAATACTCGTATTCCTCGTTGTGCTTGGAACTATTGTAGTCATGATGAACAGAGCGGGCGGAAGCCGTGCTTACGGTGAATGGGCTTCGGCACACATCAAGACCCGCAAGGGCGCAAGCATCGCAACATTCCTGCTGGGCGCACTGATATTCGTGGACGACTACTTCAACTGCCTTACCGTCGGCTCGGTAATGCGCCCCGTTACGGACAAGCACAGAATATCCCGTGCAAAGCTCGCTTACCTCATCGACGCGACAGCCGCTCCTATCTGCATTATCGCCCCGATATCATCGTGGGCAGCCGCAGTTGCCGGAACGGTTGACGGCGTCAACGGCATACAGCTCTTCATCGACACCATTCCCTACAACCTCTACGCTCTGCTCACGATCGTCATGGTAATCTTCATAGCGCTCAGCGACACGGACTTCGGTCCCATGAGGCACCATGAGGACAACGCAAGGAACGGTGACCTCTTCACCACGAAGAATACCGCTTATCCTCCGGACGACAAGCCCGTTCACACAAAGGGCAAGGTCATCGACCTCATTCTCCCCGTTGTGATACTCATAGTTATGTGCGTACTCGGTATGGTATATACCGGCGGCCTGTTCTCGGGAGCCGACCTCATCACGGCATTCTCGGACTGTGACGCTTCCTATGGTCTCGCCCTCGGTTCCATAGGCGCTCTTATCCTTGTTATACTCTACTTCCTGTGCAGACGCGTTCTCACCTTCACAAGCTGCATGGATTCCATCGTGGCGGGCTTCAAGCAGATGGTACCGGCTATACTGATACTCTGCTTCGCATGGGCGCTCAAGTCCATTACTTCCATGCTCGAAGCCGGTCCGTATGTATCCGGCATCGTTGAAAGCGCACACGCGATTCAGATACTCCTGCCGCTGATACTCTTCGCAGTTGCTATCGGTCTTTCCTTCGCGACAGGTACTTCATGGGGTACATTCGGTATCCTTATCCCGATAGTTACAGGCGTATTCTCCGGTGACCTCGCTTCCACAGCCGAGACCGGCGTAATTCCCGAAATGGTCATCATCTGCATCGCGGCTTGCCTCGCGGGTGCCGTATGCGGCGACCACTGCTCGCCTATATCGGATACCACCATCATGGCCTCCACGGGTGCACAGTGCGACCACGTCAACCATGTTTCCACACAGCTCCCATACGCCTTCACAACCGCAGGCGTATGCGCGGTGGGCTACCTGATCTCCGGCTTCATACAGAACGTATTCGTGGTGCTCGGCATCTCGATAGTCCTGATGATAGCGGTACTCTTCACCATAAAGCTGCTCTCAAAGAAAAAAGCGGCACCGGAACAGTCATAACGGCAGACAATAGCTCCAGAGCCGTATTCAGCCAATGAATACGGCTTTATTCTACGAAAAGGAGGGATAACGATGCGCGGCAGAAAAGAATTTAACAGCGTGACCGAACAGCTCTGGTCATATATCCTGAACCTGCTGAATGTTGCGTGCATCACTGTACCCTTCGCCCTGTGCTGGTACTGGTGCTATGCCGACACTATCCATGTACCTTTCTTCCACTGGGGAAATGTTGTGCTTATACTGCTGTACGCGTTCATCTACTTCACGGTATGCAAGCTGTATTCCGGCTTCAGCGTGTCGATAGTGAGGATCTCGGAGCTCGTTTACAGCCAGCTCCTTTCAATCCTTGTGACCGACGCGATAACGTACGTTATCATATTCCTGCTTTCCTACCGCCTCGCTTCGGCATGGGAGCTGGCAGTCCTGTTCCTTGTACAGGCTGCGCTGGCGGTGTTCTGGTCGCTTTTCGCGAACAAGAGCTTCTTCCGGAACAACAAACCTATGCGCACCGCCGTGATCTGGGACGTGAGACAGAGCATCGAAGCCCTGATAAAGGAGTATAAACTTGACAAGCGCTTTGAAGTCGCAAAGACTCTGCGCGTGGAAGAATGTATTGCGGACATACCCTCGGCGCTGAAAAACACCGACGCCGTGTTCCTCTGCGGCATACACAGCAGCGAACGCAACCTCATCATCAAGTACTGCATAGAGTCGGATATCCGGGTGTTCGCGATCCCCGGCATCGGAGATGTCATAATGAGCAGCTCCGAGCCGCTGCATATACTGCATCTTCCCATAGTCGCCATTGAGCGTTACAATCCGTCCTTCGAGTATCTGTTCATAAAGCGCGCCGCGGATATCATCATCTCCGGCATAGCGCTGCTCCTGCTCTCGCCGCTGATGCTCGTCACCGCCATACTGATAAAGCGTGACGGCGGCACGGTATTCTACAAACAGAAACGCCTGACAAAGAACCGCAGGGAATTCAACATCATCAAATTCCGCACAATGCGTATGGACGCGGAAAAGGACGGCATCGCGAGACTATCCACCGGAGCTTCCGATGACCGCGTCACTAAAGTAGGCCGCGTGCTGCGCAAGTTCCGCATCGACGAGATACCGCAGCTGATCTGCGTGCTGAACGGCTCCATGTCGCTTGTGGGCCCGCGTCCCGAGCGCCCCGAGATCGCCGAGCAGTATGAGAACGAAACTCCGGAGTTCGCGTTCCGGTTACAGGCGAAAGCAGGCCTCACGGGCTTCGCGCAGGTCTACGGCAAGTACAACACCGCGCCGTATGACAAGCTCCTCATGGATCTCCAGTACATAGCGCGCCCCAGTCTCACCGAAGATATAAAGCTGCTTTTCGCGACGATAAAGATACTGTTCATGCCCGAAAGCACCGACGGAGTAGCCGAGGGGCAGATCACCGCGTCGGAAAACAAGCCCGGAAAGTGATATGAAAAAGATCGTTATAATAGCATCGGCTGTGTTCCTGCTGACGGGAGCGGTGATATATGCCTGTATCGCGTTCTTCGGCGGATCACACGGGCGCACTGCCGAGATAAGAGTCGAGGGCAGGCTGATACGCACGGTCGATCTCGACAACGCACCTGACGAGACTTTCACAGTTGACAGCGATTACGGCACCAACACAGTCCGCATCGAAAACGGCGAAATAAGCATCACCGAAGCGAGCTGTCCCGACAAGATATGCGTGAAGCACGGTCCTCTGAGATCGGATTTTCTTCCCATAATCTGCCTGCCGAACAAGCTGGAAATAATCCTGAAACAGACCCGCAGCCCCATTCTCCGCTGAGAGAATGGAGCTGCTTCTTTATTCTTTCTCCGCAAGTTCCCTGTACTTGCGCTTCGTGGCCATACCTCCGCGGATATGGCGTTCTTCCTTGTTGCGGTCGAGCACTTCCCTCACCTGCCTGTGCAGCTCGGGATTGACCCGCGCCAGCCGTGCCGTGATGTCCTGATGAACTGTACTTTTGCTTATCCCAAACGCTTTTCCTGCATTTCTTACCGTCGAACCGCTGTCGATTATGTATTGTGCGAGGCTTACACATCTTTCCTGTTTTGTTCCGCTTACAGATGACTCTGTTGATCTTATCCGTGACATGGATACGCCTCCTCCGAAAATTTTGTTCTGACCAATTTATATGCGGGGGGCGGCGGCATTATGAACGCGGCGTTTCTCTTGTGCATTGTTACCATATCGGCCGCTGCAAAAAATGCGTCAGGCAGGCAGTATCAACAACATTCCGGCAGGTATCTTGATTATTGCGCGGATTTGGTTTATAATAAATATGTATTGTGTTTTAAAGAAAGGAGATCGTTTCATGCCGACAGTTGAGAGATCGACCGACAAGGAAATAGTAAGCCCCAGGGATAACGAAAAGAAGATACTTGAGGAGCTTTATGAAAATAATCTGAGCAAGGGGACCATAGACCTGTCGCTGTACGTTGAATACGATGTCAAGCGCGGTCTGCGCGACAGCAGCGGCAAGGGCGTTCTCGCCGGCCTCACGGAGATATCAGACGTGGTGTCCTACGACATCGTTGACGGAAAGAAGATCCCCTGCGACGGCAGACTGTTCTATCACAACTACAACATAGTCGACCTGGTGAAGGGCGCGGAAGGCAGACGCCACAACTTTGAGGAAGCCACATACCTGCTTCTTTTCGGCAAGCTCCCGAACTCCGAGCAGCTGGCGCAGTTCGACAGCCTCATCAGTACATACCAGAGCCTGTCCAACAACTTCACCCGCGACGTTATCATGAAAGCGCCCAGCTCAAATATCATGAACGCTCTCCAGAAGAGCATACTGACTCTCTACTCCTACGACGACGACCCCGAGGATATCTCCGCGGAGAACGTGCTGCGCCAGTCGATACAGATCATCGCGAAGATGCCGCTTATATCCGTTTACGCCTACTGCGCGTACAAGCACTTCAAGCTGCATGAGAGCCTTATGATACGCAACCCTAAACCCGAATACTCCACAGCGGAGAACATACTCTATATGCTGCGCGAAACGGGTGAATTCACGCCGCTTGAGGCAAGCGTTCTCGATGTGGCTCTGGTCATCCACGCGGAACACGGCGGCGGCAACAACTCGACCTTCACTACCCATGTGGTCACTTCCTCCGGCACCGACACCTATTCGGCGGTTGCTGCGGCAATTGCTTCGCTGAAAGGCTTCCGTCACGGCGGCGCGAACCTGAAAGCCAAGCATATGCTTGAAGATATAAAACTGCACGTCCTGGACTGGAACAACGAGAACGCCATACGCGAATATGTCACGAAGATAGTGGACAAGCAGGCCTTCGACAAGACCGGCCTTGTCTACGGCATCGGACACGCCGTATATACACGCTCCGACCCGAGAGAGCTGATACTCAAGGATTACGCCAAGAAGCTCGCCGAAGAAAAGGGCAGGATAGCGGAATACAAGTTCTACAACCGCGTCGAGCGTATAGCAAAGGAAGTCATAGCCGAGAAGAGACACCTCTTCAAGCCGATATGCGCGAACGTCGATTTTTACAGCGGCTTCGTTTACGATATGCTGCGCATACCCGAGGAGCTGTTCACCCCAATATTCGCCATTTCGAGAATATCCGGCTGGTCTGCGCACAGACTTGAAGAGATAATAAACAACGGCAAGATAATACGCCCCGCATACAAATACGTCGCGGAGCATCTCGATTATATACCGCTCGAAGAAAGAGAATAAGAAAGTAAGAATGAAGAAGATAATATTCGACCTCGAATGGAACCAGCCCACGAATTCTCCGGCTTCAAAGCTGCTGCCCCACGGGGAGATAATCCAGATAGGCTTCATCGTCACCGATGAGGAGAACAGGATAACGGACAGGACGGAGCTTATGATACGCCCGGTCTGCTACAGGAAAATGAATCCCTACGTCAGCTCCCTCACCGGCATCAAGCAGGCCGACATAGACAAGGGCATGACCTTCGCGGAGGCCGTCGGCATCATGGCGGCGCATTTCACCCCTGACACCGTGCTTATAACGTGGGGGGACGACGATATGCCGATAATGCGTGACAATCTCGCGTTCCACGGCATAACGGGCGTGGCTCTGCCTGTGCATTACAACCTCCAGCGCATCTACTCCGCGCAGACAGGCTCTCAGCAGGCGCAGATAGGACTTAAAACGGCGCTGGAGAATTTCCGCATCACCGATGAGATAAAAGCGCATGACGCGCTGAACGACGCATATATGACCTATCTTATCGCGGAGAAGCTCGACCTTGAAAAGGGCATCGCTGAATATTCCAAGCGCATTGTAGTCAAGCCCTCAAAGACCGTAGTTCAGCCTTGGGAGAAGTACACGCCAATATGCACTGCCAACGTTGAAACGAATATAAAACCCGCAGGGCTTGCCGACCTGTGCAGGAAGACCCACATCTGCTGCCCCGTATGCGGCATAGAGTACTCCGGCGCGGAGCTTGTGCGGCATGGCAAATGCTCATTTGTAGCAGCGGCGGGCTGTGAGGACTTCGGGTCGGTGTTCATAAGATACGAGCTGAAAAGCGGGCTGCTTTCGGTATCCTGCTTTGAGATGAACGAAGAATTCGAGAAGATATACAGGAACCGCCTTCGCATAAAAGCACGGAACGCCCGCATACGCGAGAGCCACAAGAAAGCAGCAGGCAGCACAAATGACTGATATATGCGGCCTCACGCTGAAAAAGCTGGCAGAGCGGCTCGCGGAACTCGGCGAGAAGCCCTCCCGCGCCGGCATCATCTTCCCTGCCGTTTACGGTGAGCTGGCCGACAGCTTTGACGGACTGCCGCTGAAGCAGGAAACATTAAAGACGCTGAACGAGAACTTTACATTCGGCAGACCGGAATGTCTGCAAAAACTGACTTCCGACGCTGCCGACAAGTATCTGTTCAGGCTGGCGGACGGCAACACCATAGAATCGGTGCTGATGAAGCATGAATTCGGGTACAATGTCTGCGTATCGACGCAGGTTGGCTGCAATATGGGATGCAGATTCTGCGCCAGCGGCAGGCTGAAAAAGGTGCGCGACCTGACAGTTTCTGAGCTGGTGGGTCAGCTGATGTATATCCGGCGCGATATCGGTCAGAAGCTCAACGGCATATCGATAATGGGGATAGGAGAGCCACTGGAGAATCTCGCGAACGTACTTGACTTCATTGACATAGCGCAGTATCCCAGGGGCTTCGATATCGGGCTAAAACATATCACGCTGTCTACCTGCGGACTTGTGCCGAAAATATACGAGCTTGCGGACAGCGCCGCTCCCGTGAATCTCGCAATAAGCCTGCACGCTCCGGAGGACGGGCTCCGCAGAACGATCATGCCCTCCGCGAACAAGTACCCGCTGGCGGAAATAATCAGGGCGGCGCGGTATTATTCGGAGAAGAACAACCGCCGCATAACGTTTGAATATGTGATGCTGAACGGCGTAAACGACAGTGACGACTGTGCCGGAAAGCTCTCTTCCCTGCTGTCCGGCTTCAACTGTTATGTGAATATCATCAGATACAATGCCACCGGAGATTCGCCGTTCTCATGCAGCCCCCACGAACGCATAATGAGTTTCTACGATGTGCTGAAGAAACACGGCATCGGCGTCACCATGAGGCGTGAACTCGGAGCCTCCGTAAACGCCGCCTGCGGACAGCTCAGAGCTTCTTCACTCGTAGATTAGTCGCTCCGCTCGAGACTGGGGGAAACTTTTTTGAAAAAAAGTTTCCCCCAGACCCCCTTCAAAAAACTTTCAACCGCTCCGCTATTAAACTCAAAAGAAATCTGCCCCTTTTGGAAGTCAAAAGGAGCAGATATTTTTGTTATTTTAGTACCTTTTACCCTCAAAAGGGGTACTGCTTACCGAGTTTGCAAGGCGAAGCGATTGAAAAGTTTTTGCCCAGCTTTTTTCAAAAAGCTGGCCGCCGGAGGCAACTCGAGCGGAGCGACCTCTTGCTCCCGTTCTCGAGCGTCAGCGACCTCTCAAGCGGAGCGACCACTCAAAAAGAGTGCTGACTATTCCAGATAAAGCCCCTCGGTAGGCGAGCTTTCATAATAAAGCCCGTCAATTCCCAGCGCCAGCGAACGCCCGGCCTCCTGCTCTGTCACAGGAACAGCCGAAATTATGTTCATATCGGGGTCGGTGAGATAAAGCGTTTCCCCGACGCTCAGACTGAAATTCGTCTGATGCTTCATCAGCGCCGATGTCTCCGAGTTGTTCTTCGTTACTATGGTCACTACCCCGCCCGCAGGTATCTCAACGGACGGCAGCGTATATCTGTCAGGCTGCGTGAGCTTGTCGGACAGGTGCCAGCCTTTGAGATTCACAGGCTCCGGAGTCGGGTTGTATATCTCTATCCAGTCTCCGGCGTCCGCAGTGTACAGCTCGCTTACGCAGATGCCGCCGGTCTTTTCCGTGCGCGTAAGATACAGAGAAATAACGACATTGCGGGTATCGTCCGCCATTGAAAGATCTATGTGCAGCTTCGGGTCGGTATAGGAAACTCCGTTTATATCCCAGTGGTCGAACATGAAGCCGTCATACGGGAACGCCTCGATATCCGCGCCGGTCTCGATGAAGTAATCAACGCTGAAGCTGTCCGCACCCGTGAGTGTCTGCGAGCCTATCACGGTCTTTGCCCCGTTGGGGTTACGGAAGGATACGTTGTAGGTCTCCCCGGAATAACCGAACTGAGACATAATGTTCTTTCTGATGATGACAGGGCGGTAATTCGCGAAGTCGCGTATCTGCTGCCTGCTGTCATTGAACGTCCACTCGTTCGCCCATGTGGAAGTATAGCCGTTGCTGAGCGCGTACATCTGCTCAGGATCGCTCTCCGCGATAAGTTTATCTAAAGTCCCGATAACATGATCCGGCGAGAACGCACCGCAGTACAGCTCGCACATAACAGCGGCGAACTTCCGCTTCATATCGTCACGGTACAGCAGCCCGCGCAGTATGTGGGACGCACCCTGCATATGCTTTCCGGTGAGTACGGCTTTCAGGGTATTGTCGTTGTAGCCTGCGCCGTACAGTCCCCAGGCGAACTCCGCGTCAAACAGCAGGAAATGCCACTTCCCGTCAAGATACGGACTTGTGACCTGTTCACCGGGTGACGGGTAATAGCGCCATACCTTGAAGTTGTTGCCCGGCCAGTCCTTGTTGTCTATGTAGACCTGTATCGCGTAGTAGAGCATCAGCTCGTCGATATCCACCAGCTCGCAGAACCGCGCGAAATAGAGATCAACGGTAAGGTCGTTCTCCGCGAGAGCCAGCAGCTTGTTCCAGTCGGCAAGCGCCTGTGCGTCGTCTTCATCGTCGCTTGTCATTTCCAGCTCCTTGGCGCCGAGGATACGGTAATTGTCCTTGTTGCCGCCGTACATCATTTCGAGGTAGTCATCGGTGAATGCCTCATGCAGCCACGCGAAGCCGTAATACTTGCCGTTCAGGAACACCGCTGCGGGGCGCACGTTCTGCGCATCCTTGATGCCTGCGTCGAAGGAAAGCGTCATAGTCAGCTCGTCGCGCACTCCGGCAAATTCGCGGTCATTGGCGCCGTCGCGCAGAGTTATGGTATCGTAGCGGGTCAGTATATTTCCGTAAGCATCGCGGTCCATACCGAAGAACGGGTACTTGAACTTTCCGTTTTCGGGGTCATAGACACTGCGCGCGAAAAGCCGGAAGGATTTCTGGTCGTTGGCACGGGAATAACCGCCCACGACACGGGCTCCGGCTGATTGGGAGATAAGCTGTTCGCCCTTGCTGTTGTAGACCTCGACATACATCTCGCGCTCACTGGCGCGTCCGCCGATATTGTAATTCGCGGGGTCAGTCGGGTTTATCTCTCCGCCGGTATATTCCTCACGCAGCCACTTGTCGCGCAGATAGCCCTCAACAGCTATGCCGTTGTAGTAATCATAGAGATTATACTCGTCGGTGGAAAGCACGAACACCAGCGTATCATCGGAGAAGCGCTCGTTCACGTTCTTGCCCACGACATAGCTTTTCAGCGCGATATCGGACTTTTTCTCACCGTTGACCGCTATCGCCTTTATCGTAGTTGCAGCGGTATCGTTCTTCGCGCCTATCGACAGGGGCTTGGTGTATCGTCTCGACTCCTCAGTCGGGTCGTTGCCGTCGGTGGTGTAGTATATCACCGCATCGGAGACCGGGCATGAAAGCTCCACTTCGATGCTGTGGTCGTAGAACGTCTTCTGCTGTGAAAACGACACGAGAAGCTCCGCGGGCTTCGTTTCGGCGGGAACGTATTCCTTGCCCGAAGCCTCGTCCGTAGCGCGCTCGTAGCTCTGCGGCAGCGCCACCTGCAGGTCAGCGTGGTTTTCCAGCATATAGATGCTCGCGGCACCGGCCGCAAGCAGGATAACAAGAAGAATAAGAAGTTTTTTCATAAGCAGTTGTATTCAGCCGTCTATCATTTCCATGAGCTCCTGCTCGCTTATCACTTTAACGCCCAGCTCTTCGGCCTTGGTCAGCTTGCTGCCCGCGGCCTCGCCCGCCACGACGTAATCGGTCTTTTTCGACACCGAGCCGGAGCATTTGCCGCCCAGGCTCTCTATCATTTCTTTAGCCTGCTCGCGTTTCAGGGTGGGGAGCGTTCCGGTGAGCACGAATGTCAGGCCTTCAAATTTATCGTCGCCGGCCGCCTTGTCATAGTCGAATTTCAGTCCGTGTTCACGGAGCTTTTCCACAAGCTCCCGCATCTGTTCGTCCCTGAATGCCTCGGCAACGTTCTTCGCCAGCACATCGCCGAACTTGTCTATGGTAAGGATATCCTCGGCCGCGGCATTCATCACGCCGTCGATGCTGCCGAATTTCTTCAGCAGCAGCTCCGCCGAGCGTCTGCCTATGCCGCGTATCCCGAGAGCGAAAAGCAGTCTGTCTGGCTGTTCCTGCTTTGAACCTTCTATGGCTTTCAGCAGATTGGCAGCCGATTTTTCCTTATACCCCGGCAGTCCCATTATGTCCTGTATATTGAGGTCATATATATCAGCCGGAGACTTCACCAGCCCGCCGTCGCAGAGCAGTTTAACTGCCGCTTCACCGAGGCCTTCGATGTTCATGGCCTCGCGCGATGCGAAATGCTCGATGCTGCGCAGGAGCTGTGCCGGGCAGTTCGGGTTCACGCAGCGCACCGCGGCTTCCTCGCCGCTGCGTTCTGTCGTGTGGCCGCAGACCGGGCATCTGTCGGGCAGTCTGAACGTATCGCCGCCCTCATGCTTCACGACCCGCACTACCTCGGGGATTATCTCCCCCGCCTTGCGCACTGCAATGGTGTCACCCGCGGCGATACCCAGCCTGTCCATAATATCCTGATTGTGGAGAGATGCGCGTGACACGGTAGTTCCCGCCAGCAGCACGGGGTCAAATACTGCCACCGGAGTAAGAGCGCCTGTTCTGCCGACATTGACCTCAATCTCCCGCAGCACGGTCTCCTTTTCCTCGGGCGGGTACTTGAACGCCACAGCCCATTTCGGCACCTTCGTCGTCGAGCCTATGATATCACGCTGCGCAAGGCTGTCCACCTTGATGACGGCGCCGTCCGTGTCGTAGGCGTAACCGTGTTTTTCGGTGCCTATCTCCCGTATGCGCGCCACAGCCTCGTCTATCGTGGCGCAGACCTTGTGGTCTACCGTGCGGAAGCCCTGCTCCCGCAGATAGTCCAGGGACTCACTGTGTGTCTCAAATGTGATGCCTTCGGCCTGCTGTATATTGAAGATGAAGATATCGAGGGAACGCTTCGCCGTAACGGAGCTGTCCTTCTGCCGGAGCGAGCCGGCAGCCGCGTTGCGCGGGTTCTTCGCGGGCGTTTCACCGTTCTCCTCCTGCTGCGCCACCAGAGCCGCGAAGCTGCTGCGGGGCATATATACCTCACCACGCACTTCTAAGAAAGGCAGCTTGTCCGGCAGCCGCATGGGTATGCTTTTTATGGTGCGGAGATTTTCGGTTATGTCCTCGCCCACAAATCCGTCACCGCGTGTCGAACCGCGGACGAAAATGCCGCCGCGGTATTCGAGGGACACCGAAAGGCCGTCTATCTTCGGCTCCACGGAATAAACAGGCTCTACCTCCGCGCGGACTCTCGCGTCGAAGGCGTAGAGCTCGTCCTCGCCAAACACGTCCTGCAATGACCCCATCTGCACTGTATGGGTGACTTTCTCGAATGTGGACAGCGCCAGACCGCCGACGCGGCGCGTTGGCGAATAATCGGTCACGAGCCCGGGGTACTGCGCCTCAAGCTCCTTCACCTCGCGCATCAGCGCGTCGTATTCGTCGTCCTCGACAGTAGGCGCATCAAGGACGTAGTAGTTGTAATTATGCTTTTCTATTACCGTGTAAAGCTCATTGAGCCGTTTTGCGGCTTCATTCTCGTTCATGGGGCTGTCACCTCATATATCTATATTCGCAAGTTCGCTCATATTCTCGCTGTCAAGTACGATGTAGGAATAATTCTCCGGAACTCTGCCGACTATCACGGACTCCGCGAGGAGCAGGCCGTAGGAGATGTCCACCGTCCCGGAAAAGCCCGGCATCATCGGCGACAGCTCGGCCTTTATCTCCAGCGTGATGCTGTGGACGGTCTGATTTATCCCGGCGCTGCGGAAGCCGCTTATCAGCCGGGTCTCCGCACTGCCCTTCGGCTCGATACGGAAATCCAGCGAAGCTCCCGCGCCGTACAGCAGGCTTATGCCCGTAAGCGTCCCGGCGCTAATGCTCACACACTCGCCGCCGAGACTGTCTATGCCGTCGTTCACCGCGTCGCTGAGCAGAGATCTTAAACTGTTTATCCTGCGCTGGTCGGTAGTCAGCGCCGCGACGCTGCCGTCCGTGTCGTATTCGAGCTTCACAAGGGAGCAGAGATCTTCCCTGCCGTTCAGACGCTCGAATACCGCGTCACTGATGATGCGTTCCGCAGCTGTGCGGCACTTGTAGTCAAGCAGTCTTTTCAGCGTGGGACGAATGAACAGCTCTATACCCGTAAGTATCAGCGCCGTCAGTACTCCCGCCGCTATCAGCACCGTTCCGGCGATGCGGGCGGCACGCCGCTTTCCCTTTCCTGCGCAGGTCATATTTACTCCCCCATAATCATTTTTCCGGCCCGTTTATCATAAAACAGGGCTTTTTTATTATATGTTTATGGAGAGTTCCGTGATATTAGGACAGCTTTTCAGCCCTTGAAAAATGCCTTGAAAGCCTTGTATGCCATATAAACGTCGTTCTTCGCGGTGAGCTCGAAAGGTGCGTGCATGGAGAGCACCGGCACACCGAGATCAACGGTATCGACGTCGAGATTCGCTATATACATGGCGACAGTTCCTCCGCCGCCGTGATCCACCTTGCCGAGCTCACCGGTCTGCCAGATAACACCTGCCGCGTCGAATATGCGGCGCACTTCGCTGACGTACTCCGCCGAAGCGTCGTTGGTGCCGGACTTGCCGCGGGCGCCGGTGTACTTCGTGAGCACCACGCCTCTGCCGCAGTAGGAAGCGTTCAGCTTCTCGAAGGGCTCGGAGAATGTGGGGTCAAAGCCCGCGTTCACATCGGCGGAAAGGCACTTCGAGCGGGAAAGTACATCTCTGCCCTTCACGCCGAAGCAGTCGCCAAGGTCATATAAGAAATTCTTCAGATAAGCGGAGCGCAGACCCGTGCTGCCCTCGCTGCCGATCTCTTCCTTATCGGTGAGTATGGTCACGGCAGTCCTGTCCGGAGCGCCCTTCACCGCGAGTATCGCGGCAAGAGCCGTGTATGCGCAGACCCTGTCGTCCTGTCCGTAGGCACCCACCATGCTCCTGTCGAAGCCCACATCCTTCGCCTTGTAGGCGGGAACGCACTCCAGCTCCGCGGAGATGAAATCGCTCTCCGTTATGCCGTACTTCTCGTTGAGTATGCACATGATGTTCAGCTTCACGGCTTCGCTGGCCTTGTCGTCACGGAACGGCCGGGACCCTATGAGAACGTTGAGCTCCTCGCCCTGTATGAGCTTCGGAGCCGGGCGCTTGTACTGTTCGTCCGCAAGGTGCGGCAGGATATCGGTGATGACGAATACGGGGTCATCCGCGTCCTCGCCGATCTTCACGTCAACGCGCTCACCGTCAGCCTTATAGATAACACCGTGCAGCGCCAGCGGAATAACCGGCCACTGATACTTCTTTATACCGCCGTAGTAATGAGTCTTGAAAAAAGCAATGCCCTCGTTCTCATAGAGCGGGTTCTGCTTCAGGTCAAGGCGGGGCGAGTCGATATGCGCGGCGGCGAGGTTCACGCCGCAGGCTGCGGGCTCCCTGCCTATCACGGCAAGTATTATCGCCTTTCCGCGGTTGCAGACATATACCTTGTCTCCGGCCTTGTAGGAAGCCGTCCTGTCGAAAGGTACAAAGCCCGCCTTCTCCGCCAGCCTTACAGCTTCGGCGCAGGCTTCGCGTTCGGTCTTGCCGGTATCGAGGAAGTCCTTGTAGCCCTCGCAGAACTTGTCCGCCTTCGCGGTCTCGCTCTCCGTCATTTCGAGGCCTGTGTTCTTACGCTTCATGAAGAGCTTTTCTTTCAGCTCCGCTGTCTCGGTCTTCTTGTCTTTTTCCTTCTTTGCCATTACTTTCTGTTCCTTTCCGGCGCATAGAGTTTCAGATAAACTCCGTAAGCGTCATTGATCTTATTTACATAATGTGCGGCATTGCGGCTCGGTATCCTGTCGAGATGCACTCCGTCGGAAGAATACTCGCTGTTCTCCAGCCAGTCTCCGACTTCGCCGACTCCCGAGAAATATGCCGCCGCCGCAGTGTCGATGTCTTCGTATTTCTTCATCAGGAAACCCACGAGGTAAGCTCCGTACCGGATATTCGTCTCCGGGTCGAACATATCGTCGTAGGTGATCTCGTCGCCGTCCCCGAGCCGGAACTTCACCCAGTCAAAGGTGATCTCCATGAGCTGCATGAGCCCCCGTGCTCCGGTACCCGAGACCGCTTCGGGGTCGAAACCGCTCTCGGTCTTTATGAACGCGTACACAAGATATTTGTCCAGGCCGTATTCGTCGGCGTAGCGCTCGACATATTCCTGATATTTTATCGGGTGTTCGGAGGCGATATAGCTGTCGTAGACATTCTTTCCCCCGAAATAGGCGCCTGCCGCCAATGCCGCGGTTATCAGCACAACGGCGAGTATAACCGGCACCGCTTTATTTTTTTTCTTCAAATCTCTCTCCTGTGCGCCCGGCAAGTATGCGGGCGGTCTCCGACACCTTTGCGGCGAATTCCGCTTCTGTGCCGTTATTTTCTATGCAGAATTCCGAACGCTCACGGTAGAAGTCCGCTCCGTGCTGTGACGAAAGGCGCTGCTCCGCCTGTTCCGGGGTCAGTCCGTCGCGCCCGATGATGCGTTCCTTACAGGAAGCGATATCGCCGACGACGCTCACCACCGTGTCGCACAGCCTGTCGGCGCCGCTCTCGAACAGCGTCGGGGCATCAAGCATTATGACCCTGTCTCCCCTGTCGGCGCACTCCCGTATCATGCGGATTATCTCAAACGTGATGTACGGATATATCAGGCCGTTCAGTCTGTCCAGCTTCGCCCGGTCCGCAAACACTATGCCGCCCAGCTTCTTTCTGTTCAGCTCTCCCTCCGGCGTGAGTATGCTTCCGGTGAACTCCGCGGCTATCTCACGGAGGGCGGGTCTGCCCTTCTCAACGACTATCCGCGCCACCTTGTCGCAGTCGATGACCGCGATGCCGTTCTCCGCGAATATCCGCGCGGCAGTGGATTTTCCGGCGCCTGACATTCCCGTGAGGCCGGCTATGTAAACATTGTCGTCAACGTACAGCATCGGAGCCTCCGTCCGCTTCTATGACCCTGAAAGCCGCAGCTCTCAGCAGCCTGTTGTACACTGCGAGTCCAAGCCCCGCAGTATCGGGCATTCTTACATACACCTGTGTGCAGCCCGCGGCATCTGCCGCACGAAGGCTCGCGAAAAGATTCTCCGCCTGCTCCTCCGCGGTTCTGCCGTAGGGGAACACAGTAACGTTTCCGGGTATCTCCTCATCTCCGAAGCCGAGAAATCCCGTTCCGTTCCTGTTTTCCGTTTTCAGGAAACGCGATACTGTATCCGCGTCTCCCTTCAATATATATACTTCCGCAGCCGGGGAATAATGCTTGTATTTCATACCCGGTGACAGCACCTTCGCGCTGGGGTCAGTCTTTTCCAGAACGCCGCTGTCCACCGCGACATGGGCGTATTCCCGCAGCATCTCGGGAGTCACCGCGCCCGGGCGCAGTATGCGGACCGCATCTTCGCCCTCGAAGCAGATAACGGTGCTCTCCACACCGAAGCGGCACTCGCCGCCGTCGATGACCAGCGGAATCTTCCCGTCCATGTCCGCCATGACGTGGGCGGCACCCGTCGGGCTTGGGAGCCCGGAGGTATTGGCGGAAGGCGCTGCGATCGGGAACCCGCAGCGTTCGATAAGTTTCAGGGTGAAAGCGTTGTTCGGCATACGGACTGCTGCCGTATCGAGGCCTCCGCAGGTCTCTGCGGGAACGTGGGGCTTCCTCGGGAATATCATTGTCAGCGGACCCGGCCAGAAGTTCTCCGCGAGCTTCAGAGCCAGCGGCTGCACGCTCTCCGCTATGTCATAGAGCATATCCGTCGAGCTGATGTGCAGTATCAGCGGATTATCCTGCGGCCTGCCCTTCGCCCTGAACACAGAGCGCACGGCTTCTACGTCGTAGGCGTTGGCCGCCAGTCCGTAGACCGTTTCCGTAGGTATCGCCGCTATGCTGCCGTTTTTCAGTATCTCTGCGGCTTCGTCCAGCACGCTGTCCGAGGCTTTTACAAGTTTTGTCTTCATTATTGTTCCTGCCGTTTTATATAAATGAACATCAGTCTCCGCTGCCTGCCAACTTTGCGGCTGTATCCGCTATGGCAAGGGCGTCGAAAACCTCGTCGCAGGCGCCGTTCATAAACTGTTCCAGCTTATACAGAGTAAGGTTTATGCGGTGATCCGTGACGCGGCTCTGGGGGAAATTGTACGTTCTAATGCGCTCGGAGCGGTCGCCTGTGCCTACCTGCGTCCTGCGTTCGGCGGCAATGCGGCTGTTCTGCTCATTGAGCTTTGCTTCGTAGAGCTTGGAATAGAGCATCTTCATCGCCTTGTCCTTGTTCTTGTACTGGCTGCGCTCTTCCTGACACTCTACTATCGTACCCGTAGGCTTGTGTATTATGCGTATCGCGGACTCGGTCTTATTGATGTGCTGGCCGCCCGCGCCGCTGGAGCGGTAAGTCTGGTATTCAAGATCGGCGGGATTGATCTCCACGTCCACAGCTTCCATTTCCGGAAGCACCGCCACCGTTACCGCCGAGGTCTGTATCCTGCCCTGCGACTCGGTCTCGGGGACTCGCTGGACGCGGTGCGCTCCGCTCTCGTATTTCAGCTTCGCGTAAGCTCCGTCGCCCTCTATGGAAAAACTGATCTCCTTGTAGCCGCCCAGCTCCGTGGGGTTCGAGCCGATGACCTCGGTCTTCCAGCCCTTGGACTGTGCGTACATGGTGTACATCCTGAACAGGGAGTTGGCAAACAGCGCGGCTTCTTCTCCGCCGGTGCCTGCGCGTATCTCCATGATAACGTTCTTGTCGTCGTTGGGGTCTTTCGGCAGTAGCATCACCTTGAGCTCTTCCGTGTACTTCTCTATGAGCTCACGGCTCTCGTCGTACTGGAGCTGTGCCATTTCTCGCAGTTCCTTGTCCGTGCCGCTCTCGTCCAGCATAGCCTTCGCCTCGGCAAAATCGCTCTCTGCCTTCCTGTACTCACGGAACTTCTCCACCAGCGGAGTCAGGCTCTTATATTCCTTCATCAGTTTCTTATACTGTTCCTGATCGCTTATAACTGCGGTATCGGACAGCTTTTCGCCTATTTCTTCGTAGCGTTTTTCGGCTTCGCTGAGCTTTTCGGTCATGCACTCACCTCCTGCGCGGAGTCCGCGCTGCTCCGTCATCGGATGCTTTAATATATTATTATACCATATAAAGAAGAAAAAATCAATGGGAGAAGAAAATAAAAAGCAAACAAAGCTGTCCGGGACAATATAGGGTGCGCGGGCTCCGCGCTTATACCATATAAAAATGAAAAATGCAATGGGAGAACGTCACTAAAATGAAAAATAAACCTGGCTGTCATTCATCGGGGTCTGTGTTTTTTCCGCAGTGCGGGCATCTTGCGATGCTGTACAGTTTAAGATGCAGCAAGGCGCCGCAGTGAGGGCATCTTACCTTCATTATCATCCATACGAACGAACCTGCGATAAGAAGGGCGGCGATCACATAAAATATAATCTTCAGGATATCTCCGCATACCGTACCGGCGATCACAAATCCGAAGCCTATGAACAGCACGATATAGCCTATGATCCTGTTGATTTTCGGGTCATTCATATTTCTCCTATCCTTTCTGCTGTGGCCGCGAACACGGAAAGCGGCTCGGCTGCCTCGGCATCGCCCAGTGAGTATATCTGCGACAGCAGGAGCCTTTTCAGCTTCGCGGGCATATCCTTCTGCTCGCTTATCTTGCGCGGGAACATATCCTTGACTATGTCTATCTCCCACATCGCGTCCTGCACATCGTAGGCCTCTATGCTCTCCTCGGAGGTAATGTCCCAGCCGCAGGCGAGCATGGCGTTCTCGATCTCATGCGGGTAGAACAGTGTCTTTATATTGAAATGGTCGGAAATGTGGTAGGCTTCACAGACTGCCTGAATGTTGGCCGACATGAAGTGCCGGTACTGTCCTATGGTATTGACGCGCGGGTCCCATTCCGCGATACAGAGCCGCGGAGCCCATTTGCGCACCTTGAACAGGATATCCCGCAGTTCCTCCTGCGATGACAGATACCAGAGACAGTGAGAGAGGACCACATAGCCGAAGGAATTGGGCTCAAAATCGAAGGAGCGGTCAAGGATATTCACGCCGAGTTCGATGTTTATACGGTCGCCGAGATGCGAGAACATAAGCCTTTCACGGGCAGTCCCGAGGTTCTCGGGCGAGCCGTAATCCTCATTGGCAAGGTCAACCGCAAAGACGAAGCCACCCTCGCCCACAGTGTAGGCCAGAGCCGCGGTGGTCTCACCCTGCCCGCAGCCTATCTCAAGTATGCGGCTGCCGTAGAATATCTTCCAGCTGTCGGTCAGGCGGAGCCTGTGCTCTATCCTCGAACGGGTGATATCTCCCGTGAAGCCCGACAGATGCATGACTTCCTTTGCGCGTTCGTCTATCGACTTCTGCAAAATCCTCACCTTCTCCACAAAAACAAACTGCCCTCTGAAACCAGAGGGCTTATGCTGTTTCTTCAGTTCGTGTCTTCGATCACGGGTATAAGCGCCGATTACTGTGCGCGCTGTACCTTACCCGAACGCAGGCATCTTGTGCATACGTTAACTCTGCACGGTGTTCCGTTCACGAGCGCCTTAACCTTCTGTACATTGGGCTTAAAGGTCCTGTTTGTGCGTCTGTGAGAGTGGGAAACCGCAATACCGAAAGTGACACCCTTGCCGCAGATCTCGCATTTTGCCATGGGTCAGCACCTCCCTTTGATTTGCGTTTTGATGTTCTTTATTACATTTATCTGTAATACATTGATACTATGATATTTTAGCAGATATTACCGCGTTTGTCAAGTGTTTTTTCAAATTTTTTATCTGAATTTTTAACGGCACAGTCAGTATTGACTTTTTTATCAGCAGATGCTATACTTATTAATTGGAACAAAATACTACCGAAAGGACATCTATTATGAAAAAGAAGTTAACTCTCATACTGATAACGGCAGCTCTGCTCGTTTCGGCGGCTTCCTGCGGAAACAACTCTCCCGCGGCTTCGTCCGGTGCCGCCACAACAACTGCGGCTGCTTCCGCGGCAGCCGGCACCTCCGCAGCCGGAACCACCGCTGCCGTCACCGATGCGGCTCCCGAGACCACAACTGCGGCCAAGGCCGAAAAAACCATACCCGCAGACAGCGAATATGTCATCGAAAACGGCATAACCGACAGAATGAAGGCACTGTCCGTGCTCAACGAAGGCAACCGCGCAAGACTCGCAAAGGCAATGAAAAAGGCGCTTAACGGCGAGCCTCTCACAGTGGCGTACTTCGGAGGCTCCATAACACAGGGCTCTTCGGCAGGCAACGACCTCTGCTATGCGAGACTTACCACAAACTGGTTTGAAAAGACCTTCCCCGATTCAAAGATCACCTACGTCAACGCGGGCATCGGCGCAACGGGCTCCTATATCGGCGTTTACCGTGCCGACCGCGATGTGACCTGCCATGACCCCGACATCGTGTTCGTGGATTTCTCTGTCAACGACACCACCGAACACACTCAGCGCAATACTGATTCCTACGACGGAGTAATGAGAAAGCTCTGGTTCTCGGACTCGAAGCCCGCTATCGTCACCATTGCCATGACCATGGAGGACGGCACCAGCTTCCAGAAATACCACAGCCAGGTGACCGAAGCCTACGATATTCCCATGATCTCCTATCACGATGCCATACTTGACGTGATAGACAACGGGCATATCGTCTGGGACGACATCTCCGACGACAATATCCACCCCAATGTCCCAGGTCATGCGGTACTGACAGAGATGATCACATCCTACCTGCAAAGCGTGCTCGACGATATCGGCAATATCGACACCGAAGCCGAGAGCGACCTCTCCGTGCCGTTCAGCAGCGACAAGTATTCCACAGCTTCTCTCGTCGTTCCCGGCAGTCCCGAGAATACAAACAGCACGGGCTGGGACGTCAAGCAGGAGAATTTCGGCAATTTCGGTGACTGCTGGCGCATAATGTCAAAGGACGGCAATTTCGACGGCATAGAGCCCCTCGCGTTCGAAGTCGAAGCCAAGTCAATAGGCGTGTTCTATGGGAAAATGACCGCGAAAGGCGGCACA
This sequence comes from Ruminiclostridium sp., assembly GCA_016282095.1. Classification (GTDB taxonomy): domain Bacteria; phylum Bacillota; class Clostridia; order Oscillospirales; family Ruminococcaceae; genus Ruminiclostridium_E. The sequence continues at coordinate 497 of JAEEJW010000078.1, read as the reverse complement.
TTCGACGTTTATGTGGACAGCAAGCTCATAAAGACCATAAACTCCGACTTCAAAGGCGGCTGGGGCAATTACGTTGAGGCCGAGGAAATCATTGACTTCGACGAATGCGGTAAACATTTCGTCGATATCGTGCCTCATACCGGCGAAAAAAGCGTGTTCACCATATCCGCGCTTGCAATTACGAAGTAAATTTCAGGGGAGAAGGAATTGCGGTTCCTCCTCCCCTTTTCCGCGAATGACCGGCCAGATGCCGCTGTCCGCAGTACCTGACACGGAATAATAAAAAATTCTCAAAAAGGTATTGACAAACTCTGATTTGTGTAGTATAATATTAGAGCAGTCAGGAAATCTGATTGTTGTCTGGGTGTGGCGCAGTTGGTAGCGCGCTACCTTGGGGTGGTAGAGGCCGTGGGTTCAAGTCCCGTCACTCAGACCAAATTTTTGGCTTAACCAAGCCGTTTGTCCAATCCGGCTAAATAGGTTGAGCGTTTAACATC
>JAEEJW010000077.1 GCA_016282095.1 Ruminiclostridium sp. | reverse complement strand
TGACAAGGTGAAGTTCCTCTGCCCCGCACCGGGCTATGACCGTCACTTTGCTATCTGCCAGAGTCTCGGCATCGAGATGATAACCGTTCCCTACAAGGAGGACGGCCCCGATATGGATATGGTGGAGAAGCTGGTATCCGAGGACGAGGAGATCAAGGGCATCTGGTGCGTACCGATGTACTCCAACCCCACGGGAATATCCTACTCGGACACCGTCGTAAAGCGTTTTGCAAACCTTAAACCCAAGGCAGACGACTTCCGCATCTACTGGGACAACGCATACTGCATACACCACCTCTCCGACGATCCCGACGTCGTTCTCAATATCCTCGACGAGTGCAAGAAGACAGGCAAGGAGAATATGGTGCTGATGTTCGCCTCCACTTCCAAGGTCACATTCCCGGGTGCCGGTATTGCCTGCATCGGTGCAAGCAAGGAGAACATCGACTACATAAAGAGTAAGATGACATACCAGACGATCGGCTTCGACAAGCTCAACCAGCTCCGCCATGTGCATTTCCTGAAAGATTTCAACGGTATGACCGAGCACATGAAGAAACACCGCGCTATCATCGAACCGAAATTCAGGATCGTTCTTGACACTCTCGAAAGGGAGATAGGCCCTCACGCTATCGGCGGCTGGCATAAGCCCAAAGGCGGCTACTTCATCTCCTTCACAGGCCTCGACGGCACTGCGAAGAGAACGGTAGAACTCTGCAAGGAAGCCGGAGTGGTACTTACCGGAGCAGGCGCTACATACCCCTACGGCAAGGATCCCTACGACAGCAATATCCGTATTGCCCCCACCTTCCCCACCGAAGAGGAACTCCAGAAGGCTATGGATATCTTCTGCAACAGCGTAAAACTCGCAACTGCGGAAAAACTACTTGCAATTTAACAAAAAATATGTTATAATAATACAGTGGGGTATCAAAATGACTTCCACTGTATTTGCGTCTGTAGCTCATTTGGATAGAGCAGCAGCCTCCGACGCTGCGTGCGGTGGGTTCGAATCCCGTCAGGCGCACCAGAAACGCCGCTGACGCGGCTCCATGAAAAATGAATAGTGAATAATGAATAATTTATAATAAAAAGCGCAGTAAGTCTCTGCGGCGTTTCTGTATTGTTCATTATTCACTATTCATTTTTCACTATTCCCTGACAATCAGACAGAAGAAAGCGATCGATAAAATCCAAGCCGTCCGGTACAGACAAAGTGATCCCCGCTCGGTCAATCCGTATGGAAGGTTTTTCCATACGGATTTTTTATACAACCGTCCGTACATCCCCCCCGATATCCGGATATGTACGTTAATTACGTTACGATCGATTTGTAAAAAACGAAGAACGGAGGTAATAAATTGAAGAAGTCAAGGAAAAAGGCTCTTTCCATGATCGCCTGCCTGTCCGCTGCTGCTTCCCTCGCGCTCTCATCCTGCGGTGCCAATAACGCTCCAGCGGCAGCCGAAACAACAGCTACAGCCCCTGCGGCGACAGAAGCTGCGGATACAACGGTGACTGAAGCCACAACAACGACTGCGGCCACAACGACAACAGAGGCTGCATCAACAGTGAAAACCACAACAGCCGCGGAGACAACGGAGTCCGGTACTGCCGGAGCCGGGAACGAGGAAGAGACAGTGGATATAAGCCTTCTCGGTGCGCCGTGGCCGGCATCTATAATAGGCGGAAATATCACTGCCGAGCTTCCGGACAGGAACGACGACCTGTATATGTACTACAACTATGACTACCTTTCGGAGCATAAATCCGAGTACATTTCGGAAATGGCTTCTCACAGAGCCGACTTTGCCAGTGGTGTTTTATCGGTCCTGAACGACGAATCCGTAACCTACCCCGGGATCGGGCAGCTTCGTATGTTCATGGCGCAGGCGGCAGATACCGGAACTCTTGCTGCGCAGGGCGCCGACGAGCTTATGCAGTATATCGGAAGGATACAGAACGTGACCTCGACAGAGGAGATGAACGCACTCCTTGAGGCCGAAGACTTTCCGTTCAATCCGTTCATTATTGCGTTCCCCTACCTTGTTGGCCGGGAACAAGGCAATATACTGTACCTGGCACCGAATTTCCTTTATGCCGATCCGATCTTCCAGGGCGGTTCTCTTTATTCGGATCCGAACGATCCCACAAATGCCGCTATGCTCAACGTACTTGTTAATAATGCAATGGTAGGACTGATGGCAGATCTTCCGCTCATCGGCATAGAGCCTAAGTCTGTGAAGGATGTTTCGGACGAGCTTCTTCTGTTTGAAAGCTCTTACGGAAAGTACGCTGATTACACGCAGAAATACCTTACGGCGGAGTACGGGGCTTACGCGGAAGAAATAAAAAATACAATATATACTCTCGATCAGCTTGAGGAGATGAGTCCTGCCTTCCCGATCAGAGGTGTGCTCAGGAACTGCATGAAGGATTCTTCCGAAAAATACAGCGTGCCTTCCAGCGAATGGCTGCACGCACTGAATGAATTGTGGACAGATGAAAACCTTGAGACTATAAAGCTGATGGCGATTGCGAGCATATTCAAGGAAACCCGTCCTTACCGCGACAACAGCGCTTATAACGCAATTCTCGAAAAGTACGGCGCATCCGGTGCCTCCCCGGACGCATTCGCCTATACGGCGTGCAGCAGTCTTGATACGTTCTCTCACCTCCTCGCGGAGATATATACGGAGCTATACCTCGGAGAGACAGCTTACGAAAGACTCTCGGCTCTTACGGAGGATCTTTTGGCCGCATACAAGGAACTGATAAGCAATACAAAGTGGCTCAGCAGCAATTCCAGAGCTGCTCTTCTGGACAAGCTCGATAAAATGGAGATAAATATTCTCAAACCCAATTCAGGCTATTACGATTACAGCGATCTCAGGCTGGTACCCACAGAAGAAGGCGGCACACTGTTCGGCAATTATCTCATACTCAAAAAGCACCGTCAGGAACAGGAGCTAAAGCTGCTGAGAAGCGCCACCCACGTTGATCCGTCATGGTATATCGTAAGCCCGACCGAGTCGAACGCGTTTTATGACCAGTCTGTCAACTCCATAAATATTCTGCCCGGATATGTGACTGATCTTATGTATTCCGATGATATCAACAAGGCCGATCTTCTGGGCGGCATAGGCTTCACTCTGGCACACGAGATAAGCCACGGCTTTGATTATTTAGGCTCACAGCTTGACGGCGCCGGTGAACCGTCGCCTGTGTTCGTCGATGCCGACGCTGAAAGATTCATCGAGAAATGCACAAAGCTTGCCGATTATTACAGTTCCATCGAGATCGAGCCCGGCCTGAATATCGACGGTGATGCCGTCAAGTCTGAAGCTGCCGCGGATCTTTCGGGTATGCAGGCTATACTCGTTCTTGCCGAAGAATCCGATGATATCGACATAGAAGAAATGCTCAGGCAAACGGCAAGGATCTGGGCGCAGGTTGCTCCCGAAACACTGTTGTACGCGCTTCTCGCAGATACCCACCCTCTCAATTATCTGCGTGTAAATGTAAGCGCACAGATGTATGAATCGGTTTATGAGACATTCGGCATAACAGAGGACGACGGTATGTATCTCGCTCCCGAAGACCGCATTGTTTTCTGGGGCGACGATGCCGCATAATATCGATCTCCGTTTCCTTCCGCGGCCGGCAGCTGCCGTGGCAAACAGGAATAAATATCAGCTGAAGGGTATAAGTGTGTAAATTATGTTCAGAGAATACTATGAAAAACTGCTGAAACAGTTGTCCGTTGATTATAACAGCGATCCGTCGGATTTCAGAGCCGGGGAAAATATCATAACAACACCGGCACTGAATGAGGGAAGAAGAAGTTACAGCCCCGGCAAACCGTTCCTGCAGATGGCGACCTGCGGAACGAATACAGTAATTATGGCGGACGAATGCCTGCACGAGTTCCTGCGTGACCTGATCAAAGATACTGAGGGGCACCGGCTGTTCGAGCTTGATAATCTCATGAAGCTGAACGAAGAACTGAAACGTTATGGCTATCGGCTGAATCCCACACACCACCTGTTTCTGCCTTGTCAGGCCGTTAAACCTGAAAATCACTGTCAGGTCAGGTGGCTTTATGACAATGATATCGCTCAGTTCTACGGTGATGCGCGGTTCCCGAACGCGATAGCATTTCCCGAACCTTGTCCGGTACGCCCCGACAGAATTGCGGTCGTTGCTCTCGATGAAGACAGGATAATGGGTATGGCCGGCTGTTCGGAAGATGCGCCTCACTGGCAGCAGATAGGGATCGATGTTCTGCCTCAGTACCGTTCAAGAGGGATCGGATCCTATCTTGTGACCCTGTTGAAGAACAGGATCATCGAAATGGGCGATATCCCATTCTACGGTACTGCCGCGGCAAACATTCAGTCTCAGAATATCGCCTTTAAAGCCGGTTTTAGGCCTGCATGGGCAGAGACCGAGGCAGTGAAGGACGATGAAGAAAACTGATGCAGAAAAAAACATAATAAAGCCCTCATAAACGCTCTGTATGCGCTTATGAGGGCTTTTCTATCATGTTATAGATTTTCCGGCTTAATATGCCTGCCGTGGCGTCTTACATCAGCGTGTGCGCTCCCGTCTGCGGAATACGAACATCACCGCAAGAGCCGCAAATGCCGCGGCAGCAGGGATCTCTGCGCCGGTTGCCGGATTTTCTTCTCCGTCATTTCCGTAGTATTCGTTTATCTTTGCGCTGAGATATGCAGCATCGCACATTTTGCTGTAATCCTTGGTTCCGTCCTCGCCGGTCTTTACGATCGGGATATCAACGGGAACTCCGCCGTCAATATTGTTGAGTTCCGCATCCGCGAGACGCGTGTATGACGAATGGGTGTATTCCCAGCCGTCGGGCGTGGGCTTGGCCATTACCGAGCAGGAACCGCCGCTCGACTGCTCTCCGATGACCGGGATCCCGTTTTCGTGAAGCATGGAAGCAAGCAGATTGGCGCTTGAGAATGTCGCCTGGCTTGTGAGAACGGCAAAGTTCAGATCATACTTTACTTCGCTGTCCTTTTCGTCAAATCTGCCGTCAAGATTGCGGTCAACGTTGTAATAAACAGTGGTGACAGCGCCGGTAAGCGTATTCTCGCTGCGAATGTAGCTCTTGCCCGTTATCAGAGACATTATCGCCATCGCCGAGTAGAATTCGCCGCCGCCGTTTGTGCTCAGATCTATAATGAAATTCTTCACCTTCGGGTCGTTCTGCGCTTTTTCAAGCGCGTTCCTGAACGAGAGGTAAGTATCTCTCTCACCCGGCAATGCACCGCCGTTGTAATACTTTTCCCAGCCCTGTATGTCCGCGTTAAAATTACTGAACGTGAATATCGCTGTGTTTCCGGATACAACGCAGTTATTGTAAATATCGTCCTTCATTGCGTTCAGGGTCCTGAAGGCGTGGGTGCGCTCTTCAGCGGCTTCCGTGGTTTCGACAGGATAAAGTTCCGCAAACTCCGTCACGTCTTCCGAAAAATCATCGTCGGACAGCGAAAGTTCTATCCAGTCGGCGAAATCCGTATGTCCCTTGTCGTCAAGAGCACCGGCGAAGAGTAACCGGAGCCCTACGAGATATTCTTTCGTATCCTCCGAAAGCAGCATCTCCTTTATGGTCTTATCGTGAGCTTCGAGAGCTTTGTCAAGTCCCAGCTCCTTTACCGCGTCATTCAGCGGCGCACTTCCCGGGAAACCGTAGAAATTATCTATGTTGAAGCAGAGTTCCTTATATGTATATTCCGCAAGATCGGACGGACGCTTGTCCACGGCTTTCATCGGAGCCATGTAATCGGGATCGCTGTCCTTTGCCGAAGCCGGATAAATGATATTGCTGCCGTCAACGACATATATATTCTTGCCGTTGTATTCAACCCGGTAATTCTTGCCATTCTCGAAAAGATCGTTGAGCGTCGCAAGCGGGAAATAGATATCGTCATCGTTTCCGTATATTTCTATGCCGTACTTTCCGATATCTATGCTTACCGTCTTGCTCTCGCGGAGCACCTCTTCACGGTCAAACCGGAGATAAGGCGCAAGTCCGTAGGAAAGAGTGTTTCCGCTGGCCGATATGAGCTTCGGCAGAGTCACAAATCCGTCAAAGTCTTTCATGGTCAGGACGCCTTCTTCTGCGTCAAGGGCTGCGGTCTGCCCGCCGTCGGATGTCAGCGTGTAGGTGAAGTCGCCGGTGCGTTCTGCCTTCATATCACCAAGCATGAATGTGTCGTAGAACTGCTTTATGCCGACATACGGAACATTCGGCGCGTTCTCATAGAAACGCACTCCCACAGTCTCGTTTTCGTCCATGCTCTCACGGTAAACATTTATCTGCTTTTCCTCGAAAGACGGCTCTTCCTGTATCATACGGTGGCCTGTATAGCCGCCGATGCCGAAGTAAATAACGCCGCCTTCAAACTCATACTTTTCGTAGTCCCTGCCTTCTTCGAGCGTTTCTGCGCCGTACTTTACGTCCTCATCGGTGATCTTCGCGTTGGCGATATTGCTCAGCGTCGGTGCATCGTCGGTCACGTTAAGTATTATCTCGTTGCCGTAAATGTCATTGATATAGTATTCAAAATCATATCCGACGACATCGGGTATATCTTTCAGCGGTGTTTTTTCGAGAGTGAGACCTCTTGTCTCGTCGTTTGTCAGCTTTATGTCCGAACTTATCTGATAATCGAACGAATTTCCCATGCCGCTGACGCTTTCCGCATTGAGGGTAAGATTAATCACTGTTCCGTCAAACACTTTATCAGAGATCGGCATGATGCCCACTGTATATTCTCTCTTTTGCTGACCGGGAACATAATTCACAGCACGTCCGATGCCTTTTTCGTCGAACACGAACTCGATCTGACCGAGACCGTAGCCGCCGTCCGGGAATGTTATTTTTACCGGGACCTGCATTTTCGGGACAAGACTGTCGCTGCGCAGGATCTGGACGAGATGCCTGTTGCCGCTGCTGTCGCGGAGTGTGTAGAATTCATCATCAGGCATGGTTATCTCGAAAGAAGAGCTTTCTTCACTGAGCGCCTTGTAATAATCCGCCGCGTTATTTGTACCGAAAGCTGCGCGCATGATGTCGTCCGAGGACTGACTTCCCGTTTCGATCTTGTCGTCGTATGATAAATTATGGCTTTTAAGGAAATTGAGGGTATATTCGTTTCCGTCGTAATTTTTGTAATCACTCTTTATTCTGAGACGAACATTAACAGAGTTTGCCTGACCTTTGAGCAGATTGTCGGAAACTATTTTCAGGCTGCCGTACTCACCGGGCTTTCCCACGGTCTCCTCGCGGTAAATTGTGAATCTGTCGGCGTTAATAACGTCATTATACTGTTGTTTTACTGTCGCCGCGAGAATACCGTCAATATCATATCCCGCTTTTTTCAGAGCCTCATAAACATCGATTATACCGGAATTGCGAATGCCCAGATTTGAATTGTCTTTGACCCACAAGCCGTTATCTTCCCAGTATTTCATAATGTCGTCAAGCGTTATGTCCGTGTCCCCGCTTTTTTTCAGCTGATACACAGCTCTGCCCGCGGATCCGATTATTGAATAGAGCATTGAAGCGTCTCTGTACTTTGAGAGAAATTCCTTCGATGTCTTGTCGATCTCGGCAAGTCCGAGCATACCGTCTATCTGTTCCGTGTATAATCCCGCCGACCATGAGTCTGCGCGGTCAAAATAAACGCTGAGACCGGTAGTTCTGTAGAAGTGCTCACCGCTGTCATAAAGCTCACCGCTGCTGTTTCGGCGGTAAGACTGTGGTGTTGTCTTTGCCTTGCTGTCCGTAGATTTGTGATAGAGCACATCCTTGTCCGAAAGGATATTCAGTATGTCAACGCATACATCGGTGTACTCGTTTCTTGCATTCTTGATTGCTTCCTTGTCTTCGCTGCCGGTATATTCCGTATAGTTGATGCTAAGCTCCGAAACAAGGTCTCCGAGGTCGCGGAGCTGATAGATACCTTCGCCGAATTCCACAGCGCGTGTCGATGACGAAAGCTCATCATAGAAACGATAATTCCCGTCTTTGTCCGGTTCCGTCACGGAAGCGATAAGCAGATCGGAAAGCTCTGCCAGCTTCGGAGCAAGGCGCTTGCGGAAATTCTCCGTGTTAAGTGCCGTCAGAGTACAGTCAGTTCCGAAGTGCACACTGTTATCCACATAAAATTTCACGGTATCGTCAACGATCTGCTTGCCGAGGGTGTATCCGTCCGTAAGCGGGTCATCGCGCAGCAGCCCGATCATTCCGTCGAATATCAGTCCGCGCAGGTTGAGGTTTTCGGAAGAGAACACGATATTTTCGGTATAGGGCGAGAAAGCCGCAGCCTCTTCCGCGCTGCCCATAAGGCAGGCATAGAATGTGAGCAGTTCGAGCTTATCTATCTTACTGTCGCGTATAGCGCCGCATATCTCATCATTCGACATACCGAACTGATCGTCCTCGCGCTTTCTTATCTCGTCAATGCACCAGCCCATTGTGGGACCGCTGCCGTGACCCATGAACACAGCGTCGTACTTCTGAGCGGGATAATTCTCCGCTCCGTAGTCGAGAAAGGCTTTAAGCATAGCAGGATCGCTCATTGGAAGCGCCTCTGCTCCTTTTATGCCGTCCGGCTCTATCGGAACGAGCGCTCCGCTCTTGCCGTTATGCGCTCCGGTCATTTTCCAGACCTGATTGCAGTCGTTTCTGACATCGTCCGCTCCGTCGAGACGAAGTACGTCGTTCCATGCTTCCGCGCCGCCTGTCAGTACGATGATGTTTACATCGTCTGGTATCTCGCAGGCTGACACCTTGTTCAGAAATGACGAGCAGTAACTTGCATACTTGGTTTCCGCATGGGCACCGGAGAAATACATAAGTATCGTCCGTGCCGCTATGCCGCTGTCTTTTGCCGCAGCGGTCATACCGAGCTGCAACGCTGAGGAAAGCGCAACGGCGAGAGTCAGAAACAGGGATGTGATGCGTTTTAGTGTTGTTCTCATTTTGTTATTCCTTTCATATAGTGAATCTATACATACCCGCCCGGATCACGGAAAATTGCTTACAATCTCCGTGTCGTCCGGTACGGGTGATATAGCAGCTGTGATTCTGCTCCGGCAATCTTAAACATTACACGCCGCCGGATTCAGCCGGGGCATACCTTTTATGCTTTCTTTTCCGCCTTTGCAGCCTTTATCATGACTTCGGAGAAAAACTCGTTCCCCTCATGGTAGAAATGTGCCGTACCGCCGTTCTGCTCGGCTACGGAAGTCACAGACGATAATCCGATACCGCTTCCTTTCCTGTTGGTGGACAGGTAGCGGTCATCTTTTTTCCGCACCTTTCCGTTGAAGGAATTGACGGCGATTATGCATAGGTTAAGACCGTCAAGCAGTTTCACGGTCAGCTTGATATACCTGTTTTCATCGGATACCTGACAACAGGCGGTTATCGCGTTGTCGAGTATGTTCCCCACAGTTATGCACAGATCGAGGTCATCGATATTCACCGATCCCGGAAGGTCTATCTCCCAGTTCGTGCTTATGTTGTTCCGGACAGCCGACTGCGCATAATGGTTAAGAAGAGCATTTACGGCACTGTTGTCGCAGTAATGCCGCACATCGTTCTCCGGAACGCTTTCCGCGTATTTCCCCAGATAATACTTTATCCCTTCGAGGTCATTATCCGCTGCCATGGCATTCAGTGTGCGGACGATCTGCTTGAAATCATGCCTTGCGCGTGCAGTCTCCTCAATATATCTCTGCTGTTTTATATAACTGTCTTCCTGCATCTCAAGGATATGCGAGCGCGCTTCATTCTTTGCGGCTTTAAGAAGGCTGTTGACGATCTGATAGAAGATAACGGCGATAAGCAGTGCAAATATCAGGAACATGATCTGTAAAGACCAGTATATGCGGAATACGTTGTTCGTATAAAGCGTTTCATATTTCCGCGGCACCATGCTTGCGTTGACGCACAGTACCACAGCCGAGAAAAGAACGGTGATATACCATATATTGGCAATATCGAAATTATCTGCGAGATAGCTTCCGTATTTCCACATCGGCCAGAATAACAGGACTGCTCCGAGAGCGCTTATGCCTGACTGCAATACCGCGTTTTCGTCAGTCAGCACGATCGCGGAGGCTTCGGGGTTGATAAGCGCGTCGATCCCGTTTGCGGTATTTGCGAAAACAGACATGACAGCGCACACATATACAAAAATAGCAGCCGATTTGCTTATGTGGACTTTAAGTTCCAGATGATACATGAAAAAGAGTATGGTTAGCATGGGCATCATCACTGCGTTCGGAGTAAGCTCAAAACAGCACTGGATATAGGAACCGGCCGCGATCAGGACCGCAGATACAAGCCCGATGCGCAGCAGCACAGAACCCGGGCTGTGCCTTAACTGATGACGCATCGGCGCGAGGCTGAGCAGCGCTGTCGGGATAACGGTGCAATTTGACAGTACCGTAACAAGAAAGTAATGTATGTCCATAAATTATTTTCTCCTTACGGTCTCATTGCGCATTACGGTCAGTATGTAATTCTGCCACGTCTGTTCAAGGCTTTTGCGCCTTTTGACGTTCATTGAGAATTTCGTTCCGTTCCTGAGACAGCATATCCCGTCCGAAAATTCCGTTATCATATCCATATTTACCGTGATGCCTCTGTTTATCTCAAGGAACCGTCTGTCCGCGGAAAGCAGTCCGTAAAGCGACGAATACGAATTATGAGAGTTCCATACCTCCGCCTTGTCATCGGTTATGTCCGAGTAATGCCCTGATGCGCATAAGGCGGCCACACGGCTGTAAGGGAGCCGCACAGTCTCCTTCTCACATATAAATTCAAGATTTTCACCGGTCTCGGTCTCCTGTGTCATAATGTCGTCCAGAAGTTCAAATATCCTTTTCTTCTCCGTGGGTTTCTGAAGGAAATCATAGACATGGAGCCGGAACGCCTCGGGATAATGATCGCTGCTGGACGACAAGAACACTATCAGAGCGTCCTTGTCCTGTTCCCTGATCTTCTGTACAGCTTCAAGGCCGGTCATGCCGCCCATATAGATATCCATTATTATTAAAGTATATTTCAGCGGCGCATAATCCGCAAGGAATTCCTCCGCGCTGCCGAAACAGCTGATCTCCGCTTCCGTTCTGTTCAGTTCCGAGTATTCCTTTACCACTTCCCTGAATCTCAGGGTCTCTTCCGGAATATCATCGACAACAGCAATATTCATAAAAGCACCTCACACCAGACACCGGTTAATATAGATTATACCGAATAAATATCATTATGTCAAGATGAGGGCCTGCCATTCGTGCAAAAAACGAGACATTCGTGCAAAAAGTATTGACATCAGACAAAAAATCGTATATAATGAGTTCTGTCAGCGGAAACGTATCCGATATCACAGAATATTTGTGCAATATCAACAATATTTATTATACATCGGGTTACATATTGATATGATATGCGAAAACACCGCTGCAAATCCTGCCGGAAATTGCCCGGCCGCCCGCATCCGCAGAGTCACAAACAATTCACAGGAGTCAATACCGTGGAAGCATTGGTATATACAAGAGATGACAAAGAATACGAGAAAATAAAGGATCTTCTTGAAGCCGGCTCCGATCTCGCGGAGGTCTACCGTGACCCGCTGAACGGTCACAACTATTTCTCACACGAATATGATGTCGTGGTTGTAGCGCTGAACGGCGCACAGGGAATGGAGCTTGTGCTTGAATACAGCCGGCGTTTCGAGGACACGCGGATAATATGGATAACCGACGATCAGTATTTCGCAAAGACCGCTATACGCAGGCACATCTACGACTTCATCGAGCGGCCCTATGACGACGAGAGGCTCAACGGATCCGTCCTTGAAGCTATCCGGCAGTGTCCGAACAAACACGTCTGGAAACACAGCGCAGTCGGACGGGACAAGCTGTAAGACAGGCTCCGGCATCGGCACGGCTTATTTATACGGACAAAACAGTAGCCTTACTGTTTTGAATATAAAACTTTTCAAAAAAGGAGAAAAAACTATGAAGAAGACAATCAAGGTAATGGCAGCGATAATGCTCGTTGCAGCAATGGTACTCAGCATCGCATCCTGCGGCGGTATCGACATGAACAAGATCAAGGGTGACTGGACTCTGAGCTCTATCGACGGCGCATCCCCTGCCGACAAGGCAGTTTCGCTCGGCCTTCCGTCGTACGCTCTGCTGAACAACTACAGCATCGGTGACAAGGTAGCGATCTCCACATACGATCCCAACGCAGGCGAAGTCAAGACAACAATGGAGCTCACTATCGCAGCAGCTTCCAACGGCTTTACAGCTACCGACAGCAACGGCGGCAAGATAAGCTTTGTATATGACAGCAATGCAGATACACTTACTTACAGCGCTACCGGAGCAAGCGGCGCAGCAGAGACCTATGTACTTAAGAGAGGCGCAACCGATATCCTTGCTGCCGTTCAGGCTGCAAGCGGTGCTTCCGAGGGCGGCGAAGAAGCTTCCTCCGAAGGCGGCGAAGAGTACAGCGAAGAAGAATACGCTGAATAATTATTCCTCGGGAATTTCCTCCGGACTATGCTCCGCAGTTTATACTGCGGAGCTATAGCCATATCATAAGGGAATTATACGATACCGGAAATAAGCCGTTTTACGGCGGAGCTGTATAGTCGGAAAGGAGCCCACAAATGAATAAAAACAGAATACTATCTTTCATCGCATCGCTCGCACTTGTTTTTACGATCACAGGATGTTCCGCAAACAATAACGGGCAGACAGCCGCGCCGGATACCGGGACTTCCGCTTCATCGTCCGGAACGTTCACCGAAACGCCGGAAACGATAATCAGCGGGACTTCCGACACGACCCTTCCGGCAGATACGTCCGCTGCGGCGGAAACCACTGTTTCCGCCGATTCCGAAAACGCTGTAAAGAGTTCGGGACTGCGGTATGTTCCGGGCAGCGGAACGCTCTGCGACGAGCCCGACAGAATGATACAGCGCAAGGCGGGCAATGTGAGCCAGATCGTCGGTACGCTTTATAACGGACAGGCTGTGGGTTCGGACTTCTATTATTACCGCTGTATGCTGAACGATAACGGCAAAGCCGCTTATGATACCGTTCACGCCGGGCTTCTTACCGGAGCAAGCACAATAAAGCTTACCACTCCGCTGAAAACCTCCGATATCGATATCGTGTATTACAGCGTGCTTTACGATGATCCGCTGATAATGTGGGCAGAGCCCGGCTTCAACTACACCTATAACAATTCCGGAAATGTTATTTCGATCTCTCCGATATACAACAGACTCGTAAAGGATATACCGGGAGCCAGGAAAGCTCTGGAGAAGAGCGTATCCAAAGCGCTCGCGGTAATGTGGGAACTTCCGAACAACATCGAACGTTCCAAATACGCCCACGATTATCTGACTCACACGATAGAATACTGCGAGGGAGACCTCGACCAGAGCGCGTACAGCGCACTTGTTGAGCATAAGACCGTATGCGCGGGTTATTCACAGGCTTACGCCTACATGATGCAGAAAATGGGAGCGCCGTGCGCCGTCATGGTCGGCTATGCCCGTGAAGGCCATGCCTGGAACATAATCACACTGGACGGCGAAAGCTATGTCACCGACGTAACATGGGACGATCCGTACGGCAACCCTCCCGATACATATTACTACGATTATTTCAATATCACAAGCGCGCAGATGTCGCGGGATCATACTTTGCAGTCCCCTTCCACATATCTTGCCGCGGCTGTCGGAACGAAGGCATCATACGCGAATTATTTCGGCGGAAACGCATACGGAACGGATTTCGACGATCCTGTGGTCATAAGCGACACTCCCGATGTCACAACCGCGGCCATAACGACAAAGCCGCCTGTAACGACCGCAAATACAACCGCCGCGACCACAAAGCCGTATATCACAACGCCCTACGACTGGGACAGTTACTGGAATGACGATTGGTGGGACAACTACGGTATAGATCCGAACTGGTTTACCACACCCGTTACATCACAGCCTCCGGTGACTACAACAAAGCCTCCGGTTACGACGACAAAACCGCCCGTGACCACAACAAAGCCTCCGGTTACGACGACAAAACCGCCTGTGACCACAACAAAACCGTCTGTCACTACTCCTTACGACTGGGACAGCTACTGGAACGATGATTGGTGGGACGACTACGGCATTGATACCAACGGCGGCTATAACGACTGGTACTGGGATCCCTCCGATGACTACGATGACTGGGACCTCGATCTGAGCGGCTATGATTATGACGACTACTACGATGATTACAGCAGCTATTTCGACGATTATTATTACAATAACGACAGCAGTGACCTGTCCGAGTGGTGGAGCTATCTTGACCCTTACTGGAAGAAAAGCGACTGGACTTATGAAGGCGACGGGCTCTGGAGCATAGAAGATACGGATACCGGTTACCTGTATCTGTATGACGAGACCGACGGGACATTCTACTGCATGGACGAAAACGATACGATCTACATTTACGACAGTAAAACAAACGACTGGAAGAAACTATAAGCGCCTGTGGTGCGGTCTATCCGCCTGCTGCTTACACGGCAGGCGGTATTTTTATGCTTCGGCGCCGCCGGTTCCTCCGGGTCTTTTGTGCCTGCGCAGAATATCCGCAAGCGCGTAAGTCTCAAAGATACCGCCACAGAGCCGGAAATATATCACCGATTTGAATTTTCGGCTGACTTTCAATTCATATATCGTGTACAAAAACGCCGTGTTTGCCGCCACAGAGGCAGGCATCAAGCGCTTTTCGGCAAATTTACACAAAATTCAGCGCATAAAACCGCAAATATATTTGCAGGATTAATTTTATTTTATTGCAAAAATCTATTGACAAACAGATAAGTCTGTGCTATAATACGAATTGTGGAACGGCAAAGGCGCCGGCAGGGGACATAAGTCTCCGCCGGCGCTTTTGCTTTTATCAAGCCAAAAGAAAGGAACAACAGTTATGAAACAGGTAGCAGAATACTTCGGCGAGAATGTGTTCAACGAAAATGTGATGAAAGCAAGATTGCCGAAAGAAACTTTCAAGGCAGTCAAGAACACCCTCGATAACGGCAAGCGCCTTGATCCCGCGGCTGCGGCGGTAGTGGCCAACGCGATGAAGGAGTGGGCGATCGAAAAGGGCGCGACTCACTACACCCATTGGTTCCAGCCTATGACAGGCATCACCGCCGAAAAGCACGACAGCTTCATCTCCCCCTCACAGGGCGGCAGCGTGATAATGGAGTTCTCCGGCAAGGAGCTGATCCAGGGTGAGCCCGATGCGTCTTCGTTCCCGTCGGGCGGTCTGAGAGCTACATTCGAAGCCCGCGGCTATACAGCATGGGATCCGACATCATACGCATTCATCAAGGACGGAGTGCTCTGCATACCCACCGCCTTCTGCTCCTACGGAGGCGAGGCGCTCGACAAGAAGACTCCCCTGCTCCGCTCAATGGAAGCGGTCAACAGGCAGGCTATGAGGATCTTAAAGTTCTTCGGCAACGAGAACGTTACATCGGTCAAGACAACAGTCGGGCCAGAGCAGGAATACTTCCTCGTTGACAAGGAAGACTACGACAAGAGAAAAGACCTTATATATACCGGACGTACACTCTTCGGCGCAATGCCGCCGAAAGGCCAGGAGCTGGAAGATCACTACTTCGGCGTGATAAAACCACGCGTTCAGGCATTTATGAAAGACCTTAACGAAGAGCTCTGGAAGCTCGGCATACTTGCCAAGACGGAGCACAACGAAGTCGCTCCGGCACAGCATGAGCTTGCCCCGATCTTCGCCACGACGAACATAGCGGCAGATCACAACCAGCTCACCATGGAGATCATGCAGAAAGTCGCAAAGAAGCACGGACTTGTTTGTCTGCTCCACGAGAAGCCCTTCGACGGCGTGAACGGCTCCGGCAAGCACAACAACTGGTCAATAAGCACAAACACCGGCGTAAATCTGCTTGAACCCGGCGATACACCATACGAGAACGCACAGTTCCTGCTCTTCCTCTGCGCGGTCATCAAGGCGGTTGACGATTATCAGGACCTCCTCCGCATATCGGTAGCAAGTGCAGGAAACGACCACAGACTCGGCGCGAACGAAGCGCCTCCCGCAGTGATCTCCGTATTCCTCGGAAACGAGCTTACAGAGATACTTGAATCCATCGAAAATGATACTCCCTACGGTACAAAAGAGAAAGAGCTGATGAAAGTCGGCGTACACGTTCTCCCGAAGTTCCCGAAGGACGCGACAGACCGCAACAGAACATCACCATTCGCGTTCACCGGCAACAAGTTCGAATTCAGAATGCTCGGTTCGTCCGCTTCCGTTTCGGGCAGCAATGTTGTTCTGAATACGGCAGTGGCCGAGGAACTGAAGCAGTTCGCGGATGCACTTGAAAATGTACAGGACTTCAACGGTGCGCTGCATGACCTGATACAGAAAGTCATAAAGGAACACAAACGCATCATCTTCAACGACAACGGCTACGATGATGCGTGGATCGCGGAAGCCGAAAAGCGCGGGCTCTCGAACCTCAAGACAACTCCGGACGCGCTGGCTCACTGGCTCGACGAGAAGAACGTGGCTCTGTTCACGAATCATAAAGTCTTCTCCGAAGCAGAGATGCACTCAAGAAATGAAATACTTTTCGAGGCCTACGAAAAACTCATCAAGATAGAAGCGAGAACAATGGTGGATATGGCATATCACGACCTGCTCCCGGGCATCAGCAAATACGTCCGCTATCTTGACAAAAATCTGATCTCAGACTTTGAGAAGAACATCTCCGCACAGCTCTCGGAACTCATGAACAAGGCATACAGCGCACTCGTCGGGCTCGAAGAAAAGCTCGGAAAAGCAGCCGCCGAAAACGATGTGATAAAAAGCGCGTTCATCTGCAAGGACGAGGTCATCCCCGCGATGGCAGACCTCCGCAGGTATATCGACGATGCCGAAAAGATCACAGCGAAAGAGTACTGGGCGATCCCGACTTACGGCGAACTCTTATTTGATGTAAGATAAACAAACTGAAATAAATGTGTAGAGCAATGGGGCTCGGTGATTTAACCGTGCCCCTTTGTCTTATAAAGAAAACTTTTCACAGATGAAAGGAAGATGACTTATGGACAACATCATGAATGCTGTCGACACCGAAATATTCGGTATCTGGTACCTTATAGGAGCCGCGCTGGTGTTCTTCATGCAGGCGGGCTTTGCAATGGTCGAAACAGGTTTTACACGCGCCAAGAACGCGGGTAATATCATAATGAAGAACCTGATGGATTTCTGCATCGGAACTGTCGTTTTCGCACTTCTCGGCTTCGGTCTGATGATGGGCGAGGATGTACTCGGCGGCTTCTGCGGACTGCCGACCCTCGGCGTGTTCACGGACTACGCCAACTTTGAATGGTCGCCCTTCGTGTTCAACCTCGTGTTCTGCGCGACTGCGGCAACCATCGTTTCCGGCGGTATGGCAGAGCGCACGAAGTTCCTCTCCTACTGTCTCTACTCGGCAGTCATAAGCCTTGTGATCTACCCGATCGAAGCCCACTGGGTATGGGGCGGCGGCTGGCTCGTACAGCTCGGTTTCCATGATTTCGCAGGCTCCTGCGCGATCCACATGGTCGGCGGCATCTGCGCTCTGATAGGTGCTAAAATGGTCGGTCCGCGAATCGGCAAGTTCGACAAGGAAGGCAAGCCGAAAGCTATACCCGGTCACTCGCTCACACTCGGCGCACTCGGATGCTTCATTCTCTGGTTCGGCTGGTACGGCTTCAACGGCGCTGCCGCAATCTCCGGCGGTCAGCTCAGTTCTATCTTCGTGACCACAACTATAGCTCCCGCAGTCGCGACTGTTGTCTGCATGATCTTCACATGGCTGCGCTACGGCAAGCCCGATGTTTCAATGTGCCTTAACGCTTCCCTCGCCGGTCTTGTCGGCGTAACGGCAGGCTGCGATGTGGTCGATGCCCTCGGCGCAACGATCATCGGCGTGGTTTCCGGACTTCTCGTAATATTCGGCGTCTGGTTCCTCGATAATGTACTCAAGATTGACGACCCTGTCGGCGCAGTCGCAGTACACTTCTGCAACGGTGTCTGGGGAACTCTCGCGGTCGGACTTCTCGCGAATCCGGACGTACCCGGCTACGCTATCGCAAACGGTATGGGCAATAAACTTGCAGGTCTGTTCTACGGCGGAGGCTTTGAGCTGTTCGGATTACAGGGCCTCGGCGTTGTGACTGTCGCAGCGTGGACCGCTGTCACCATAACCGTAACATTCTTTATCATCAAGAAAACCATCGGCCTGCGTGTCAACAGACATGAAGAGATCGTAGGTCTGGACGCTACCGAGCACGGCTTACAGTCTTCTTATGCCGATTTCATTCCGTCCATGCACATCGAGACGACCGCTTCCGGCAAGGAAAAGGAAGTTGCGAACGTGATCCCCGTTCTTTCGGAAGAGGCCGCAGTTCCGGTACAGCACGTCAAGGCTGCGAACACCGCTTCCGACGTGAAGATGACCAAGGTGGACATCATCACTTCGCTCGAGAAGTTCGATCAGCTCAAATCGGCTCTCTACGCTATCGGCATCACAGGCATGACAGTCACGAATACAATGGGCTGCGGAATGCAGAAAGGAAAGACCGAATACTATCGTGGAGTTCCTGTAACCCCGCAGCTCCTCCCGAAAGTAAAGGTCGAGGTCGTTGTCTGCAAGGTGCCTGTCGATGATGTCATCAGCGCAGCGAAGAACGCGCTCTACACCGGAAATCTCGGTGACGGCAAGATTTTTGTTTACGATGTCGAGAATGTGCTGAAGATACGCACCGGCGAGCACGGATACGACGCGCTGCAGGATAATGCCTGATACGGTATGTCAGCGCTTGTGATGCGTATAATCTCCGGATCCTGAAAAAACGAAGCTGCGTGACCTGACGGCCGCGCAGCTTTTTCTCCGTCATTCGGCATTTATTGCTGTCTGTTCCAAAATATTGACTTTTTCCGGATAATATACTATAATATATTCAGTATGATCGGAAAGCCGGAACAGCCACGGCTTCCGGCTTTGCATTCACAGACTGATCTCCGCGGAATAACAACGAAAGGAACACATAACTATGGAAAGCAGAAAATGTCCAAACTGCGGCGCTTCGCTGGAGCTGACGAGATCGAAGACCATGCTCGAATGTCCGTACTGCGGCTCGAAATTCGAGGTGGAGGCGGAACTCCGGGAAAAGATCGAGGAGAAAAGCAACAGCCTTGATGAAGAGATATTCGTTATCGAACGCGATCTCAGCGGCTCTTTCGACAAGGAGCACGCCGGAAAGTGCCTGATGACTCTGCTGTACTGCATGAATGAGCTGGGTACTGCGGAAAAAGTCAGCGCTTACATCAGAAAGAGCATGATAAAAGGCAGCGACCTTGCGGCCGAGGGTATTAACGACAGCCTGATAAACGCGGTGCGCGGGCGTATCAACAGCGAACTTGAACCCGGTGAGCAGATCATAGTGTACAAGGATCAGGGCATATTCTCCAAGGGCAAGGAATTCACGGTACTGACAAACAGACGTTTCCTGTTCTTCACAAAGAAGAAATGCACGCCCGCGGCATTCACCGATATAGCCACGCTTCGTTTTGATGACAGCAGCGACTGTCCGGCATGGCAGATAAACGGCGATTATGAAAAGCGTATACCGTCAATGGAATATACTGGCCAGCTCACCGGTGCGGCAGTCGCTTTCGCGTGTCTGTCGGCGTTTGAGCAGGAACCCGATCATGTGCGCATAAGGCTCATCTGACAGCAACAGTAATAGAAACAGCAGTTTTCTGCCGCTCATACAGAGTATCCGCTGCAATTATATCAGCAAAGAACCACCGGTGCTGCCGGTGGTTCTTTATTATTCTCGTTTCAGCACACTTTCGGCAGCCTTGAACATCTGCGTAAGGTCAGAGGCTCCGATAACGCGTATCCCGGCGCAGTCACGCTTGTCCAGCGAAGAAAGCACCGCCTTCGGTACTATGCAGGTCCTGAACCCCAGTCTTGCGCACTCGCGTATGCGCTCCGAGGCATGGGAAACAGCCCGCAGCTCGCCGCCGAGGCCTATCTCACCGAATACAGCCAGATCTTCCGGCAGCACCATATCGCAGAGCCCCGAAAACAGCGACAGCGCCACCGCTGCATCCGCGGCAGGCTCCGTCAGTCTCATTCCTCCGGTGATGTTGACGTAAACATCGAACTGGCCGAACATATAGCCTGTGCGTTTTTCCAGCACCGCCAGTATCAGGCACAGGCGGTTGTAGTCAAAGC
>JAEEJW010000007.1 GCA_016282095.1 Ruminiclostridium sp. | reverse complement strand
TTATCAGCGTGCGCGGGTCTTCTTTCAGCCCAACCTGTGCCATGCGTTCGGCTGCTTCCTTGTATGTCCTGTCCCAGTCGATCCCGAATTTTCCCCGGCGTTCGTTGCAGAGAAACATGTTTTCGCCTATCGAAAGTTCGGGTATCAGCGCAAGCTCCTGATGTATTATGACGATGCCCTTGTTCTCGCTGTCGCGGAGCGTCCGGAACATACAGGTCTCACCGTTGTATACTATGTCGCCCGAGTAGCTGCCGTAAGGGTAAGTTCCGCTCAGAATGTTCATCAGTGTGGATTTCCCTGCGCCGTTCTCTCCCACAAGAGCGTGTATCTCGCCGCGCTTCACTTTGAGATTGACGTTGTCGAGCGCTTTTACTCCCGGGAACTCCTTTACAATGTTCTTCATTTCAAGTATGTATTCAGACAAGTGTTTGTCCTCCTGTCATGATGTCGATCTGAGGTATCGGTGGTCATCGTCCCACATATACAGTCCCGTTCCGACAAGTTTTTCAAGACCGTCGGCCTCGATCACCTCCGGAGTAAGCAGGAAAGAGGCTATCGGTTCTTTTCCGTTATTGTACGTTTCATTGTCAAATACACATTTCGCGGGGAACTCCGATGTTATCGAGTCATCGGGTGTTCTGCCTTCGAGTATCGTTCTTGCGACGATCACGGTGGCATCGGCTTCATGCTGTACATTCTTATATACCGTCATATCAAGGGTGTTATCAACAAGAGCTCTCAGCGCCGCGATATCGCCGTCCTGTCCGGTAATAACGGGATCGTTGTGCCCGTTGTAATCCGTTTGTATCGCCTGTATGACACCGATAGAAAGACAGTCTGACGTGCAGAGCACGGCATCGAGAGTTGTTCCGCCGGAATAATGGGAAGCCAGGATGTTCTGCATGTTCTTCAGCGCCTTGTCTGTTTCCCAGCCGGGGGTCGCGGTCTGCTCGAACGTCACCTTGCCGGAGGGTATCTTTATCTTTCCCGAGTCCAGATACGGCTGCAGGGTATCTATGGAGCCCCTGTAGAAAACGGAAGCGTTCGTGTCCGCAGTGTCTCCCATAACGAGTTCTATATTGAAAACGCCGTCATCATTGTCCTCTTTATCAATGCCAAGCGAGTCAATGATGAACCCGGCCTGCAGCTGACCGACGGTGTAGTTGTCGAAGGAGACATAGCACTTTACCGCCTCGCTGTTGGGTATCATACGGTCATAGCAGATAACGGGTATATCCTTTATCGCTGCATCTTCGAGGGTGCGGAACATCGCGCCGCCGTCTATGGCGGATATTATCAGCAGATCGACATCGTCGGCGATAAGCACCTGTATGTCATTGACCTGTTGATTTATGTTGTTGTCGGAGAAGCGCAGTTCAACATTGTATCCTTCATCTTCGAACCGCCGTTTCAGGTATTCGCCGTCGCGGTTCCAGCGCTCGAGAAACTTCGCCGGCATCGCTATACCGACGGTCTTTTTGCCGTCGCTTTTTCGCATGCCGCATCCGGACGCGGTAAGTCCTATCGCCAATGCAAGAAGCCCTGCACACACGGCTTTCAGTTTTCTTTTCATATCAGTGTCACCTTTGCGAGAGATCATTTTGGGTATTGCCGCTGCTGTGGGAGTTCACGTTCAGCAGAATATTATCATTGCGATATTATATCACATATAAAAGAAAAATGCAATGGGGAAAGTATAAACAATTGTAGAAATTGCTCAAAGCACCTTGTATATTATCTACAAGATGCTTCGATTTCCATATATCACATCTCCCTACCTTATTTGTACCTTGTTTTTACTAAAATGTACCTTATTTTGCTGAAAATCATTGACTGAGACTAAAAGATGAATGTCGATAAACCGCAGTATAATCGCATTTATTCAAAAATATTAAAATACAGCAAATGTTCGCTTGACAGTTCGTTGGGTCTCTCCCGCGTTATGCAGGAGAGACACTATTCATTTGTGCCACATTATTTTACGGCTGTAATCAGACGCCTTCTCCCACATCGTATCTGAATCCGAGCACCTCCACGGTGTCCTCCTGATTTGTAACAGTGCCGGAGAATATCTCCTCCTCGTCGCCGACCTGAACGCGGACTATCCAGTTTGTGGACTGACCGGGCGTTCTGTCTTCGTAGTTATAGACATATACCCAGTATTCGCCGCTCTCGGGGTTCGGGAAATACACGTTCTCGATCGGGTGCTCCTTCATATTCTGCGCGTTGTTCGCGTCGATATCAAGAGTACCGCCCTGTGCAGACCTGTTGCCGTGCCATATCTCCGAGCCGTCGGGAGTGAATACATGCAGATCGAGGTCATCCTTTGAATCCCACATGAGAGTAATGGTTATCTTACCACTGCCGGCGCCCTGATGAGTTCGCTGATCAATGATGCCCGATTCTGTTAGACTGCCGTTTGTGCCGCCGGAATTTCCGCCTGCGCCCGGAAGCTCACTGCTCCACTCACAGATGAAATAAACGGAAGCAGTTCCGTAACCGCCGTAACCGTCGACCCACTGATAGCCGCGCGCTTTGTTCATAAAGACGTAATCTTCTCCGGAGCCGAGACCGTTGTTCGGTTCCTCTGTTCCAACAGAGCCGCCCGGATACCATGCCGTATAATTCCACGGCTCGCCGTTGAGCCAGTACCAGTTTCCTTCCGAACCGTAGTCAGAGCCGCCTATCCAGAAGTCGCCGTAATCTACACGCGCCGCGAGCGAAGCAACAAAGTCCTGTTCGCCCTGCGAGGTGATTGTGGCGAGATATCCGCCTATATTATTGCAGTAGTCGTTAGCTGCCAGCGGGTCAAGCTCCTGTTCGATCACCGCGTAGGTATGACCGTTGTAGATCCCGGAAACCGCGCCGTCGGGAATGCTTACTGTCGTGCCGCCGGTGCTGTCGGCGCTGCCGGAGATATATCCTGTAGCGTCACCCGTATCGGCGGGCTTTGTTCCGGCTGTCCATACATAGGTATAGGCAACGGTCATTAAGTTTCCACCGGAACGGAAGTTCACGATGTCACCGGGTTCTCCGCTGTCCGGAAAAGCTCTTGAGACAGTCAGTTCCGCGGAGTCGCTGGAGCCGTTTGACGTATGTGTTTCACAGGCATCGGCACCGTTGTCGGCTGCAAAAGCAGAGCCCTGAACAAATCCGATGCTGTCCGTGGTGTGCTCACCGTACCAGAAATCGGATTTGATAACAGCGTTGATTGATCCGTCGCCCCATGTGGAGGACTTGTTTGTCATCTTGACAGTCAGCCTTTCACCGCCCGCATATGCGGTCTTCGGGACAGTGAATGTAAACTTCGCTTCGCCGCCGCCTTTGCGCTCTTCACCATAGAATTTATAATCATGTGAATCCGTTAACGCACACTGCACCAGAGAGCCTTTTTCGGAGATCTTGTACTCGGTCTTGCCGTTGATGCCGTCATTGGTCGTGCGTCCGGTGGTCGATTCTGCATATCCGTCGTTGGTCGGGCAGTATGCCGTCACCTTCGTAAGCTTCCAGTAGCCGTCGCCGCCGGAGCTGTCAATGCTGCCCGAGGCGCCGAATGTGATCGTGAATATCACATAATCCCACGTTTCGAGATAATACATGGTATTACCTTTGAGCGTGTATGTCTTGGAGATTTCTCCCTGGAACCATTCCTCATTGCTTGCACGGGAATTGTCGGTGGAATCAGTCAGTATGAATATCGCGTCGGGTGTGCCGAAGTAATCCTGCGGGTGCTTCATCGTTATCGTGTATTCGCCCGCTTCGCCCGTTGTGAACTTATAGACAACGCGCTCCTGTCCGCCGCTTACTATCGCCTTATTATCCACGGTCTGACCTATGCTTATCGGTATAGCGGTCGAGAAGTCGTCGCCGCCGGGTGTCGGTGTTGTTGTGCTGTTATCTGTGTTGCCGCTGTTGCCGTTATTGCCGGTCGGGGTC
>JAEEJW010000076.1 GCA_016282095.1 Ruminiclostridium sp. | reverse complement strand
CGGAATATACTCCGAGCTGCATAATCAGGTCGTTCAGGTTAGTCGCATTCACCAATCCTTTGACAAGGACGGAGTAAATACCGACGATGACCATAATGAAAAACGCCTGGAAACCGAGAGAAACCATAGAACGGATATAGTTGGTGCCGATATTGCCCCATTCGCGATTAGTCATAGTCGCAAACGGAATAGGAGCCACCGAGCAATACAGATATATCTCTATCATTCGGTTTATAAGCACCACGGAGACAAGTACCGCAATCGCCTTAACCGCCAGGGACACTATCGACGCTTGCAGGAACAGCAGCATAAGAGAGCCGTTGTCCATATCGTTCAGAGTATCCTTGAAGTTGTTGTAAATAGAGATAACATCAATATAGGTATCGTTCGTTATCGAGGCGCTTGCCGTGTTCACTACCCAATGCGTCACATCGAATATGCCCATAACTATACCAAAGGTGTTCGAGAGCAGGAATACTGCTATGCCCGCCTTGAAGATATATTTTATAAAGGTATCAACATCGACATCGCGCATATTGTTTCTTTCAGTTATTGCCGTGATAAGCTCGTAACATAGGACAAAAGTGATAATCATTCCGGCTATCGGTATCATCACATTATTCGACAGATTCCGAATCATCGTGAAAATGTCGCTGTTCCATTCTGACGGGCTTTTGGCAACTTCCGCAGCTACCGAGCCTGTGACAGCATTTGCTTCATTGTATATCTGAATAAAGACACCGCCGACAAGATCTACGAGAAAACTGTGGATAGCGTCGCTGATATACTGAAAAAGTGAATCCATCACATCCCGCCTTTCTGATCGTGTTTAATGGCAAATAGCCGACAATGCGGCATTACACCGCATTGCAAGCTATTTATGCCTCCTGCGGTATCAGCCGAACAGACCGGAAAGAAGGGGGATAAGAGTGATACCGATGAGTGCCACACCGCCGCCAGCCATAAGCTGCTTCATACCCTGCGACTTGGCACCAGGGTTATCATTACCGTAGCCTTCGAGAAGGTTTATTACACCCCATACGCCGAGACCGGCACCGAGCGCAATTACGAGAGTCTGCAGGCAGTCAACCGCCGAGTTAAAAAAGTCCATAAATTTGATCCTCCGTTAATAATTCCGAACGAAAGCCGCTTATTCAGCGGCTTCTTCCGTTTCTTCTGCGTCCGAGCAGTCATATACCTCAACGACTGTTTCGGGCTTGATTTTCAATTTATGATTAAGGAATTTCTCAATATCAAAGAAATTCTTTTGGTCAGCGTCAGAAGTCAAAGCGTACTTTGGGTGCTTTGTCAAATCATACTTGTTACTGAGAAAAGGTCTCACGCCTCTCACCTGTAAGATACACTTTGAGCCGTCCATAACGCTGATCTCGTCCATTGACATCAATTCTTTTCCCGTCTTTTGATAATTCAGGGAATGAGAGACCTCTTTGCCGCGGGACTCGCCCGTGTTGTACAGGTCAATGGTCTCTTTTCCGAGAATTTCCGACATCTCCTTCAAGGTAGTCTTTTCTTTACCGCCGAGAAAGAGCGTAGTATCGCAGTTTCCGACTATCGTATCGGCATTGTCTTTATAGATAGCTTTTAGCTGCGATTGTGCCTGCAAAATAATAGAAGCCGATATTTCACGGCTTCTTATCGTTGCTATGAGCTTGTCGAACTTCGGAATCTGACCGATATTCGCAAACTCATCGAGTATAAAGCGGACATGAACAGGCAAGCGCCCGCCGTATTTGTCGTCAGCTTTGTCACAGAGCAAATTGAATAATTGTGTGTACATTATAGCGACCAAGAAATTAAAAGTATCATCGGTATCCGAGATTATGACGAACATCGCCGTTTTTCTGTCGCCTAATGTGTCCAGCTCCATTTCATCGTACTCCGTAAGGTCTCGCAGCTCCGCAATATCGAACGGAGCAAGGCGAGCGCCGCAGGAAATTAAAATGCTTTTCGCGGTCTTGCCGGCAGCGAGTTTGTATTTCTTATACTGCCTTACTGCAAAATGGTCGGGCTTCTCCGCTTCAAGCTCCTTAAACATTATATCTATCGGATTCTCAAAGTTTTCGTCATCCTCACGAGCCTCCGACGCATTTATCATCTCGATCAGCGTATTGAGGTTCTGTTCTTCCTCCGGCGCTTCATACCAAATGTACCCTATCAGGGCGCAATAGTACAAGCGTTCAGCCTTGACCCAAAAATCTTCTCCCGACTGATTACCCTCGCCTTTGGTGTTGGCGATGATAACATTGACGAGTTTCAGAATGTCTTTCTCCGATCGGATATATGCCAGCGGATTGTAGTGCATAGACTTTGCGAAATTTATTGTGTTCAGCACCTTTATTGTGTAGCCGCCGTCTTTGAGAGCCTTTCCGACTTCGTTCAGCACAGTTCCTTTAGGGTCAGTAACGACATACGAACTGTGCATTTGCAGTAGATTTGGTTTGACAAAAAATCTCGTCTTACCGGAGCCGGAGCCGCCGATCACAAGAATGTTCTTATTTCTCGCATACTTCGGACCCGCCGCAGGGCGACCCTCCATAGTCAGCCTTTCGGTCTCTGTGAGAATAACATTATCCTCGAACTTTTCAGCCATATATGGCTTTATATCCTCGGAAGTACCCCAACGAGCCGAGCCGTATTCGCAGCCTTTACGATACTTTTTAGCGTCCTTGCCCTTCATATACACGATGAGCTTTATCAGAAGCGCACCCGCGACACCTATGAGCAAGTCTATCGGATTAAAGCTCGGCAGAGGATTTCTGAAAACCTGACCGACATTCCGTATTCCGTTCATTATGATGTCGCCGAGTTGTGTTCCGTCGGCACTTGTAAACGCCTGGGAGAGCTTATTGGCGAAATAGCCGAGCATAATGAAAGGCAGGACTTTCGTGACCTTCTTCTTATCGAACTTGAATGTCATTAACGCTCTGCCTCTCTGTTATTGTGCTTTTCGCGGGTACGCTCATTGTTCTTGTCACATCTATCACGGGAAATCGTCCGCAGCCGCCTAACAATAGACGGCTTTTTCTGTTTATTCATCT
>JAEEJW010000075.1 GCA_016282095.1 Ruminiclostridium sp. | reverse complement strand
ATGAAAATGTCAGACGGAATATGCGGCTTCACGACCCCGAATCGCCGTTCCTTGTGGGCAATCTACAGGAGGGTGAGGACATACATCAGGCAAGTCAGGAGAGCTGGATAGATGCACAGCTCACATTGTTTTAGGCGGTGATAATATGGATAAATTTGATTTTCTGATTAAATATCTGCTCTCGGAGTGCGGCGAGAACATCGCCATTCCCGAAAGCAAGCGGGACAAATTCCGCCTGTATCGCAGCCTTGTGAACGTGCGTCCGGCGGCTCCCGCGAGTGATGAATACTACGAAGCGGAGAACGAACTGCTGGCCGAGCTGACAGCGGAAAAGGGCATTACCGATGCCGCTGACCTCACACCCCGTGAGCCGCATATTTACCTATGGCGCGGCGATATTACCACGCTGAAATGCGGTGCGATAGTCAACGCCGCAAATTCTGGAATGACAGGCTGTTACTCTCACTGCCACAACTGCATTGATAACTGCATTCACACTTTCGCAGGAGTTCGTTTGCGGTATGAGTGCGGTCAGATCATGGAGAAGCAGGGATACGCAGAACCTACCGGAAAAGCAAAAATAACTAAAGCCTATAATTTACCCTGTGACCATGTGATACATACCGTCGGACCCATAGTGCAGGGGCGGCTTACGGACGAACATTGCAGACTGCTTGAAAGCTGCTACAAAAGCTGTCTTGATATTGCTGTACAAAATAACGTACAGTCAATAGCCTTTTGCTGCATCTCAACAGGCGTGTTCGGATTCCCGCAGAGAGAAGCTGCGCAGATTGCGGTAAATACTGTCCGCGATTTTCTTAAAACTCACGACATCGGGGTGATATTTAATGTTTTCACAGAAACAGACTTTGACATCTACAACAGACTTCTCGGATGAGATCCGGCGACTGAATGACGAAATACAGGCTGCCGATGCGATAGTTATCGGTGCAGGTGCAGGACTTTCCACAGCAGCGGGATTTACCTACTCCGGCGAGCGGTTCCGTAAATACTTCTCAGATTTCGAGGATAAATACGGCTTTCATGATATGTATTCAGGCGGGTTCTATCCGTTCCCGACCCCGGAGGAACAGTGGGCATACTGGTCAAGGTTCATTTACTGCAACCGATATATGGATGTTGACAACGGCACATACAAGATGTTGTTTGAGTTGATGAAGGACAAGGACTATTTTGTTATTACTACGAATGTCGATCATCAGTTCCAGAAGGCTGGTTTTGACAAATCGAGGCTGTTCTATACGCAGGGAGATTATGGACTGTTCCAATGCTCAGAGCCTTGCCACAACGGAACTTACGATAACGAAGAGGCAGTCAAGGATATGATCGAGTTTCAGCAGGATATGAAGATACCCGCCGAGCTGATACCGCGCTGCCCGAAATGCGGGAAACCTATGTCAATGAATCTGCGCTCTGACGATACGTTTGTCGAGGACAAGGGCTGGCATGACGCGGCTTTGCGGTATGAAACATTCCTCGGCAATAATGACGGAAAGCACATTTTATTTCTTGAACTCGGTGTTGGAATGAATACGCCCGGCATTATAAAATTCCCGTTCTGGAAAATGACAGCGAATAATCCGAAAGCGGTATATGCCTGCATAAACTACGGTCAGGCGTATGCTCCCTATAAGGTCGCGGATAGGGCGATATGTATTGACGGGGATATTCATGACGTACTCCAAAGCATATAACAATCTGATATAACCGCTCAGCCATGCAGGTTCATTGTGCATTACAGAAAATATACTTTCTGTAATGCAATCACAGGCAGCGTGACGCTGCACCCAAACCGTATGGAAGTTATCTTCTATACGGTATTTTTCTGCCTCGCTGTCCGGAGTGCAGATATATTTTTGGAACGTAATCCAATCTTTACATGACAAAAAGTATATACAGCCCACAAACGGCATAAGCAAGCCGGTTGTGGGCTGTATTACTTTTGTTCTTGAAAATTCCGACCGGTGTATATTTCTATCGGGCGGAGGGGATTTGAATTTCATTTGGTTCTTTTCGCAAATTCGGTGAAATCCCACAAACCGCGGTATAATGCGGTTTTCGGCGATTGGCATTATACTTCTTAATGTTGATGAGAGCGATATACTGATACCCAAAATCAGTGCATCAGTTAATCATCGTCATAGGCTTTGCAATTACGTTTTTGATAATCGCACACGCTTTTCTTATCTGTTCGTCAATATCTTTCCCTCAGCTTTGAGCCAGGCAATCTCATCATGTATAGTCTCGCGGTACGAGCGTGTTGTATAGCCCAGCTCGCGGCGCGCTTTCCCGGAATCGAACACATTGTTGCGGGCGAGATTATAGACAGAGAATGAGGTCATAAGCGGCTTTACGCCCTTTTTCTTTGCTTTCTTTTCAAGTATATTCGCAATAAAGTTCGCTGCTCCGAGCGGCAGAAACATCTTTACCGGCTTGCAGCCGCTCTCTTCGCAGACGAGCTTTGAGAAATCCTTGAACGATACTTCATCATTGCCGAGAATGTAGCAGCTGCCCGCTGTTCCTTTATCCGCCGCCATTATCGTCCCGTGTGCAAGGTCGCGCACATCGCAGAGATTGAACGAGCCGTCGATGCCCATAGGCATATCGCCGTTGATGATCTTGATGAGAGTGCTGGTAGTTTCTCCGACCGCGTAATCTTCAGGCCCCATTATCCCGCTGGGGTGGACTACACAGGCGTTAAGCCCCTTTTCACGCACTGCGTTAAGTACAAGCTGCGTCGCCATAGCCTTGGACTGGCTGTAGCAGCCCTCGACTTTGTCCGCATCGAAATTATCCGTTTCCCGGATAGCCGTACCCTTCTGCGCTTCCGGTATCGCGCCTGTGCTGCTGCAATATACGAGCTTTCTGCACTCCTTGTGTGCAAGGCAGAGGTCGATGATATTCTGCGTACCGCCCACATTTACATCTATCACTTTCTGATTGAATCCGGGGTCAACGGTCACTATGCTTGCGATATGAAGAACCACTGTTTCCGTATCAGCATCAACTGTGAAGAATTTTTCAAGAGACGACATATCACGAAGATCACCTTCGCATATCTCCGCTTCCTTGGGAACGAACTTCATCGCCGGGTCATTCGGGAGAACAAAGGCTCTCACCTTATCGCCCCTGTCTATGAGCTGACGGCATACCGTGCCGCCTAAAAAGCCTGCCGCTCCTGTTACCAAATACATCTTTTTCATTTTCTTGTCCTCCTGATATCTTATTTATTGAGTATATTATAGCGGCAGATTGTTTCCGAATTGTTTCGGAAATGTTGCCGAAATATTAAAAACTGAAAAGAGCCGGTATTTTTCACACACAAAGAATGTCCCCGGATTGTATCCGGGGACGTTTCTGTATTCATTTTACTGTCCGTTCCTGATTTTCTCGCCAAGCTGCATCACCTCGGCTCTCACTTTTTCTCGGGAGCTTTTTGTGACCTTCTTCCAGACCGGGTACGCAAGAAGCATGATGCCGATACCGACAATACCGAGAACTATACCGGTCACCATATTACCGAATACCATCACAAGGCTCATTCCCGTACCCATTATCAGCGTTCCGATAATTCCGACCGTCATTGCGGCGATCATTCCGGGAGTCTCGGCTTTCCGGTCAAGCTTTTGCAGCTTCTCGATGTCGCTGTACTGTTTTTCTTCGCCGGAATACTTGCGCATTATGCGCTCTGCTTCTTCGTTCTGCGCTGCCGAATAATCGTAGGTGAATGTTGTGTTGCTCATTTTGTAATACCTCCGTATATTTGTTTTCGTTTTATGTGCTTATTATATCGGAGATATGTTTCCGAAATGTTTCGGAATTGTTGCCGAAATGTTAAAATATCAGTCCGTGTACATTCTGATCTTTCTCGTTCCGCGGATTATCATATATACCGATATTCCGACTACTATTGCAATAACAAAACCGCCTGTTATCGAATTGAACAGCTGCCTGTACTCATCGCCTTTCTCGTTGAACGCATACAGCATCGAGGTCTGCAATGTCATCATCGACATCACCGCTCCGGAGAAGGTGAGGTCTTTTGCAGCCGAGAGTATTGCGTTATCGCGATTCCTGAATGAGATCATGTTCACAAGAGCAAGTACAAAGCTGTAAAATGTGTAGCAGGCTGTGATTATCACAACTACGCGTGAATACTCATTAGCCTTGTTCTGCCATATCATCTGTATCGCAAGTCCGGCGACAGTGATATTCATGAACAGCATCATTATCCCGCATCTGCGGTATGTACGGTATTCGTGCAGCTTTACAGCTTTTTCATCCTGTGAAAAGCTCTTTCTGCCTAAATTCCGCATGAGCATGAAGCGTATGCCGCCGACCGCGAAGAAGTAGATCCCCATTGACCACAGCCAGGCTGAGCCGTAGAATACACCTGTTGCGATCTTGAACACGCCGTACAGCAGATTTATTGCAAGACCCGCATACAGCGAAACTTCCGCACGGAAATCCTTGTCGTCGAAGTATCGTGCGGTAAACCCGTTTGTGTGCATAAGCCTGTTCAGCCACCTGAACGGCGGGAATTTATCCTGCGCAATAAGCAATTTCACATACCGGAACAGCCGTCCGATGCCGATGATTGTCACCACAAGCGCAAATGCCGAAACAAGATATGCCACATAGGCAAACCAGCCTGCGGCTTCCGGAAACCCGAGAGCAAATATCAGCATTCCCGTCACAACAATATCGGATACGATTATGACCCACACCGGCGGGTTCAGAATCTTTCTTAAAAGGTCTTTTTTCATGCGTGTATCTCCGGTATCGTCACAGTGAACGTGCTGCCTTTGCCGACCTCGGAATCAACTGTGATCTGAGTTCCGGTTATATCGATGATACGCTTCACAAGAGCAAGTCCGAGCCCGTTGCCGCGGGCAGCGTGAGATGTGTCGCCCTGATAGAACTTGTCAAAAATATGCTTACCTGTCTCGGTGTCTATGCCGCAGCCCGTATCGGAGACTCTGACGACCACCGTCTTGCCTGCCCTCCTGACCGAAACGCTCACTGTGCCGCCCGCATCTGTGAATTTCAGCGCGTTCGAGAACAGATTGTTCCATACAAGACTCATAAGCTCGCTGTCTGAGTTTATGACAATATCATCATCAATGTCCGTTTCGATCTCTATGTTTTTCTTCTCCCACTCGGTCTCAAATTCAAGCAGACACTCGCATATCTGCTCACTTAAATTGTACTGCCTGCTTTCGGGGAATATCTGCTGATTTTCGAGCTTGTTCAGTTTCAGGATATTTGTGATAAGCGCAGCAAGCCGCTTTGAGGCATCGCCTATCGCCTGCGCATATCCGAGACGCTCATCTTCCGTCAGCTGCGGGGATTTTAACAGCGCCGCATAATTCTGTATGACCGCCAGGGGTGTCTTCATTTCATGCGAGACATTGGAAATAAAGTCGGTGCGCAGTGTCTCGACCCCCGCAAGCTCTCCGGACATCTTGTTTATGCTCTCGATTATCATGTCATACTGCTCCTCTATGAACGGTGAATCATAGGTCTGTATGCGTTCGGAGAAGTCGCCGCCGGTTATCTTCTTCAATCCCCCGATAATGCGATTTACCGGCTTGTCAACGGTCATTTTCTTATATATCGAATAGAACACCCACATCAGCAGCGAAATGAATATTACATTTCCGAGCGTTGACAGTGCGCTGAGCTGTAACTTATCCTCCGGGATATCAATGAAATTGAAAAACAGAAAGAACGACGCTGTCACAACAAAAGACGAAAAGAGC
Source organism: Ruminiclostridium sp. (assembly GCA_016282095.1). Lineage (GTDB taxonomy): Bacteria > Bacillota > Clostridia > Oscillospirales > Ruminococcaceae > Ruminiclostridium_E. The sequence goes on along the minus strand of JAEEJW010000075.1, from coordinate 4,331 downwards.
AGTATCACAATGAACTGAAACGCCGAAAATGCCGCAGACCGGCTTTTTTTATGCCTGCTGTCCCCGCTCATTTTATCACCGCCTTGTAGCCCAGCCCGTGTACCGTCACTATCTCAAATTCTTCCACATTTTCAAACTTTTCGCGCAGCTTGCGCATATACACATCGACCGAACGCAGACCTGAATTTGCCTCGATATCCCAGAACTCATTCATAAGCTGCGAACGGGTGAAGGTCTTTTTCGGGTAGGACAGGAGTTTATAAAGCAGGTTGAATTCCCGCACCGTGAGCGGTATTTCTTCGCCGTCGTAAACGGCTGTGCGTGTATCGCTGTTCAGTGAAAACCTCCCGACAGCAAGTACTTTGGTATCCGCAATATTCGCGCGCCGGAGTATGGCTCCGAGCTTTAACAGCAGCTCATCAAAATCCACGGGTTTCACAAGATAGTCGTCGATACCGAGCTTGTAGCCCCGCTGCTTGGAAGCAATATCATCCTTTGCCGTCATAAACAGTATCGGTACGTCCTTGTCGATGCTCCGGACGCTTTCAGCAAACTCGAATCCGTCGATCTTCGGCATCATAATATCGGAAATGATCATATCGAAGTGGCTGCCGTACATAGCATCGTAAGCACTCTGCGCATCACAGCACCCGGCAGTCTCATAACCGTTCAGATCCAGGAATCTGCATAGTGTGGAATTCAGTTCATTATCGTCCTCGACAACAAGTATTTTAAGCATTTACGTTCACCTCTGTAGTAATTATAACACGCCGCTTCACAGATTTCAATAAGTTCTGATATTTTAACAATTCTGAAACATTTCCCGATGTTTCAGAATAAAACACGGCTGCGCTGCCGCAATGCTGATAACAGGCACGGTGTATATGCTGCTTTCAGCATTCATTCTGAAACACGGGGATCCGGCGTGAGATCACGACATAAAAATGCCCGCAGAGGGAATTATCTGCGGGCATCGTTTATTTCTTCTTTTCGCTCAGAAGATTGACATTATACAGTTAACTCTGATATAATAAGATGGAACGCAGTCTTGCGGATTATATCTAAGGACGTGACCCGGCTTTGGAGAACGCCATTGCAGTATTGAAGGAAAAAGCCGGACTGTAAGCTATCGTCAGCGATTGTGAGGAGTGATTAAAATGTGCCTGATATGCGACAGAATAAAAATGATACAAAACGGAACAAACCCCTATTTCGTCAAGGAGCTCGAAACGGGGTATGTGGTGATAGGTGACAATCAGCATTTTCGGGGATATACGCTGTTTCTATACAAGCACCACGGAGACAAGACCGAACTTTTCCACCTTGACCCGACAGAGCGGGCAAGATTCCTTGAAGAAATGACGATCGTTGCCGAGGCTGTGTCAAAGGCGTTCGGCGCAGAGAAGATAAACTACGAGCTTCTCGGAATGGGCGATGCACACCTGCACTGGCATCTTTTCCCGAGGGTAAGCGGTGATATTGAGAACTGCGGCAATAATGGCAGAGGTCCCGTCTGGTGGTATCCTATGGAAAAGATGTATTCCAATGACAACAGACCAAGCGAAGAACAGCTTGCAGATTTGAAATGCAGGCTGCTTGCGGAGTTGGAGAAGCTGATATGAAAAAACAAGATCAGATTTGCGAGGATCACGACGGCAATATCTTTTTATCTTTCGATAACATTACTGAAGACAAATTATCTCAGATGCCGGAGCTTACACATTGTCTTGCTGTCGTAAAGGTCGGTAATGAGTACCTGCTGGGCTGGAATAAATGGCGTAACAGGTATGAGATATTCGGCGGCTGCAAAGAGCCGGGCGAGAGCGCAAGAGAGTGTATCGTCAGAGAACTTGGCGAGGAGCTTGGTGTTGAGACAAGCGGCATTCGCTATATTGGTGCTATGAGATTCCTGATGAAGCCCGATTATTTTTCTCCCGATGAGCGCATTGAGCTGGGCGGATTATACGGAGTAACACTGCCCGAGACGTCGTCAGATGAACTGTATCGACAGGTCAGGGACAAAGAAGAGATAACAAAGTTAGCGTTTTATAGTCAGGTCAAGGACAAGGACCCGATAGCAATCATTGACAAGAAGCTGCTGGAGTATTATTGACATATTCTGAGACGGGATATCACGGATATTGAGATAAAGAAGATCGGTAAAACGCTTGCAAATATGATGAATATATGTTATAATAGTCACAATTTCAGCGGGGGTTCAGAGCGCAAAGTACTGACTGCTGTGAGCATATCGGAAGTAACCGGAGTATATGGGGAGATATGACTATGACAAACTTGATAAAGATTCCTTGCAATAAAAATTCTCAGCAGTGTGTCAGGAATGTTATGAGCTTTCTTGCTGACATTTCAGGCGATAAGATAGTTACAGGCCAGCATACACAGACCATGGACATGGAGGAGCTGCACTATATCCGCAGAATCACCGGTAAAGAGCCGGCGCTGCTCGGGTTTGAATTACTGTCATATTCACCGAATATCAATTATCTCGATACAGACGATGAGTGCATGACCGAAGTGAAAAACAACCTCGGGACGCTTCGCCGCGCATGGGAATGGGCGGACAGAAAAGGCCTCATCACATTCACATGGCACTGGTTCTCACCGCTCGGCGGACGCTCAAAATCTTTCTTCACCGAGAATACCGATTATGACGCGGAAAAAGCGGTAATAAGCGGAACTGCGGAAAACAAGGCGCTGCTGTCCGATCTGGACGTAATGGCGGGCATACTCCGCCCGTTCTGCGAAAAGGAGATACCGATACTCTGGAGACCGCTTCACGAAGGTGAGGGGAAATGGTTCTGGTGGGGTTCAAAGGGCGGTGAAACGCTGAAAAAGCTCTACCGCATAATGTACCGGAGATTTACCGAAACTCATGGGCTCAACAATCTGATATGGGTATGGAACGCGACACTTCGCGAATGTTATCCGGGAGACGATGTTGTTGACATAGTATCACGCGATATGTATCCCGAAAAGCACTGCCATACAAGTCAGAGCGATATGTACTATGATATGCTGAAAATAACGGAATGTCCGAAGATCATACTTATCGGTGAGACCGGTACTCTGCCCGATCCGGAAGCTATACACGATGAAAAAGTCGGCTGGGCCAGCTATATGACATGGTCGGGTGCCTTCTGCATGAGCGAAGAATTCAGCACCTCGGATAAACTGCGCGAAGTCTATTCGAGTCCGTTTTCGGTGACAAAAGAAACGCTTCCGGTTCTTTACTGACGTATCCCACAGAATATTTGCGGCAGACAGATCACCTTCATATTTACCGTTTAAACAAAAGGAGCACAGTCAATGGATCTGATAGAGAACAAAACATTTGACCGGGAAAGAGCTTTATATAACATACGGAATACTCTTGTCAGGAATTGCATCTTCGCCGGCCCCGGCGACGGGGAATCCGTTCTTAAAGAAACAAGGGATATTGTTATAGACGGCTGTAAATTCTCACTAAGATATCCTGTCTGGCACGCAAAAAAATATGAGCTCAGGAATTCAGAGCTGGATGAAAATACAAGAGCACCGCTGTGGTACTCCGATGACGGTATGATCGAAAATACCGGGATCACCGGTGTAAAAGCGCTGAGAGAATGCAGGAATACTGTTATCCGCAATTGCAGGATAGAGTCACCGGAATTCGGCTGGAAGACCTCAGATACCAGAATATCTGACAGCCGCATTGTATCAGAGTATGTTTTCCTTGATGCGGAGGATATCGAGATCGAAAACATTGATTTTAAAGGGAAATATTCATTCCAGTATGTCAGGAATGCGGTTATCAGAAATTCGGAACTTGATACAAAGGATGCATTCTGGCACGCAAAAAATGTCACAGTAACGGATTCGGTCATAAAGGGTGAGTATCTGGCGTGGTTTTCCGAGGGACTCACACTGATAAGATGCAAGATAATCGGCACACAGCCGCTCTGCTATTGCAAGGATCTGAAACTTACAGACTGTGAGATGGTAGATTGTGACCTTTCCTTTGAATACTCTGATGTTGAAGCGGATATCCGGGGACATATCGATTCCGTGAAGAATCCAAGGTCAGGAAGAATATGCGCGGACAGTATCGGCGCGATAATCAAAGAGGATTCGATCATGGAAAGCGAAGCTGTTATCAATGTAAATACAAAGGCATGAAAACACGAAATACTTTTGTACCGCTGATTCTTTTAATTCTGTTATGAAGTGCCCATTTGTCAATAGTAAAAAACAACAAAAAAGCAAAGCGGGATTTGTGAACCCTAAAAGCATCTGAGAAGAGTCTGAAAACAGATTCCGACCTTAGCCACTCT
>JAEEJW010000074.1 GCA_016282095.1 Ruminiclostridium sp. | reverse complement strand
TTTACCGCCTTTGCCTTGTCGCCCTCTGTCGGATAGTAGTTTATCGCTATGTCGTAGCCGTCCTTCGCAAGTCTCTTTGCGATGCATTCGCCTATTCCCTGCGAAGCTCCCGTGATAAGTGCAACTGCCATTTCTGTTTTCCGCCTTTGCTTATATTTTCAGTAATTTCTCTGCCTGCGCGAACATTTCTTCGATTATGTCCTTGCAGGGCTTTACTTCGTTTATCATGCCCGCTATGGCTCCGCACATGAAGGAGCCTTCATCAAGGTCACCGTCAACGACTGCCTTGCGCAGCGAGCCTGCCGAAATCTTCTCGAATTCCTCGGGGGTGCCGCCGTCCTTTTCAAAAGTCTGGAGCTTCTTCGCCAGCCTGGACTTCACGTTCCTGCACGGATGTCCGGTAAAGCGCCCGGTCACGATGCTGTCGGTGTCCTTCGCCCCGATGACAAGATCCTTGTAGTTCTGGTGTATCTGGGCTTCGTCACTTGCGAGGAAGCGTGTGCCGACCTGAACGCCCTCGGCGCCGAGCATGAACGAGGCCGCTATGCCGCGTCCGTCCGCGATGCCGCCGGCTGCCAGCACCGGTATCTCCAGTGCGTCAACGACCTGCGGAACAAGGCACATCGTTGTATTCTCACCGATATGACCTCCGCTCTCGGTACCCTCCGCGATGACCGCGTCGGCGCCGGAACGCTCCATTCTTCTTGCGAGAGCCACGGACGGAACCACCGGTATTACCTTGATCCCCGCGGCTTTCCAGCCTTCCATGAATTTACCGGGGTTGCCTGCGCCTGTAGTTACAAACGCCACTCCCTCGTCGATAACGAGCTGTGCCAGGTCTTCGGCGTTGGGGCTCATCAGCATTACGTTCACGCCGAAAGGCTTATCGGTAAGCGACTTTGCTCTGCGTATCTGATCTCTGAGATAATCGATCGGAGCCGCGCCGCCTGCGATTATGCCTGCGCCGCCCGCGTTGGAAACCGCGGCTGCGAGGGTGCTTTCAGCCACCCATGCCATACCGCCCTGCAATATCGGGTATTTTATTCCTAAAAGCTCTGTTATTCTTGTATTCATCTGATATATCCTTTCTTTTTGTGGGGCTTTCCGATCGCCCCACGCCCTTCGGATTCGCGGTTGCTTGTCTCGGCGTACTACTTATCGAATCTGCAAGGCGAAGCGATTTGTTTTAGGAGCCGGCCCTTTTTTAAAAGGGCTGGCCGCCGGAGGCAACTCAAGCGTAAGCGACCTCTTGTTCCCGTTCTCGAGCGCAGCGACTACTGGTGGAACACGACAGCGCCGCTTGTCAGACCGGCGCCGAAGCCTACAAGGCATATCGTCATGCCGTCTATTATGCGGCCTGCTTCCTTAAGTTCCGCGAGGCAGACGGGAATGCAGGCGCTGGAAGTATTGCCGTGCTTTTCAAGGTTCACATAGACCTTTTCCTCCGGCAGCCCGAGCCCCTTGACAGCGCTTTCTATTATGCGGGCGTTGGCCTGATGCGGTATGTAAAGGTCGATATCGTCTATGCCGAGACCGGACTTTGCCAGCACCTTATGAACTGCGGTCTCCATGGCGTCCACGGCGAATTTGTATACGGCCTTGCCGTTCATCTGCAAAGTGTGTGTTTTGGCTTCGCTGTCGATCAGCCCCTCGGGAAGAGTATCGGGCTTCAGCAGCGGGCAGTTTGCGCGGCTCTGATCCACCTTGCACCAGAGAGCATTGAAGAAGTCGCCCTTTGCGCTGAGATAAGACCACATAGGCTTATCGTTCTTTGTGATGACTGCGGCTCCGGCGCCGTCTCCGAACAGTATGCTGGCAGAGCGGTCTGTGTAGTCGCAGTGGGGTGCGAGACGCTCGCTGGCAACTATCAGAATGTTCCTGTAATCGTTGTCTTCGAGGAATCGGGAGGCCGTGTCAAGAGCGTTTATAAAACCCGTGCAGGCGGAATTGATATCGAAAGCCGCAGCATTCACCGCTCCGGTGCGCTCCTGCACGATGCAGGAAAGCGCGGGGTAGAAGTAATCGGGCGAGCAGGTCGCCGCGAGTACGAGGTCGATCTCCGCGGGGTCGAGCCCGCTGTCCTTTACTGCCGCCTTTGCCGCTTCCGCAGCCATAAACCAGTTCGGCTTATCCTCCGAGATACGGCGTTCTCTTATGCCGGTGCGTGTATATATCCATTCATCATTTGTATCGAGTATCGTTGAGAACCAGTCATTGCTGGCGACTGTCCCGGGCATATACATTCCCGCCCCGAGAATTTTAATTCCCCTCATTTTATGTCCTGCCTATTGATTTTATTTCAAAAATGTTATATAATATACTTGTAAATCGTGCGGAAAATACCCGCACACACATAACTATTATAACAGTGTTTACGTTATTTGTCAACAATTTTTTGTCAAAATTCTTGTGAAATATCACTATAAAAACTTTTTCAAAGGAAGGAACAGACTATGCTTACCGCACTTTTATTTTCAGGACAGGGCTCACAGAAGCCCGGAATGGGAAAGGCGATATATGATGCCGCACCCGGGAATTATGAGGACATTTTCACTGCCGGGAGCGATATACTCGGCTTCGATGTGAAAAAGGCCATTTTCGAGGGTACGGCGGAGGAACTCGCGGAGACCCGCGTCTCCCAGCCTGCCATATTCACGATGTCGCTGATATGCGCACGGAAATTTCTTGATGAGGGCGGAGAATTTGCCGCTGTGGCAGGCCACTCCCTCGGGGAATACGCGGCGCTGGTAATGTCGGGCGCGGTGGATATGGAAACAGGCTTCACGCTCATTAAGCATCGGGCTGCCTGCATGGACAAAGCCGCTAAGAAAAACGGCGGCAGAATGTCAGCAATACTCGGGCTCCCCGCCGAGGTGATCGAGGAAGCCTGCAAAGAAGTGAGCGACGGCGGCGATTACGTCGTCCCCGTAAACTACAACACCAAAGTGCAGACCGTGATAGCCGGAAGCGACGCGGGAACAGAAAAAGCATCGGCTCTGCTTAAAGAGAAAGGTGCCAAGCGCATAGTCCCGCTGGCTGTGGCGGCGGCATTCCACAGCGAGTACATGAAGGAAGCCGGACTGGAGTTCAGGGAGCTCATCAAGGACATAAAGATCGGCGAGCCGCAGAAGGCGTTCTACTCAAATGTCACCGGCGCAAGGCTCACCGATTTCAGCAATATACATGATTTACTGTCGCGTCATATATTCTCGCCCGTGCGCTTCACATCGGAACTCGCCGCTATGCAGGCGGACGGCATAAGCCGCTTCGTCGAGTGCGGCCCCGGCAAGGCACTCACCGGTATGGTCGGCAAGACGCTGACAGACGTTACCTCGGAAGCAATTGATAAGTAAGAGAAGAAGAGATCTGAGAAGAGATCTGAGTAAAGGGGCTCTGCCCCTGTGACCCCGCCGCCCCTTTTAAAAAAGGTGCGTCCCCTAAAACAAATCGCTTCGCCTTGCAGATCCGTCCATAAGTACGCCTATACAGAACTACCAAAAGAGGCAGTGCCGAAGGGGTCAAGGGGGCGAACGGAAAGCCCCCTTGGAGAAAGCAGAATATACCGGCTGCGAGGCACAGACTTTAAAAAGCAGAATTTAACAGACGGATTCGCAGCGGGGCGCTCCCCGCTGCAAGGCACAGAACGGAAATAGCAGGAAGTAACAGAAGAAAGGCATTAAAAATGAAAAAATACGCACTTATCGGGCACCCGCTCGGACATTCACTCTCACCACAAATACATGAGCGCCTCATGAAGCTCGCCGGTATTGACGGTACCTACGAACTGCTCGATATCCCGCCCGAGGAGCTCAACGACAGATTCGCGGAGCTTACCGCCCTCGACGGTTTCAACGCCACGATCCCTCACAAGATAGGCATAATCCCCTACTGCGACAGGCTCGACAGCTCCGCAGAGCGCTTCGGCTCCGTCAACTGCGTGAAGAACGGCAGCGAAAAGGTCGGATATAACACCGATGTGTTCGGCTTCACACGCTCGATAGATATGCTCGGCGCGAAACTCGCTTCCCGCGTACTCGTCATAGGCTGCGGCGGTGTGGGTCGTATGATAGCCGCCGAGGCCGCTTACAGCGGCGGCAGCGTTACCGTGGCTGCGCTTTCCGATTTCCTTGCCGATGCCGAAAAGACGATAGAAGGAATAAAGGCAAGAATGCCCGGAGCCGATATAAAAACTGTCGGGATAAAGGGAACCGCCCTCTGCGGCGGAGACTTCGGCGGCAGCGTGCCGGAGTTCGATCTGCTGATAAACGCTTCCCCCGTGGGTATGTTCCCGAAGATCGATGCCGTACCCTGCGCCGAAGAAGTGATAAAGAGCGCCGGAAGAGTGTTCGATGTGGTCTACAACCCGAAAGACACCCTGCTGACAAAGACTGCGCGTGAGCTCGGGAAGCCCGCCATGACCGGTATGGCAATGCTGGTGCTTCAGGCTGCCGCCGCTCAGGAGATATGGAACGGCGCAGTCTTCAGCGCTGAAGATCTGAAGGCTCTGATAGCGGATATGGAGAATGCGATATGAAGATATATCTGTGCGGTTTCATGGGCTGCGGCAAGTCCCGCATAGGCCGCGAGCTGGCGAGAAAGCTCGGCATGAGCTTCGCGGACCTGGACCGTTACATCGTGGACAATGAGAAAATGACGATACCGGAGATATTTGAAAAGTACGGCGAGCCCCATTTCCGCGGACTGGAAGCGAAATATATAGCCGAAATGCCCGATAACAGTGTAGTTGCTCTGGGCGGAGGCGCGATAATAAACGAAAAGACCGCGGCTGTTGCCCGCGATAACGGAAAGGTCATTTTCCTCGACGCCGACTTTGAGACCTGCTACGGGCGCATAAAAGACGATAAGAACAGACCTCTGGCATACAACAATCCCAAAGAAAAGGTGAAGGAGCTCTACGACTCGCGCAGGCCGGTCTACACTGAACGCTCCGATATAATAATAGAAGCCGCCGGAACGCCCTCGGCGATCATCGCGGCGATAAAGGAAAAGATATGATAATTTACAACGCAAGGATATTCACCGCCTCGGAGGACACGGACATCATCGAGTGCGGCTACATTGAGACAAAGGGCGGCATAATAACCGACATCGGCAGCATGGACGAATTTTCGGGAAGCCTTGACTCCGGGGACGTTATTGACGCCACGGGGCTCACGGTGTATCCGGCCTTCGTCGATGCTCACTGTCATATCGGTATATGCGAGAACGGCATAGGCTTCGAAGGCGACGATGTCAACGAAGCCACCGATCCCGCCACGCCTCATATGCGCGCGATAGATGCGATAAACGCCGCCGATCTGTGCTTCTCGGAGGCAGCCCGCGCAGGCATAGGCACTGTCGTTACTGGCGTAGGCAGCGCGAACCCCATCGGCGGCAGCAATCTCGCTATGAAAACGTACGGCAGCACACGGATAGACAAGCTGGTGATAAAGGAGCCCTGCTCCATAAAATTCGCCCTCGGCGAGAATCCCAAGCGCGTCTACAACGACCGGGACGAGACTCCCATGACCCGCATGGCCACCGTGGCCGTGATACGCGAACAGCTCCGCAAGGCGCAGCGCTACATGGAAGATATGGCGGAGTACGAACGGACAAAGGGTACGGACGACGAGACCTCCCGCCCGGACTACGATATCAAGTGCGAAGCGCTTATCCCACTGTTGCAGCGCAGGATCAAGGCGCATTTCCACTGCCACAGGCAGGACGATATATTCACCGCCATACGCATAGCAAAGGAGTTTTCGCTGGACTATGTACTCATTCACGCTACGGACGGCTGGCTCATAGCCGACGAGCTCCGGGACGAACGCGCCCAATGCGTCATAGGCCCCCTGTTCGCGGACAGGTGCAAGCCGGAGCTGATAAACCAGAGCATAGAGAACGCCGCAAAGCTGCATAAGCACGGTGTTGAGTTCGCGATCTGCACCGACCACCCCGAAACACCGATACAGTACCTCCCCGTTACTGCAGGCATAGCGGTCCGCGGCGGCCTGTCGAAGAAAGACGCCATTCTCGCGATAACAGCCGTACCCGCCCGCATCTGCGGCATAGATGACCGCGTGGGCAGCATAGAAACGGGCAAGGACGCGGATCTCGCGGCATTCCGCGGTGAGGTGTTCGACATCACCGAGCGTCCGGAATTCGTTGTGATAAACGGAAAATTTGTAGATTAACAGAAAACTGTCATACAGCTTTCACATTCCGGGGATATTATGTTATCATAACAATAATGTCAATGATATCGAAGTGTGAAGAAAAATGAAAAAAACTGCGATAATATCTCTTGTCATGCTTGCAGTATCGGGATTTTCGGGCTGCACTGCCGCAATGACGGAAAGCTACACTGTTGCGGCTCAGCCGTACCGCGCCTTTACCGACGAGAATATCCACAGCAGCGAATGCAGGATAGAACTCGGTGATGAAGTGTTCGTCAGCGGACAGGGCGCGTGGTTCAGCAGCAACGACATCACCATATCCGAGGGCGGAGTATATACTATCAGCGGCTCATACACCGGCGGCTGTATAAGCATAACCACATACGAGCCGGTCAAGCTCACGTTTGAGGACGCGGCGATCACCAACGAGAACGGATATGCCATAGATTCAAAGTCCTCAAAGCTCGTGATCTGCTCCGATAACGGCAGCAGCTCATTGTCCGGGAACGGCGGGGACTTCGGTATCGCCGTTCATTCCGAAGGCACATTGCTGTTCGCGGGCTCCGGGCAGCTCACAGTAAACGGCAGCGCCTTCTCCGCCGAGAACATCCAGTTCGCCCGCGGAGTAAACGTGTTCTGCGAGATACTCCGCACAGACGGAGGCTATATAATTCCGGACCCTCTGCACATAAACTGAAAGATATAAAGGGAGAGAAATAATGAAAACATACCGAACACTGGTGAACTATCTCGAAAGGTCATGCCTTACCACCGAAACTCTCACGTTCGATGAAGTCTACCGCATCGGCGGCACGTTCATCGACAGCGAGTTCATCGACAGCAAGCGCTACTTCGAGTTTGAAGGCTTCACCGTCATCAAGATAGATTTCCGCAACAAAACCGTCACCTTCGCCCGTAAGGCGTGAGGCCCGGCACCCCTTTCAAGAAACTCTGACCGTTCCGCGTTAAATCAAAAAGAAATCTGCTCCTTTTGTAAAATAAAAGGAGCAGATATTTTTTTATTTACTTGGCAAAGGGAGTATTCCTTATTCCACCGACTCTGATGAAGCGGTATTTCTGGCTATCCACGCGAGGATATCGGCGCAGACTTCGTCGCGGCAGACATCGTGGAGCAGCTCATGGCGCGCACCGGGGTAGAGTTTGATATGGACATTCTTCATTCCCGCGCGGCAGAATGCCGTAAACGCGCGCTTTACACCCTTTCCGTATTCGCCTACGGGATCGTCCCAGCCGGCTATGAGCAGAACAGGCAGATTTCTGTTCATCTTCCCGATGTTCGCCTGATCCGTAATAAAGGAAATGCCTGTCATCATATCCCTGAAAAGCCTCACAGTCGCGATAAAGCCGCAGTTCTCGTCGGCAGCATACTTGTCAACTTCCTCGGGAATGCTGCTTATCCAGTCATAAGGGGTGCGGTTGTCCGTGCGCTTGTTGTAGCCGCCGAAAGCTATGTCGTTGAGCGCTTTGCCGGGCTTGCGGGCGCCGGCAGTCCGTGCAGATACCTCCGCCACCGCGAGACCCGATGCCACGGTTGCTTTAGGCTGATGCCCCGTGCCGCAAAGTATGGCAAGATCGGGAGAATCGGGATATCGTATCATATATGTGCGGGTCAGGAAGCTCCCCATGCTGTGTCCGAAGAAGATATACGGCAGTCCGGGATATTCCTCGCGCATGATGTCGTGCAGTATATTCATATCATCGACAGCCTTGTTCCAGCCGTCTTCCTCGGCAAAGAAACCCCTGTCCGCCGGATCTGTCACCGACTTGCCGTGGCCGAGGTGGTCATTTCCTACAACTACGAAGCCGTTGTCCGCGAGGAACTCCATGAAATCATCGTAGCGGCCTATATGCTCCGCGATGCCGTGGGCTATCTGCACTATGCCGCGGGCTTCACCCTCCGGGTCCCACCTGCGGACGTGTATTGTGTTTTTCCCCGTGCTGGACGGGAATGTAAAATCGCTGAATACGGACATTTTGAGCTCCTCCTTTTCATACCGGACCCGGACTGCATCATAAATACATCCGGTTCCTGTGCGTTTTTCGTTGTTTCAGCCGAGTATCTTCTTCGCGAAATCGACGGTGTCCTTTGCGTCCTTCGCGTAGCAGTCGGCACCTATGGCATCGGCGTATTCCTTCGTCAGCACCGCTCCGCCTACCACTACCTTACAGTCGTGGCCGCTTTCCCGCAGCAGCTTTATGGTGCGTTCCATAGCGCCGAGCGTGGTGGTCATCAGCGCGCTGAGCCCTACCAGTTTAACGTCGTGCTCTATCGCGGCGTCAACGACCTTCTGCTCCGGCACATCCTTGCCGAGGTCTATGACCGTATAACCATAGTTCTCCAGCAGAGTCTTTACGATATTCTTGCCGATATCGTGGATATCGCCCTTTACGGTAGCGAGGACTATCTTGCCCTTGCTGATGCGCTTTTCTCCCGCCATTGCCTCCTTTATAGCGCCGAAGCACGCCTGCGCGGCGTTGGCGGAGAGTATGAGCTGCGGCAGGAATATACGGTTCTTTCCGAAGTCGTCGCCTGCCCGGTCAAGTGCCGGGATAAGCTCGTTGTTTATGATATCCATGGCATCGGCACCCGCGGAGAGCTTCTGCTTCGTGAGCTGCTCGGCGTCCTTGTCGAGACCCTTTTCTATCGCGTAGGCGAGGGTGACTTCGGCTTTCGGGACGGTGGGCTTCTTGGCGGCTTCCGCGCCGAAGCGCTCAATGAACGCCATTGCGTTTTCGTCATGTGCGGCAAGCACTCTGTATGCAAACACCGCGCCGGACATGGCTGTGATATTCGGGTTGATTATGGGCAGATCAAGCCCGCATTCCAGCGCCATTGAAAGGAATGTGCTGTTTATCAGCTCCCGGGTCGGCAGACCGAAGGATATGTTCGATACGCCGAGGACCGTCTTCATACCGAAGCGTTCCTTCACAGCGCGGACGGCATTGAGCGTCTCACAGACTGCTTTCTGCTCGGTGCTGACCGTAAGGGTCAAGCAATCGATGAATACGTCCTCTTTCGGTATGCCGTACTCCGCGGCTTTATTCATTATGCGCTCCGCGATCGCGACGCGCTGTTCCGCCAGGGGCGGTATGCCGTTCTCGTCGAGAGTAAGTCCCACTACTGACGCGCCGTACTTCTTCACGATCGGAAGTATGCGCTCCATGACAGCGTTCTCGCCGTTCACAGAGTTTACTATGGCCTTGCCGTTGTAGACCCGCAGAGCCGCCTCTATGACCTCGGGCTTGGTGCTGTCTATCTGGAGCGGCAGATCCGTGATGCCCTGCAGAGCCTTGACCACCCGGACCATCATGTCCTTTTCGTCTATCTCGGGCAGTCCGACGTTCACATCAAGTATGTCGGCTCCGGCGGCGACCTGCTCCAGCGCCTGATTGAGAATATAATTTATATCGTTGTTACGCAGAGCCTCCTTGAAGAGCTTCTTGCCCGTAGGATTTATGCGTTCTCCGATTATCTTCGGTTCGTTTATTCTGACTGTGCGGGAATAGCTGCACACGCAGGCGCCCTTTTTGCTGCCGCCGCGGACGACGGGGGCATGGGAGGCAAGCATTTCTTTCAGTCCGCTGATATATTCGGGAGTAGTACCGCAGCAGCCGCCGTAGATCTTTACGCCCATTTCCGTGTACCTGATGCAGTCGCTGACATACTGCTCCGCGGGAACGCTGTAAGCGCCCGTTGCAGGGTCGGGGAGTCCCGCGTTTGCCTTGACTATGACCGGCAGATCCGTGTATTCGGTTATCTCCCGCACTATATCGTAGAGCTCGTCCGGAGCCAGCGAACAGTTTACGCCCACAGCATCGGCTCCGAGTCCCGTGAGGGTCAGCGCCATTGCCGACGGCAGACAGCCCGTGAAGGTGCGGCCGTTCTTCTCGAAGGACATGAACGCGAACACCGGCAGGTCGGAACATTCCTTTGCCGCCAGCATCGCCGCCTTTATCTCGTACAGGTCGGTCATGGTCTCGATGCAGATGAGGTCTGCCTGATCCTTACCCGCTTCGACTATTTCTCTGAAAATATCATAGGCTTCCTCGAAAGACAGTGTCCCGGCAGGTTCAAGGAGCTGCCCGGTAGGCCCTATATCCAGCGATACAAGGGCATCTGTGCCTTCGGCGGCGCGGCGTGCTATCGAGAGCGCCTTTCTCACCGACTCTTCGGTGGTATGTCCGCTTTTCGCCAGCTTGAGTCTGTTCGCGCCGAAGGTATTCGCGTTTATTATATCCGCGCCCGCTTCGATGTACGAACGGTGTATCGCGTAAACATCGTCCTCGCGGACAAAATTCATCATCTCCGAAGTCTCACCGGGCTTCATTCCGCGCTTCTGCAGCTCGGTCCCGAAGCCGCCGTCGAGCATGACGTGATCTCTTTTCAGTAATTCTTCAACTGTTATTGCCACAATGTCCTCCGTCCTTCCGGTACCGGCAGTTTTCCCGCATACCGCATACCGCACAGCCCCGCAGAGCCTTGTCCTGTTCTCCGTCTGACACGCCTATCACTGCGGTCACGGATTTTCGCGGGATAAGTATATTGCTTTCCGTCGCTGTAAGTCCGATGAGCTTGTCGGCGTTCAGGAAACGTATCATATCGGGCTGCAGCTCAATGGGATAGTCGCCGTAGCCCGGGCTGAAACGCCATGTAAAGCTCCCCGGGAATTTCGTTTTCATCTCATTCTCGGCCTTGTCGCAGAATTCCTCGGTCATGGCGCTGGCGAGAGCGTCCAGAACGAGTGCGTATGCCATGTTTGTTATCTCCGCCCGCCTTATCACCGCGTCTGCGGCGCTGCCGAGGGTGGCGGCGAAGAATATGACCCTGCCGCTCTTCGCGAGATGCTTTTTTATGGCCTCGCCTTTCAGCAGGTCGGGAACGTCATTTTTATCCGCAAGCCTGCAGCAGTACTTCGGCACCGCTGCCGCCGCCAGCTCGGCGTATCCCTTTTCAAGAAGCTCCGCTGTGGCGGCATCGGGCTCATGTCCCCGGTAGCCGAGATAGCGCAGAGCTTCGGATATCACCGCGTTCACAGCAGCTTTTCGATTATGCCGACGAGCTTTCTCGCGACATAAGGGTTGTTCATCGTGTAGATATGGATGCCGTCAACGCCGTTCGCCAGCAGATCCGTGATTTGGTCTGCGGCGTAGGCTATGCCCGCGTCGATGAGCGCTTCGGGACGGTATTCGTACTTCGTCACCATGCGGACGAATTTCTGCGGAAGACTCGCGCCGCACATTGTCACCATGCGCTCTATCTGCGATTTGCTGGTGACGGGCATTATACCCGCCGAAATCGGGACATTTATGCCCGCGATAGTCGCTTTTTCGCGGAAATCGTAGAAGAAGCTGTTGTCGAAGAAGAGCTGTGTTATCAGCTCCTCGGCACCCGCGTCAACCTTTTTCCGCAGGTTGAGGATATCCGCAGCCAGGGTCTCCGACTCGGTATGCCCCTCGGGGTAGCAGGCTCCGGAGATGCCTATATTATCGTATCTGCTGTGCTCCCTGATGAATGTTATCAGCTCGCTTGCGTGCCGGAAGTCCGTCTTGGGGGGCTTGTCGGGGCTGATGTCGCCGCGTAGGGCGAGGATGTTCTCTATCCCGTGCTCTCTGAAGCCGTCCAGCACGGTCAGGACTTCTTCCTTCGTATTATTCACGCAGGTGATGTGTGCCATGGCCTCGATGCCGCAGTCATTCTTGATATGCGCCGCGATATCGCGTGTCGAAGTATTGGCGATATTTCCGCCCGCGCCGTAGGTGACACTTATGTAGGCGGGTTTCAGATCCGCCAGCTCGTCTATCGTCGAATAGACGGTCTCGATGCCGCTTGTCTTTTTCGGCGGGAATATCTCGAATGAGAGCACCGCCTTGTTGTTGTCTTTAAAAAGTTCCGAAATTTTCACGTTTATCCCTTTCTTTTTTGTTCCTGCCTCAGATCATGATCGTCCCCGCAGCGGACACAACCATTGCTCATCTTTCATTGTTCCTTTTCGCTGTTACAGCTTCTTGCCGTTATATGTCACGGTTATCTTATCCGCGTTGGCACCGGAAAGATCGTTGCCGAGATCCATTTCCGTCCAGTCGGACTTGTGTATGCGCACGTTTACGGAGACCGTATCGCCGCCGGCGAGAATGCCGCTCTTCAAGCTTATCGTACACTTCGTATCGGTCTTGTCGCCCTTTGCGGATGCGAAACTACCCGAAACGCTGTCGGTCACCGCCGAGTAGGTGCTGCCCTGAATGTCGGCGTAGTCACACTCGAATACCAGCGAACCGCCGCCGTCGTTGGTCAGGAAGTAGTCCGCGGTCAGCTTCGACAGGTCTATGCCTGTGCTGCCGGTGTTGGTTATCTTAAGCGTGAAGGCTATGGTGTTGCCCTTGCCGCTTGCCTGCTGCTGTTCAAGAGCCACGCTGACCGTGCCCTTGTCGGATACCTGCACCGCGGGAGAATTGTTCACTGTACCGGAGCCGGTGTAGCCGCTGCCGGAGGAGCCTCCGCCGTTTCCGCCGCCGTTATTGCCGTTGTTATTGTTCACGTTCGGAGCCGGCTTGATGTCCTTGATCGCGTCGCCGGTGTTCTTGTCGTTGGGCTCGGTGCCGAACACAAGTGCCGTGCCCTCGTAGAGCGCCATATTGTTTGCCTTTGTCATGGTGCCGGAAGATACCAGCCCCACATCTATATAGGAAGGGTCGTTTGAATTGTCCCAGACACCCTTGCTGTTGCGTATGCGGAACTGCACTTCCTTTTTATATGTGTCCTGTCCGCCGGGATAGATATTGGTGCCGGTGAAATCGATCGCGACGTAGTAGAGATTCTTCTCCTTGTTCCAGCAGAGCACGTCGCTGGCGGAGCCGCCCTGCATATAGTTGGTCGATACAACGAGGTCGGAAGCGCTTCCTCCCGCATCGACGATCTCGGAGATATCGAAGAAGTAGCAGAGTTTCAGATCGTCGGTGTTTCTTGCCGGGAATGCGGTCTTGTTGTAAACAAGAGCCTTTATCTCCACGAAGTCCTGGCCGTTGACGTTGACCGTGGCGTCCGCGTAGAGCTCATCATCGGGCTGTTCAACGGCGCCGAAGCGTTTCAGTGTCTTTCCGCCGTACTTGTCCCAGAGCTTTATCAGCGCTCCGGTGAAGCCCGCATTGTAGTCGCAGGCGACTTCGTTGTTGGTGTAGTTGTTGCGGTCGTCGGAGTAGTCGTCATTCCTGCCGGGGCCTCCCACAAGCGCACCGTACAGTATATGGCGGTTGTTGGCAGGGTCTCCGATATTGTTGGTGTAGGAGCCGTGAGCCGTTCTGTGGTGCGGGTTCACGGGAGGATCCACGCCGAAGCCCACAACGAAGCTCCTGCCTGTGCTGCCGAGGGCGTAGTCCACCTGAGACTTCGCGAATTTCAGATAAGAATCTTTCTTTGCCGGGCTTGTCGGTTCACCGTGGGTTATGTAGGACAGCGCCACGAAAGCGGTCGTGGTCGCGTAGCGCAGCGAGCCCCACTGGTCGCAGAACACAAGTCCTTTCGGAGTCTTGTGCATCTCGTTTATCCAGCAGTCGATGTGCCTTTCGACAGCTGCGCGGTATTTATCTTCGCCGGTCTCGTTGGCGAGAAGCACAGCCGTGCCCCACGATTTGTCGTCCCAGCAGAGCGCCCAGTTCTTGTCGCCCTCGCCCCAGAAGCCCTTCGACTTCGCAAGCCAGTCCTCGTCGCCTGTGGCTTTGTAAAGCCAGAACGCCGCGAAAGCGAGTTCGTCCTTGAAACCGCCGTATGACTGGTAAAAGCCGTTTGCGGCGGTGTAGCCGCTGTCGGACTTCACCTTGTTGGCGTAATCAAAAAGTTCGGTCGCGTGCTTTATGCACTTGTCGGCGTAGACCTTGTCGGTGTCCCTGAACACTGCCGCGCAGGCAGCCAGAGAAGCCGCCGTACCCGCAGCCACAGTGGAGCCGGGGTTGTTGAGGTCCACTTTGTAGGAGGGGCGCTTCATCTGCGTTTCCACAGCCTCGGCGGGTCCCCACCACGAATGGTCGGCATTGCCGTCGCCCACCTGATAGTAATATACGTTGGGCTCGGGGTGGCATTTTATAAAGTAGTCGTTGCCCCAGCGTATGATATCGAGTATGTAGTCGAGCTGTCCGCTTTCCTTATAAGCTGCCCTGTCCTCATATACCGACCATGCCAGCAGCGCTGTCGTATAGGACATGGGCAGGTTGAATTTCACGTTGTCGCCCGCGTCGTAGAAACCGCCGGTCAGGTCGAGACCGTTGTCGCTGCCGTCCTTGAGCCCGGAATCGCCGCGCCAGTTGGTGCGGATATTGTCGGGCAGTTTTCCGGAACGCTGGAGATCATAGAACATCAGCGATTTCTGGAGAGCTTCGCCGTAGTTGAAATCCGAGGTCTGTTCCCTGCCCTCATACTCGCCGGAATTCGGGGTAAGGCCTTTTATCGCAGCTGTGCGGGCTGCTGTCGTGCCGGCAGTGGTGACCGCAGCCGCGGCCGTTGTTGACGCGGCAGTCTGAGATTCCGTGGTGCCGGCGGTCGTGCCTGCCGTTGTTCCCGCAGTTGTACCGGCGGCAGTGGTGCCGGAGGTGCTTTCGGCTGTCGTACCGGCAGTCGTGGTGCCTGATGTCTCCGAAGTCCCCGCAGTCGTGGTCCCCTGCGTATCCGAAGTTCCGGACGTACCGGAAGTCCCGCTCGTTTCCGGCGAACCCGCGGTGCCGGATGTTCCGCCCGACGTATCTGACGAAGCCTCTGCGGTCGGAGCCGGCCCGGCAGGTGTCTGTCCGCAGCCGGACAGTATCATCACTGCGGCAAGGGCCGCGGCGAGAAGTTTTCTTGTTTTCATATCTGTAAATAACGCTCCTTTCGGCGTAAGCTCAAAGCTCGGAGCTCCACATCGGAACAAAATATATATTATTATAACATATAGCGTCCGATTTATCAACCGAAATTTGTAATTTTTAATTAAATCGAGAAAATTTTAAAAAAATACTTGCAATTGAAAAAAAAGTGTGTTATAATAAGCTCTGCATTATCCGAAAATATGTAAGGAGATAAAAGAAAATGACGGTAATAGAAATAATATTCGCAATATTGCTGATACTCTCATGCGTTTTCATAATCGCTGTCGTACTCATGCAGGAATCCAAGCAGGGTATGTCCAACGTTATCTCGGGCGGAAGCTCCGACAACTACTTCCAGAAGAACAGCGGAAGAACAAAAGAAGCAAAGCTCTCCAGAGCAACAAAGATCGCGGCGGTTATCGTGTTCGTCGTTGCTATCGCAGTGAACCTCATCTCCGTATACTGGGGCGGCAGCACTGCCGATACATCTTCCGGCAGCGTGGGTGTTGCAACAGACGCGGATTTCTCGCTTGACCTGCCCGAGGATACAGAAGCTGCGGAAACAACTGCTCCCAGCGCCGATGAAGCACAGGACTCCGTTGAAGCAACGGTGGCAGCCGAGTAAGAAAAACAGGAACAGTACAATGCCGCGGTACGGGTCACCCCGTACCGCGTGATTTTTACTACCGGGAGGATATATCATGGAAGTTACAGCGGCTACATACCCGAGATCAATATATTTCAAACTGCCGAGACGCGGGATAATCTCAAACGGGAATATATATACCGGCAGCGAGAATACGTTCAATTACCGCTACAAGGCCGATAAGGAGACACACCGGATACACCTCTGGGTATGGTACGGAATGAAGTGCTTCGAGCTCTCGGAACCGGTGGCCGAGCACGAGGAGGACGATACCGACGACGGCTGGGCAAAGCTCACCTGCGACCTCGATTACGACTACGACGACTACAAGGAAAAGCTCGCTTCCGGCGAAGTAAAGAGCAGACCCACCTACGACGATCTCAAGGACGACAGCCCCGTGCTCTCGGATTATGAAATATTCGGTGAAGATGACGGTCAAAAAGATTGAAAAAATTTCCGAAAAGCCCTTGACAAACGGAAAATAATATTGTATAATAGCCAATGTATTATAAACAGAAAGAAGAGAAACTCTCACCCGCCGACGCTTCGGGGCAGTCGGGCGCGGTTGTTTATAAGATCCTTAAGAGAATTATCGGATCGTATAGACGCGGGTGAGGCCTGCGTCTTTTTGTTTGGCTTTTAGAGTGAAAGGGAGTGTACACCATCAGCAAAAAGGATATGCTCATCAACGATGAGATACGCGAAAAGGAAGTCAGAGTTATCGGATCGGAGGGCGAACAGCTCGGTATCATGTCGTCCGCAGACGCTCTTGCAAAAGCGGAGGAGGAGGACCTCGACCTCGTACTGATCGCGCCGCAGGGCAACCCGCCCGTATGCCGCATAATGAACTACGGCAAGTACCGCTTCGAGCAGTCAAAGCGCGAGAAAGAAGCCCGCAAGAATCAGAAGACCGCGGAGCTCAAAGAGATACAGATGTCTCTCAATATCGATACCAACGATTTCAATACCAAGGTAAATCAGGCGATCAAGTTCCTGAAAGGCGGCGATAAGGTAAAACTGCGCGTGCGTTTCAGAAGAGCAAGAGAAATGTCGCATATGAACCTCGGTGAGGAACTGATGAAGAAATTCGTGGATGCCTGCGCTGAATTCGGCAGTACAGACAAGCCTGCAGTGCTCGAGGGAAGAAACTATATGGTAGTCATCTCCCCCAAGTCCCAGTCGGCTTCACAGAAAAAAGCAAAATCCGCCGAGGCTGCTGCCGACGGCGAAGAATAATTAAGGAGGACCAGACAATGGCAAAGAACAAGATCAAAACTCACAGCGGTGCCAAGAAGCGCTTTAAGTTTACAGCAACCGGAAAAATCAAGTACCAGCGTACAAACCGCCGCCACAGACTGACACAGAAGGCTACCAAGCGCAAGAGAATCAACCGTGCGGCAGGATATTCCGACAGCACGAATGTGGCTGAGATCAAGGCACTTATGCCCTATGCAAACTGATTGATAACAGGAGGAACAAACGATGGCACGTATAAAAGGCGCTTTAGCTACGCGTAAAAGAAGAAATAAGACATTAAAGCTCGCAAAGGGCTACTGGGGCGGCAAGAGCAAGCTCTTCAAAACCGCGAAGGAAGCCGTATGGAAGAGCGGTCAGTACGCTTACATCAGCAGAAGACTCAAGAAGAGAGATTTCAGAAAGCTCTGGATCACAAGAATCTCGGCTGCCTGCAAGCTCAACGGCATGAACTACTCTACCTTTATCAACGGTCTCAAGAAGGCTGACATCTCGCTCAACCGCAAGATGCTCTCCGAAATAGCGATCAATGACGCAGCGGGCTTCACGGCTCTTTGCGACAAGGCAAAGGCTGCTCTTTAAGAAAAAAGATATATCACGTCCGCGCGCGTGCGGGCGTGATATTTTCGCATTATACGGGGTCTGTTATTACGGCTTTTCCGGAGCGTCCCCGCTGTCGGAGATGACCTTTTCGGCAAGTATCGTTTCGTCGGGGTGACGGTTGAAATACAGTACGCAGAAAGCCACACACGCAACTGCCGCGAGCACTGTCCCGCGCGTGATGTAGCCCATGACGAACTTATCGATATCCGGCGCCGCCGCGAGATAAGAAGGATAATTGCGGAGGGCAGTCATAAAGCTCACACCGTTCAGCTGCGCCAGAGCCTTGACTCCCGCGCCGAGTCCCGACAGTATCACCGCCGCAACGGTCAGCACAGGACTGGCTATCACTCCGCAGGCGTCCAGCTTGCGGGCAAGGAAGCGGTAATCCGCGAATATGACCAGTGCTGCCGCACCCGAAAGGATATAAGCCGATACCTCCGTCGAAAGACCGAAAGCATCTGTCTCCGCCTTGACGTTGACTATGAATACCGAGATCACGACCATGGCGGCGGCACCGATGACCGCACCGATAACGCCAAGCACACTGCGCAGATCGAAGCCCAGCTTCACGCGCTTTGCGCCCGCGGCAGGCTCCGGCGCGGCAGGCGTGCTTTCCGCGAAGAAACGGCACGGTTTCCCCGTAATACCAAGCTCCGACAATCCGTCGGTAAGCTTATCCAAGAATTCTATAAGATAAACGGCATTCTCCTGCATCAGACTGTACCCGTCAAGCTCGGCGGTCACGGTCTCGCGTCCGAGGGACTGCGACAGGAGCGTATTTTTGGGTAAGCCTTCACCTAGGCTGCTTATAAGAGCGGAGATGTCCGCTTTCCGGACATCGGGAGCCTCACAGAATATATCGGCAATATAGCGGCCGCCGCGGTCGGAAACAACGACTCCGAAACCGCGCTTCTCTCCGTACAGAGCGGTATGCTCCCCGGAGAACGAAAGCCCCGCTTCGGCGGCTATGATTGAAAGTTCGGAAAACATCTTATCACCTGCGAAAATCAGAATATATCATAATTTTAGCACATTAAACGATCAATGTCAATGCTTATAACATCAAGAAAAAATCAGGCGCTCGCCGCCTACCGGGAGCTCAACCGTGACCGGAAACAGCGGGAAGCCGGGCGTAAGTTCAATATCGAGGGCGTGCGGCTCTGCGAGGAAGCACTGACCGCCGGGCTGACGATAACGGCGGCGTTCATGACCGAAACGGCGGAACGCAGATATCCGGAGCTCTGCGAACGGCTCGCGCATATTACGATCACCGACGAGATCGGCGGATACATCGCAGATACGAAAACCCCGCAGGGAGTGTTCGCTACGGCGGAGATGCCGGAGCGGGAATTTGTTCCCGACGGGGACGGACTGATACTGCTGGACGGGTTACAGGATGCGGGCAATGTCGGCACGGTGATCCGTACTGCCGAAGCTCTCGGAATCGGCGGGGCGGTGCTTTCACCTGACTGCGCGGATATCTGGTCCCCGAAAGTCGTCCGCGGCGCTATGGGAAGCCTGTTCAGACTGCCGGTAACGGTAACGCCGCTGCCGGAGTTCATAAAGCGGATCAGAGCGGACGGGTACAGAGTG
>JAEEJW010000073.1 GCA_016282095.1 Ruminiclostridium sp. | reverse complement strand
TACTTTGTCGCAGGCCTCCGGATCAAGCGCATCGGTGTTCGGGCTGTCCTTGGGAGCGTTTACCGCAAGGTCAAGGAACGCCAGATCTTCCGAAAAGTACGGGTGTATATTCCACGCCGCGGAATTCTGCACCGTAATGCCGTGGACTTTTATATCCCGGCAGCGGTTGAAGAACATCACTCTCGGGCGGGCGATCTTACGATCCTTCACGTTTATCCACCACTCACTGTTCTGTGCGTTGCCGTCTATGGTGCCTCTGCCTGTGATACGGATATCCTCGGCGTACTCCGCGAATATCAGCGACTGGTGCATAGGCACCGCGTTGCCCTCCCACGCGCCGAAATGCACGTCCTCACCGGTCATTACATCGGGGGTCGTACCGGGTATCACAGGGTATCGCGCCGGATCGGTATTTCCGAGCAGCACGGCTTTTTCGGCAAGCTCCAGTGTGATGTGACTTTTAAGGCAGAGCGGAGCGGTGCTGTACACACCCTCCGGGAAATAAAGTCTGCCGCCTGTCGGGAGGCAGTTTATCGCTGTCTGTATGCTCTGTGTATCGTCGGCAGCGCCGTCACCCACCGCTCCGAAATCCTTCACATTCACGGCACAGGTCTCGGCCGCTGTCCTGAATCCGACCTTTCCGTACCCGCTGGCTTCAACGGTATATTCCGTCTCCGGCTTCAGATCATAAAGCGAAAACACATTGGTCTTCGCTGTAAAGAGCTGCTTTCCGTCAAGAGATACCGTGAACTCTTCGCCGGGAGCATAAGGTATTGTGTTTTCCAGCTCAAAGCACGCGCTCACGGAGCTGACAAAAAGTGTATTTATCATTCTGTCTCCATTTTTCCGGACATCATTTTCCGTTGCTGCCGACTTTCTTTTCGGCATCCCGGAATATCTTTATCAATGTGTTCTTCACAAGTATCAGCAGCATATCGAAGCCGAGATAGAACAGGCCGAACAGTATCGGCTCAACGCCCAGCATGGCTTCTTCTTCGGTGTGGCTCACGTCCGGATTCACACCCATAAGCATATTTATGACGTAATAAGTCCTGAATACGCAGTAAAGCACGACTCCGGAATAGATAACATTCACGAATATCGACCAGAACTGTCTGACCGTGACCATCATCCACTTGTCGAAGGCGCGCTCCGTCGGTTCGAAGCGGCGCAGTATCCTGTTGGTCATAAGATCTGTGACAACGCCAAGCCCTATCGCCAGCACCACCATGAGCTCTATGCCGTGCAGGTACATTCCCAGTCCCCACAGGAAGAAGTAGCACACGGCTCCGGCAAACCAGAACTTCACGAACACGATCTTCAGCCAAGCGGGTATGCGGTGCTTCTTTTTCGCTGTATATCTGCTGATCTCGGCGTCCGATACTTCCGGAGCATTCTCCGTATTTACCAGACGCTCCACAGCATCGGTTTTCAGCTTATAGTAATCGGCCGCCGACTTATCGGCAATTTCCGGTTCGTTTTTACGCTTTTTCTTTGACATATCACTGATCGTCTTCCGCGATATCGATAGCGGCCATATTTTCGTTGCCCTCTACATCGATCGAGGTCTTTATCTTTCTGATAGCCTTCGAGTAGAACGGCAGCAGTATGAGCAGGGCCGCAGTCACGGCGATGAATACGACGTGCAGCGTCACAACTGTCTGCGCCGTGCTGATATAGCGGGAATTGTCATCGATCACTATGGTATTCTCGGCGCGGGTCGTCGCGTTGACGATACGCGTGATGTAGACCACATCAACGAATACAAGCAGCGCAAGCATTCCGCCCAGCAGTCCCAGCATCACCTTGTTTGCCTTCTTGCGCTTCGGGAAAGCGCGCAGAAAAACCACGAACGCGAGTATCGAGAACAGCATGGCTATGAATTCGCACTGTCCCATATTCGCGCCGTTTATCCTCGCGGTGGTGTTTGCTATTGAGGAGAGGTTAAGAGAATACGTAAGGAACGCGATCAGCAGCGTAACAAGCGGTATCGACTGAGGCGAACGCTTCAGAGCGACCATATATTTACGGAATACTTCCTTTATCCCGCGTCCTTGTCTGTTTGATGTTTTCTGATCTGCCATCTGAAATTACTCCCTTATCATCTTATGGCGTTGGTAGTCTCCTTATCGAAGAAATGCTTCTTCCTGAAGGATACCTTTACCGTATAGCCCGCTTTGTATGTGCACCAGTCACGGAATTTGCAGGTGATCTTATGCTTGCCCACAGTTCCGTTGACCAGCGTATTATATCCGAGATTCTCGTTCGAGAACACGTCAACCCCGATATCTCCGCCCTCGGCAACATTCTCGGGACGGACACCCATTGTAACGGTCTTTCCCTCGTATCCCGCGAGCAGTTCCTTATCCTCTTCGTCCAGATCAATAGCGAAGTCGGCGCAGACCGCCTTACCGTTCCTGATCTCAACATCGAACAGATTCATGGGCGGAAGTCCTATAAAACTTGCCACGAACAGGTTCGCCGGAGAATCGTAAAGCTCAAGCGGCGTACCTATCTGCTGAACGTGACCCATGGACATACATACTATCCTGTCCGCGAGGGTAAGGGCTTCGGTCTGGTCATGAGTTACATAGAGCATCGTCGCATTCAGGCGCCTGTGCAGCAGCAGTATCTCGCGGCGTGTGGCGCTTCTGAGCTTCGCGTCAAGGTTCGAGAGCGGCTCATCGAACAGGAAGACCTTCGGTGTGCGTACTATCGCGCGTCCCATGGCAACTCTCTGACGCTGACCGCCGGAAAGCTGTCCCGGTTTCTTGTTGAGCTGGCTCGTAAGATCGAGTATTTCCGCTGCGGCGAGGACCTTCTGATGAATGACGTTCTTGTTCTCCTTACGGAGCATCATGGAAAACGCCATATTCTCATATACCGTCATGTGGCCGTACAGAGCGTAGTTCTGGAATACCATGGCTATGTCTCTGTCCTTGGGAGGCATCTGTGTAACGTCCTTTCCGTCAATAATGAGATTACCGGAAGAGATATCTTCAAGTCCCGCCACCATTCGGAGTGTCGTGGACTTTCCGCAGCCCGACGGACCTACGAGAACGATAAGCTCACCGTCCTTGACTTCAAGGTTGAAGTCATGTACAGCCTTGACCTTGTTGTCATAGACCTTTTCGAGATGTTGTAATTTAAGATTGCTCATCGTTTAGCTCCTCATATCGTTTTTTTCGAGCTCGGCGCGGTAATTGTTAAGGGTCGTTGTTTTGATGATACCCGTAATACCCGCGATAACGAGCAGAGCCGCCGATATCACCAGACACGCTGTAACGAAAGCGAACTGTCCGCCTGTCATTACAGTAGCGTTTTCGGCACCTACAACGGGATTCGGCGCATTCAGCGCACTGATCGGCAGCCAGAATATGCGCCCCGCCTGGATAATTCCCAGCACTATCGCCACGAAGCAGTAGCTGAGCTTATAGTTCTTGATGCCCTCGGACGACAGGAATGCCGCCAGCATGAAAACCAGATTGTAGACTACGGAGATTCCTATAAGCAGGGTGTAGTAATAGTTCCCGACGTTCGACCTGTAAATATCCACAAAATAGAGAGCGTTCGCAACTATCGAGAGTATAACCAGGTTCGCGGAGAGCTTGTTCTTTGTAAATCTCAGACGATCCTTTCTGATCGTAGCTTCATTCATTTCAGCCATTCTGTACTTCCTTTCCGCTTCCTATAGCGCGTTCTTCGGCTTTCATAACCATTACTTTGAAAACACAGTTGAGGATGAGCAGTACCGCCGACAGGAGAAGTATGCCGAAGATCACATAGCATATATCGAACCAGAATGTGTCGTTCGGCCCTATGTACGGTGTTCCCCAGTCCTTGGAGAATGCCTTGAGTTCTTCAAAATTCACGTTGTTCCGGAACTGCGACTCATAGCTTGCTATCTGGGGTATGCACCATATCGAAACGCCTACTGACGCTGCCGCGGAAAGCCCTGTGGCGATGTAGTTGCCGATATAGTATTTTCTGCGGGAATGGGTGTTGGTAAGAAACAGTATCAGACTCACAAGTATGAGCCCGATCGAGACACGGGTGAACGCAGAATTGAATCCGAACATATCATAATAGACTCTTGACCCCGTCACGGATGTGTATTCCAGGTCGTAATCAGGATAAAGTATGGTCTTGGAAAGCGCATCATACAGGTCGGTGGAGAGTCCCAGCGAGCTGACGAACACCAGCGCCGAAGTAATGAGCGTCATCATACATACGATCTTCTGCATTAACATTTGTTTCTTATACATAACGACCTTCCTTTTTATATGGATTAGTTATTGTACTGATTTTCCGTCAGAATACAGACATCATCTGTACTCTGACCGATAATCAGCATTATGCCGGGAAGAGAGCAGAGCTCTCTTCCCACATAATACACTGTAACTCAGTATTGTTCTGACTTTTTATCAGCCGTTGATGCTCTTGTAGAACATAAGGAGTCTCTTCCATGCTTCGTTTCTGCGAGCGAGGTAGGTAGAACCGCCCCAGCCGCCGTCAGCAACGGACTTGGAGATCTTGTCTGCTGTTGCGGCAGCATCTGCGCCTGCTTCACCTGTGAAGCCTCTGCAGATGATGTCAACGAGCAGGTTCATCTGATCCTTGGCAGCACCGAACTGACCGGAAGCGCTGAGCTGTGTGAGTTCGTTGATAGCGTTTGCTTCTGCAACTTCCTGAGGAAGTACGGCGGGAACGGAAGTATACCAGGAATTGGAAGCGATAGCGAGCTCAGGGTGCTTGATAGTGCCGAGAGCAATAGCCTTGGAGATGTAGCCTGCGCCTTCCTTGCCGACTTCATGTGTGCACTGGTATTCGAACGCCTGGCTCTTTACGAAGCTCAGAGTCGAACCGATGTAGTAACGTGCGTAGTTGGTGTAGTTACCGTTCTGGAGAGCCCAGAGGTCTTCATAGGACTTTTCGGAAATAACCGGCCACTGCTTGCCGTTGAAATCGAATGTAACGACATTGCCTGCGTCGTCGTGCTTGATGAATTCGTCGGGGCCATAGGACATGAGGACCTGACCGTCGGGGCTGAATGCGTAGTCGATGAGCTTGAGGCAAGCGTTGAGCTTGTCATTGTTGCCTGCAACACCGGCGATGGAGATTGCCCAACCGTCTGTCTTTACAGAACGCCAGGACTCTGTGAATCTCATGTACTTTTCTTCGCCGTCATTCCAGCGGGATACAGGAACCATAACAGCCATGTACTTTTCGCCGTTTGCTGTATCAAGAACAGTAGCGTTGTAAGCGGTCTGTGTCTGGTTGTAGTCATAGTGCATGAAACCGTTGTCGTCTGCGAGGTACTTCTCGGTCTTTACTTCCTCGGCATTTACGAATGCCTGGGAGATGAGGCCTTCTGTAACCATGTCATGCATCTTGGAGAGAGCTTCGTAAGTAGCTGTCTCATTGCGTGCATCGTGGAGATCGCCGTCTGTACCTACATAGAGGTAGTCAAGTCTGGATTCCAGACCGCGGATACCGAAGAGGGAGCCTGCAAAGCGGAACATATCAACACGTCTCTGGTTGTTGTTGTCCTCACGGCTGTGGAGACCCTGTACACTGGATGTACCGTTGAGGGTCTGCGGGTTGGCAACTACGCAGCGGAGAAGAGCTACGAGTTCGTCAACGTCCCAGGCAGCGTTCTGACCGATAAAGAGGTCAGCTCTGTTTTCGCCGTAGTAGCCGTTGTAAGTCTTGTCGATGTATTCGCGGAGCATATTGACTGCCTGAGCACCGTCCATAGCGCCGACTGCGTTCATCTTGTCAACGATGTTGCCGTATGCGTCGTAATCCTTGCTGATAGTCTCAGTAGCGGAACCGTCCTTCTTGACAACTTCAACATCTATCTTGCCGGATGTGGGCATAAAGGGTGTGTAAGCGGGCTGTGCAGTGAAGTTGCACTCGCTTGCTTCAAAATCGCCGGAGCCGTTGAGCAGCTTTTCTACCCAGTCGGTTCTCATGAGCGGCATACGCTCGATATCATTTACACCGTCGAAGTAAGGCGAGAAGTAGATAGCGCCGGAGTTCGGGCCTGCTGCTGCGCCTGTGATGGAAAGACGGACAATGGGGTTAGCTTCGAGGTAAGCCTTGAAGTTGGGCATATCGTTCAGGTGTTCTGCGAGGTTTACGAGCTTGCCCTGCTGGCCGTTCTCGGAAAGGAGGGTAGCTGTACCGCTGAGCATATCTACCTGGTCAAGCTGGGCATCCCAGTACTTGTACTCGTTGGCAGCGTTGTTGCCCTGATATTTGTCTTCGATCTTGATGTCAAGTCTCTTCTGAACTTCCTGCCATGTAGGCTTGAGGTCGCCGGAGTTGTAGGTCTTGCCGTCCGCAAGAGTGATGCCTTCGCCCGCGAGATCCGCTGTGAAGCTCATACCGGTCTTGTCGCTGTTGTATCCGCACGCCATACGGAGAGTCGTGCCGGGCGCATAGGTAAGAGCTGTTGCTTCAATTGTCTCGGTAGGCTGCGGAAGAGTTTCCGTTGTGCCTGCGGGAGCGTTGTCCTTGGATGCTGCGGTAGTAGCCGCCGCTGTCGTGGTGGTCGTGGTATTGCCGCTTCCCGAGTCAGTGGAACCGCCGGAGCCTCCGCATCCGGACAGCATGGTAGTGATAGCTACTGCTGCTGAAAGCATCAATGCCGTGATCTTTCTTTTCTTCATTTTTATCCTCCTTTGGATAAGTTTAATTTTCCAGACTTTGATCTATGACGGATAAAGTCCTGTTTTTTATATCAACCGCAGTCCCCGTTTTACCGATCTGCGTCTGACAACTGGATAGCAATCCTTTATTCCTTCACGCCGCCCATATTGACGCCCTTCGCGAAGTACTTCTGGATAAAGGGATAGATAACGAGTATCGGGATTATCGAGCACACGATGAGTGCGTAGATCACCGAGTCCGGTGCGTAGCTGTGACTCATCTGCCAGTTCGTGGTCAGCTCAGGGTCGGAGTATTCCTCCAGTCTCAGTCTCAGGTACACCTGAAGCGGCTGCTCGTTGGTATTGGAGATCATCTGTCTCGCCCAGAAGTAGCCGTTCCAGCGGGATATTCCGAAGAACAGTGCGACTGTGGCAAGTATGGACTTGCTCATAGGCAGATATACACGCCAGAGCACCTGCATCTCGGTAGCGCCGTCTACAATGGCGGCCTCCTCGATCTCCGACGGAACATTCTCGAAGGAATTGCGCAGGAGTATGATATTCATGGCCTGCATACCCATAGCGATAACGACGAGCCACTTGTCGTCCATTATGCCCATGCCCTGGAAAGCACGCTTGGTAGCCAGGTAGTTGAGGTACTGCGGCACCATACCGGCGCTGAACCACATTGTGAATACAAGGAAGAAGTTGAAGCCCTTGCGGAACAGCAGACGCTTCTTTGAAAGAGCGTACGCGCCGAATACCGACAGCATCATTTCCCATATCGTTCCGTAGAAGGTAAGGAACAGGGTGTTCGTGTAGGAGTTCCAGAAGACATTGTCGTTGAACACGTCCCTGAACGCGTCAAACTGTATGTTCTTCGGAAGCAGGATTATTGTGGAATCCCTCACCTGCTCATATCCGCTTATCGCCGAGGATATGGTATAGATGAACGGATATAGACAGCCGATGGCAAACATTGTCAGCAGCAGATAGCTTATCAGCTTGAAGATAAGCTCAGAGACCTCAAGTTTTCTTTTCATAGAGCGACCTCTTCAGATTTAGTAAAGTGATGTATCCGACGCTTTCTTGGCGATCGTGTTGGCTCCTATGACGAGCAGCATACCGATTATGTTGTTCATCATTTCCGCGGCTGACGCCAGACCTTTAAGTGAGCCCGCGATACCGTTTCTCTGTGCGAATGTCGATACGACATCGGCTGTGACGTAGGTGTTGGGGTTGTAGAGCAGCAGGACCTTTTCGTATCCGATGTTCAGCAGCGAACCTATTCGCGTTATCAGCATTATGACTATCGTTGACAGTATTGCCGGCAGAACTACGTAACGCATCTGTGCCATTTTTCCGGCACCATCTATCTGCGCCGCTTCGTAACTGGTCGGTGAGATGGCGATTACCGCCGCGAAGAATACTATACTGTCATAGCCCGCGCTTTCCCAGATACCGCTTATCTGGTATATCGCGCGGAAGAACGTGGGATTGTTCAGCATACCCGCGTAAGCCGTTTCGGTGGAGATCAGTCCGAGGCTCTCAAGAAGCTGCGAGATAACGCCGGGCTGCATTCCGGAAGTATCGGAGCCCTGCTTCACGAGCATCAGGACGAGAGATGTCATAACGACTGTGGACATGAACTTCGGGAGATATGTAAGCACCTGATAGATGCTGCGCGCGATGTTCGAGCGTATCTCGTTGAAGAACAGCGCTATTATGATCGGCACCGGGAAACCGAACACAAGTCCGTAGAAGCTCAGGAGGAACGTATTTCTGAACGCGCGCCAGAACTGTGCCGAGAGCTCCAGGTTGCCGACGCCTGTCAGCAGCGTCCTGAAATATGAGAAACCGGAGTAATACTGATCCGCGACGGCTTTCGCGTCCTCAGTGAGCTTGAAGCTTCCCAGCAGCTCATACATCGGGAAGTAACGCCACAGCAGGAATACAACGATCATCGGGACGAGCATCAGGTAAAGACGCCAGTCTTTCAGGACAGTTTTTAAAACATTCAGCCAGTGATGCTTTTCGACATCGTCCCTGACCGCCTGCTCGGGGTTTTCGATGTAGGTGCCGCTCTCTTCGTCAAAGATAAGAAAGTCGGTGGCTTTCACATTCATCAGGAATTTCCTCCTTATGTCTTTTTACGGGCGCAAGCCCCTTATACTTCATATTTCGCCGGCGTCTTCATCAACGCCGAATTCAGCTGCGGCTTCCTGCCGCTCGCGTTCTTTCTGTACCCGGAACAGGTAAGTCTTCTGATCCTCGAATACACCGTCGAGCCTTCTCGTAAGCTGTACCACCACTACCGCGAACAGCAGTGACAGCGAATCGGAAGCGATAAAGCTGCCTATATCGGCAAGCGCGCCTCCGAAGAAGAGACCGACCAGCCAGCGTCCGACTTGCACCGCAAGGAATACGGTCACCGTGAACAGCGCTGTAGTCAGCACTTTGGCTCTTACTTTATCCTTTCCCGCAAATCTGAACCACAGCAGACCCAGCAGCGAAAAGCAGTTTCCTATGCAGTAGATCACAAACTGTTCCGGCGTCGCACCGGTCACCGCACACAGCGCCGCGCCTGCCGCAGCCGCGTGTATGGCGGCATATCCGCCCCAGCGCATCATCACGATGCACAGCACCGCTACCGTGGGCGAAAGCACATATATCTCACCCGTGAACCAGTATTTCGCCGCGACAGCCGTGAGAGCCTCCGCTGCGGTGATTATTATCAGGAGGATAACAAGATCGATAGTTCTGTACTGCCTGAATGTTATGTTCATCTTTCCGCGCGCCGCCTTAATCCGTCAGGCTTTGCAGGTACTCGTCCATTGTCTGGGCGACCTGCTTTGAATAGTTAACGGCTTCAACCACCGTTCTTGCGCCGAGCACCACGTCTCCGGCAGCGAATATGCCGTCGCGGGTGGTCTCGCCGTAGGTATTGGTGACCAGCAG
The DNA here is from genome assembly GCA_016282095.1 of Ruminiclostridium sp. Taxonomy (GTDB): domain Bacteria; phylum Bacillota; class Clostridia; order Oscillospirales; family Ruminococcaceae; genus Ruminiclostridium_E. The sequence goes on along the minus strand of JAEEJW010000073.1, from coordinate 3,181 downwards.
ACCCTTGTCTGAGATGTCGAGACCTGTTGTCGTGGAGACTATCCTGTTCTTCGGTCCCTGCGATACCGCGATTATCGTTGAAGCGGCGGGATACAGCTTTTCGGTGCCTTCCACGCGCACCCGCTTCCCTTCGCTGTTCTTTTCGCTCTTTATAAATATGGTACCGTCCTCGGTGATCTCTACGGGTTCAACACCGGTGACGAACTCAACGCCGTCGTATTTGGCGTACTCTATTTCACTTAATGCCGCTGCCATATGCTCTGAACGGGAGAATACGGTCACTTTCTTGCAGCCGTGTCTTAAAGCCGTTCTCGCTACGTCCATGGCGGAGTTGCCGGCTCCGATGACGTTCAGGCTGTCGCCCAGGCTGTAGACCTCGGGATTTGTAAGGTAGTTTATGGCAAAATGCACATTTCCGAGGCTCTCGCCCTTTATATGCAGAGTGTTCGGTCTCCAGACGCCCGTTCCGATGAATACCGCCCTGTATCCGTCACGGAACAGGTCATCCACCGTGATAGTAACGCCTATCGCCGTGTTCGGGCGTATCCTTATGCCGAGAGAGAGGAGGAGCTTCTTATACCTCTCTATAAGCTGCTTCGGCAGTCTGAACTCCGGTATGCCGTAGCGCAGTACGCCGCCGATCTTCTCGCGGGATTCGAATATCGTGATATCGTATCCCTTGCGCGCGAGCAGTATCGCTATTGTAATGCCCGCGGGGCCGCCGCCGATGACGCCGACGCGCTTGCCCTTCTTCTCGATATTTCCGGGATCGAGCCGGTCATCGAGCTTATCGAAATAGGTGTCGCTTATGTAATTCTCTATACTGCTGAAATGTACAGGGGTGCTTTTCTTTCCGAGCACGCAGTGTCCTTCGCACTGGTTGTCGTGGTTGCAGATAAGGGAGCAGATGACGCTCAGCGGGTTGTTCTCGAACAGCATCGAACCGGCCTTGTCTATATCCCCATCCAGGAAAGTCCTGATAACAGTCGGTATCTGTGTGCTTATCGGGCAGCCCTCGACACACATCGGTTTTTTGCAGTTCAGGCATCTGCGAGCCTCGGTAATTATGTTGAATGACATTTATCGCTCCCGCTTTCATGGTACATTATATATATTGGTATGCTGTGCCGGCTTTCCGTGTCACGGCATCAGGTTTCTGTAACCGCTTACATCGGAGCTTACGGCGTTCCGCGCATTCCATATGTAATCGTATATACTATACTGTTTTACATTTATGTTACACTTCCTGCGGAACCTTTCCGCCGGTTCCGGGGAGCATTTTGTAACTATTTACATTTCTATTATAGTTATCCGGCGCCGTAAAGTCAAGCAAATATAGCCAATTTTGGCGCAATAAACATAAAATATATTTTTTTATGGTTATATTTCACAAAATTTGCGAACAAGCATTGATTTTAGTGGATAGTCTGTGTATAATAGAACTTGAGTAATAATGAAAGTGCTTACATAACTAAGCATACCGAAAGGACGCCATAATGAACATATATGATATTTCCCGCAAGACAGGGGTTTCCACGGCGACGGTGTCAAGAGTAATAAACGGCAGCAGCAGCGTAAGCGAAAAAACCCGCCGGAAGGTCCTTGACGCGATCGAGGAATACGGCTATACCCCGAATGTGTTCGCGCGGGGACTCGGGCTGAATACAATGAAGACTGTCGGCATACTCTGCGCCGATTCTTCCGACCCCTACCTTGCGCAGGCGGTCTACTGCGTGGAGGAGCACTGCCGCAAAAGCGGCTATGACGTGATCCTTTCATGCACCGGCTACGACCATTCGCTGAAAGAACGTCAGATGGACTCCCTGCTTTCCAAGAGAGTGGACGCGGTTATACTCGTCGGCTCGAATTACATTGAAAGCTCCGACGATCTCAATATGTATATAGCAAAAGCGGCAAAGACCGTTCCCGTCATGATAATAAACGGAAGCATCAATGTACCGAACGTGTACTGCACCGTATGTGACGATTATTCCGCGATATATGAGATAACCGAGAAGATGATCGCTTCAGGCAAAAAAAATCCGCTGTACATATACAATTCCGAATCATACAGCGGTATGCAGAAGCTCAACGGCTTCAGGAACGCCCTTGCCAGAAACGGAATCGAGGTAGGCAGCGGAAATATTCTGTTTGTAGGCTCCAGAAAGCCCGGCGGCAAATCCTTCCCGGTAAATGTCGTGAAGGCTGCGGTCGCCGAACTTGCCGCGGCCGGTCACAGATTCGACTGTGCCATAGCCTCGGACGATATACTCGCGGTCGGAGCGGTAAAGTACGCGAACGCGGCAGGGCTCAGGATACCGGAGGATTTCGCGGTGGCGGGCTACAACAATTTCGATCTCTGCGAATGCTGCGATCCCGAGCTTACTTCGGTGGACAACCGGCTCGATGTGCTGTGCGATCACTGTGTATCGTCGCTTATGACGATCTTCTCCGGCTCCGAGTCAACAATACCGAAGCACACCATGTTCTCGGGAGAGATTATCGAACGCGGCACCACCAATTTCAGATAAATCATTCAAAAAACCGAACCAATTTGTTCTTTTCTTCCATACCAAGGATGCGTCCCCACGGCACTCTGCCGGTGGGGATGTTTCCGTATTCGGCAAAACGCGCGGTTTTGTCGCGCCCGGATCCCCCCCATTTGTCGAAGCCCGCGGCCGCGATATGCCGGCCGTAGCCGCAGTTTATGAATGAGCACTTTCCGTAGTCGCGCCACGGGCGGGCGAGAAATACCGAACCGTCCTCCACCCCGTCTTCACAGGTGAAGCGGCAGTCATTGAACACGAAACCGATATCCTGCTCTTCCGAGTGCGACGGTGCTGCCGCATAGCCATGTCCGCGCACACCGTTTACCGAACGTATCTCACAGCCGTCAAACAGTGCGTCCCCGCAGCCGAAAACAAAGTCAACGTCACCGGCAATAAGGCAGTTCCGGAATATCTGGCACATGGTGCCTCCCGCACGGAGCCCGTCTTTCAGAAAGCCGTCATACCTTATTATAAGATCGGAGGGCATCGGCCCGCAGAACACCGTGTCCTGCGTTGACAGAAAACGGCAGTTCTCCGCGAGGAAACCGTCCCCGCAGACCGTAAGCGCTATTTCCTGCCCTCTCTTTTCCGGCGAGAGTGCGTCATTCTCCACGGTCAGATCCCGGAATGTG
>JAEEJW010000072.1 GCA_016282095.1 Ruminiclostridium sp. | reverse complement strand
GGTATATACCCGGTCTTTTTCAGGGGACATTTCACTGTAAGCGTAAAGTATCAGCTTCTTGCGGAATGCTCTCCAAGCTTCTTCGGAAAGCCCGAGTTCGCTGTACTTTTCAAGCAGTGAGTGCATGGAATACGGGTCTATACCTGCTGCTTTGTAGTCCTCCGCTGTGTGGTAGTAGAGCCACTTCGGGGAGAACACATTCTCGCCTACAATTATACAGTATTCCGAAGCGAAAGTCTCGGCTATCATTTTCCTGTCGCCGGACTGAATGGCAGCAAGCTCTTCGATGGTATATATAATATCATTGAAGTCCTCACGCGTGCGATAATACTCGTTATTCTTCTCTATTGCGCGACATACTTCGTCAACGGAAACATCGAGCTCCTTCATCCACCAGTAAAGGTTCATAATACCGTCATTTCCGTCAAGAGTATATGGAGTTTCACAGCGTGTCTCGGACAGCTTGTTCATAAGTTCGAGATCCTTATCATTGTCGGATAATTCCAATAATTTGTTTGATATTGTAGTAAATTTATTAATCCACAAATCGTGAAAAATGCTGTTATATCTTGAATCGTAATGTTCAAACGGAAGAGGCATAGAAGTGTCTGTTATCTGCCCGAAGCAGTCAACAATATCGGGTTCTGCTGTGTCCGGAGAGGTAGTGTCATTAGTAACAGTCGTGACAATACCCGGTCTGTCAGGCTCCTTGACTGCTATCTTATCCCAATTCTTCAACAGCCATACTCCGCCGCCGACAACAAGAGCCAGCACCGCTGCCATACCGAGTGCGCGGGTTATCCAGTATATACGGATGTCTCTCTTCGTTAACTGTATCTCCGGCTCATAGGGCGTAACAGCGATAATATTACCGTGTTCAGACGTGTCAGGCGCTTCCGGAAAGACGGGTGCGGCTTTTGCAATAAGGTCGGCACCTATGTCACCGAGGGCTTTCATAAGCCTGTCAGAACGTTCATTCATATCTGCACACCCTCCTTTTCCAGATATTCCCGTAGCTTCTCCCGCGTACGGTGCAGCGACATTTTTACTTTGCTTTCGCCCAAGTGCATTTCGGCGGCTATCTCCGGGACTGTCCGCAAATACCAGTAGCGTTTCAGAAAGATCAGCTGCTTTTCACGGTCAAGAGATCGGAGAAACCTGTCAAGAAGCGCAGAAAGCTCCTTGTCATCTACGCTCTTTTCAACATTCTCCGACGAAGGCAGGCTCTCCGAAAGTTCATCATAAGCGGCGGCGAAGTATCTGCCCCCGCGCTTCTTCGCGTTCATACGTTCAAGCATATTAAGCGCGATATTTCTCGCAATGCGGGATATGAAAGCACGGAACCGGTCGGGGCGCTGCGGAGGTATAAGCTCCCAAAGCCGCATATATGTATCGTTCACGCACTCCTCGCTGTCCTCACGGTTTCCGAGGATACCAAGCGTCATCGCGCGGCAGAACGCCCCGTGCTTTTTATCGGTCTCGGTTATAGCGTCTTCCGAGCGCGCAAAATACAGCTCTATTATTTCGGAGTCCTTCACGCCTCTCCCTCCTTTTTTGCTATCTGATATATATGACAGGAAACGACAGCCAATCGTCACGTTAATTTTAAAATTTCTTTGAATATTATATCGCATATTCCGTGAAAATGCAACAAGCGCCGAGCCGAAGCCCGTGCGCTTGTCAATTATAAATGCTGTAGGGGGCATTTATTATTTTAATACCACTCCCAGTCTCTCGGTGTATGCGCTATTCTCCAGCCGTCAGCGGTCTTTACAAATCGGAATACCTGATATTCTTTCAGATACCTGTCCTTCTTCGCGGGATCGTAGGGACCTTCGGTGTCGGAATCGGCGGCATCATAAGCGATTGCGTTGAATATTATCTCATCGCCGGTCTGCTTTACAAGTTCATATTCCGTGAAGACAAGCGCGGGATTGCCGCCGCCTGCACTGTCGCCGGCGTAAAGCTCCTCACCGTACTTTATAAAGGGGCTGCCTTTAAACATACTCAGCATCACCGGCTCCCATTCGTCCGTAAATATTTCAGAGAACGCCGCGAGAAAGCTGTCGCAGTTAAAGCCGGTGGAATAATATTTATATCCGTCGATCTCTATCACGGCTCTGTTTTCGGGGTCGGTACTGTATCCCTTGAATCCTTCCGCGAGATGCATTCCGGAAGGGTACACCATTCCCATAAGGAATCTGCCGCTGTAATACAGTTTTTTCAGATCGGGAACACCGAGACTGTCAAGGAATTTTCCCGCGTCGTAGGCATCCAACCGCGCTTCGGCGGGGGTATAGCTTTGGAACATCGCAAGCTCCTCCGCCGGAAGTATCTCTCCGCTTATCAGCTTTGCGTCTGCGTATTTCTCTATCGGGAACTCATACACTTTTGTCTTGTCCGCCGTTGTATCTCCCATTTCGTCGCACTTTAATACCGTGTGACCGTTCTGATCGACAACGAACCGCAGCTCATTTCCTTCCGCGTTGGTGACATATATCACTTCGTTTCCGGAGAGCGATATGTCGTCAAGACTCTTTATCCCGCCCGGATCATTCATTTCAAGAGCCTTTACCGTTCCCCTGTCGCTCCAATAGAACGAAGGAAGATATTTCGGCCCAACGTCCGACCGTGATAAAGATACAGCTGCGACGATAAGCGCCCGGTTGGGTATTACCGAATAAATCCTCACTTCGATATCGCCGCTGCTGTGCATATTTTCAAGATCGACCACAGGTGTCCTGAAATCCGTAGAACCGAGAAGCTCACCGGTCTTTGCGTCGGTCACTCTTACCTCCGCCGACGGGAAGCTGTAATGACCGTGTATCTTCTGCACATTATTGCACACCACCGACGCGAGCATCCTGTTCTGCGCTTCGGGAGCCGCAAATGTAAATGTGTCAAACTCCTCGTAGATTTCATCGAGCGGTCCGTGCGTTACCGACCACTTGCCGTCCTTTTTCCTGAATTCGAGCGCGAAATATTTCTTCCACGAAACTTCCTCGCCATCACCGAGAAAGTCGTGTGCCTCGTATTCGTTCTTTTCGTAGTACGGCATTCCAACAGTAACGGACGGCTCATCGCTGTAATTATCATAGCTTACGAGATAGCGTGTATCGCGCGGGTATGCCATTGATGAAACTATCCGCCACGATGTCCCATTTTTGTCAATATATCCGCTGCCGTCAAAACTCTCTCCGTTGTATCCTTCATCATTCAGCAGCGTCTCGTCGTAGAACTCTGCAAAATCCTCACCCAGTTCGTAAAACAGGCGGTGCTGACCGAGATTGCTGAGCTTTCCCGCGTGCATATAGGGCATATACGTCTGAGCACGGTCGGTATATTTCGGAGCTTTCGCGTTGATATATACCGCCCACTTATTTCCTTCAAGATTGCCGTTGTAAAGATTGTAGCCGCAGTCATATAATACATCGGGCTCGTTCTTGAATACCGTGTAGCATGAAGGCTCTCCACCATTGATGTATGTAAGCGCGTACAACTCGTCGGTCTCGACTATGTTGCAGGGATAGCGCGCATGTCCGTAATCAAAGCAGTCCTCAGAGTATGTCAGATGCAGCTCGTCAAGATATACTGCTTCGTTCTCGCAATCCCATATGCCATAGAATACGCTTTCAAATATTTCAAGCGAGCGCTCGTCAAAAATGGGCAGTACCTGATCTTCACGCACCGGGTATGATTTCAGCTCACCGTAATTGTCAGGCTCGGAAGATGTCAGCTTGACAGCGGATGTCGTCGTGCTCTCCATAGTCGTCGATGTCGTCACTTCTTCCGTTGCCACCGAAGTTTCCACGGGCTTATCTGCATTACACCCCGACAACACCATAACAGCCGACATCGCGGCCGCAAGAAATTTTCTATATCTCATGTTTTCACCCTCCTGAAAACAGTCTCTACTATATAAAACGAATAAAAAGGCAAAATGTAACGCTTATTTTGAAAATTTTTCAATTTCGTATGATTGCACAAAGCCGTTTAGATATTATGCATATAAAGCCCAGTATCTATATCTATAATACCACGTTTTCTTCCTGTTCGCAATACTGAAATAATGCAATTTATGTTTAATATACAAAATGCGCACGAGCAGGAGCTCGTGCGCATTTGAAAATCAACTTTACTGATTTATTCGTATTACCGTATCTCCTATACGCAGCTCGGTTATCTCTCTTGCGTCGAGGAGTACGCCGTGAGTTACATACAATGAATAAAACTCATGCTCACAGGCAACGCTGCCTTTTCTATGCAAGTCGATAACACTTCCGTCACTGAAAACCGCAAGTATCGGAAGATCTAAAGCTCTTACACTTTCAAGGCTTCTGCCTTCAATACGAATCATAAACGGCGTGATACTCAGGTTCGTGACTGTAAAATCATCACATATTTTTGTTTCTGTTTCAGAACGATACGAATACACATTGTCCCTGTTGAGTGCAATATCAATGTAGTTGTCTGCCTCATAAGATGCACCTTTTCTGATCGCTTCGGCTTTGTCCGCCGAATCAACAATGTTCAGTCTTACCGTACCTGTATCTTCGGGAATACGCAAATCTATTCCCGCAATATATTTACCCGGAGCTGTCAAAAGGTCATATTCCACCGAACGCAGATCATAACTGTCATCGGGAACGCTTGGGATTATGGAGCCGAACGGAGTGGTCTCTTCCAATGTATCCGTTCCCTCATCACAGATCACATCATACATCACGTCCAGCCGGTTTCCGTCATATGCATAACCGAATATGTGAACTTTATGCCCATTCACATCAAATTCACGGTCAACCTCCGTCGAGATAGCCTTTAGTATATCATATTCGGTATCCGATGAAACTACTGTGTCCGTGAAGTATTCATTTTTATAATATTCCCGGAATTCCCTTTGATACCATGTATCGGGTATGCCGTGTCTGTCTGCGTTGGCACCGGCAAACAGTGACGCAATATCCCAATTCGTCGCCGCACCTACGGAAACAGTCATTGCAGCTACTGCCGCTATCGAAGCTGCTATAACGACAGACTTCCTGAACCTGAAATTCTTCTTCTCCATTTTACTCGTCCTTTCTTTAACTATCCGAATGAATCTGTCATCGTCGGGAAGGTGAGCTGTTTCGCGTGCCTCATTCATAGCGCTTTCAAATATATTCCTGTAATCCATTCTCACTTTCATTCCTTTCTTCGAGCAATAGCGTTCTGAGCTGCTTTCTGCCTCTGCTGAGCCTCGCCATGACCGCGCTCTCGCTTATTTTTAGTATTCCTGCGATCTCCGCCGCGGAATAGCCTTCATAATAGTGCAGATACAAGACCGAGCGGATCTTTGGACGCAGTTTGTTCAACAGCTTCAGCATATCTGCATCGACGCTCTTGTCATAATACACTTTATTTTCCGCTTCCTCAAGCGGTGCTGAGAATTTGTGCCAATACGAACGCAGAAGACTTTTGCTCAGGTTTACGGTGCATCTTATGAGCCACGCACGGATATGCTCGTCACTGTCAAATTCACCGTCGTATTTATACAGCTTTATGAAAACCTCCTGGGCTATATCGTCTGCGTCGCTCGGATTCTTCACAAAGCACAGCGCCGTTCCGAAAACGGTGTTGCGGTATCTGCGCACACAGCTTTCAAGCTCAATATCCGACACATTTCTCACTTCCCTTCAACGTGTCTTAAAAGGCCTTTCATATATAATACGAATGAGAAAGCCAAAAGCTGACATTTTTATGATAACTTTTTCAAAACTATTATACATCATTTTTTCTGTAAATGCAAAACACAACAACAAACGCACGAGCCGAAGCCCGCGCGCTTGTCTTTATTCTTCAATTATCATCGAATCATCAAGCTCGACAGTCAGATTGCCTACCTGCACCGAAGCTATATCGAAGGGGTCGATCATGTAGAACTTCTGCTTAAGCTGCCACGAGCAGAAAAATGTCCCGTCCTCGTTCACCTCATAGTGTCCGTGCCCTCCGGTCATTGTTATCACCGTGTCGTCGTTCATCGTGAGGAATACGGGCGGCGGCGGAAGATGTGTTTCATCGATATTGAGCGGGTTTTTGTACAGATTATAGTCAAAGCCGATCAGCACGCCCGTGGGCGAGAACGTAAAGTTTTTGAGGTGCGATTCCTTATAACCGCCGAGATTGGCGTACTTGTCAAGGTAATATGTCCTGTGCAGATCGCTGACATCGGGTATCTCCACGGTAAATTCCCCTATAGGCGGATAGGACGTGAAACCTGTGCTCTCGGTATACTGCTTTCCGACGGTGATAGTCGCGGTCTTCATATCCTCCGGGAATGTAAGATCCGTGCATATCAAGTCTTGAATTCTGTCCGTCTCCCAGTCTCCGCCGCCTACCCAGCCTGTGAAAAGCTCGTTCCCGTCGTTGTCGTGGCAGTAAAACCGGAACTGATTATGGGAATTGGCATTGAAATGATCCATAAAGCCGCTGTTGTCGATGACTGTATTCTTCATCATCAGATTATAACCGTCATACAGCAGTCCGTGTATTATCAGAGTGTAGTCCTCTGTCTCGAAGGTCTTTTCCACAGGTATGGTTATACAGTCGAGAAGCTCAAGCTCGCGGTCGGTCATTTCGTGGTACATACCTATACCCTCGGGATATGTGACGGTACCCTCATACATGAAGGGCTCCTGCTCCTTTCCCGCCCAGAATTCGTTGCCCTGCGCAAATTCCTGCCTGCTGCGGGCATAGTCGCTTATCAGCAGCGACTTGAAATCCCAGTTACACGCCGCTCCCACCGCCACGACAAGTATGCTCATCGCGGCGGCTAAAGCGACGGGTATTGCTATCGCTTTATTTTTTTTCTTTTTATGACTTTCAGCGTTTGCGGCGGCTATGACGCTTTCCGCGGTCACGCTGGTATGCAGTTTGTCGAACTGTTCTTTGTATATACTCATTTTTATTCCTCCGTTCATTCAAGGTATTTTTTCAGAATCTCACGCCCACGCTGTAATCGAGACGTTATCGCGGAAGTGCTTACCCGCAGCATCTTTGCTATCTGCCCGGTCGTAAAGCCCTCGTAGTAGTAAAGATGAATGACCTCGCGGTATATCGGACGCAGCTTTTGCAGAGCGTCCCGAAGAGCGATAAGCTCATCGCTGTCGCCGTGTTCATGTGCGGACTCGTTCTCCGTCAGCTCCGAGCGGCGGCTGTGCCACCAGAATCGTGTGTGATTATGGCAGGAATTTATCGTGACCCGTATAAGCCACGCTTTTTTGACCTCCTCGCTGTCAAAATCCTTGCCGAGGCGGTAATACTTTATGAAAGTCTCCTGCACGATATCATCACATACGGACATATTTCCTGTGCAGCTATAAGCGAGTCGGAACAGCATATCGCCGTATTTTTTCACATCTTCGGTAAATTCAGCGTCATTCACTTTACCACCTCTTTTCTTTTGGAACGCGTTCTGTATATAAAACAATTCTGACGGGAGGGTTGTCGCAAAAACTATAAATAAATTTTCCAACAATATTATAAAGCAGTCCCCTGGAAAAAGCAATACACCCGTACCGCTTGTTCAGCGATACGGGGTATTCTGTCAGCCTTCATTTATCAGTTTGTGCAGCTCCGCGAGCTTTTCTTCAAGCTCGCTTATATTTCCTTCATAGAGGCTTATTGCGTTCTCTGTCGCGGTAAGTTTTTCATTCAGCCTGTCAAGCTCGCTTTCCAGGTTTTTCTGCTGGATCTCCAGATCAGCTTTGTTCTGCACGAGAGCTCTGTGCTCATCTGACTCCTCGCCGCTCGTGTCGGCTTTTATGAATTCGTCGAGTTTTTCGATATCCTGCTTTACGACATTGAGCCTTTCTTCGGTCTCCGCGATCATGGCGGACAGCGTTTTCTTTTCTGCCAGCAGATCGTCACGGACGGCTGTATCGAAGTCGAGCATATCGGAAACATTGCGTATTTCTTCCTCGATCTGGGAAGCCGGAGATGTAGTGTCCGCGTCATCTCCGAGAGCAGGTGTGGTTATCTCTGTCACGGTCGTCAGCGGAGCGGTGGTTATCGCTGCCATGGTCGTGAATTCCGCAGGCTTTTCCGTTATTTCAAACATTCTGCCGTTTATCTCAAACGCTTTCATTGCCGACAGGTCGAGCTGCGGGTCTTCGGATATATAATAAGAATCAATGATCTCGCTATGATTCGGGCTGACTTCGGCATGTACGGAAGTACCCTTCAGTTCTGTCGCCGTTCCGTCAGCCGATATTGCGAACACAACGGGTTCACTTACCACAAGATCAAAGTCTTCATATCCGACCTTCATTTCAAGCACCTGCGGCGATATCCAGAGATATTGTAACTCTATCCCCTCTCCGAGTTCGTCGTTGTCGTCGGATATGGCCTGCCAAATAACGGTGTCACGCTCCTTGTGTGCCGTTATGATAAGATCGGTTATACGCTCGATATTCCTTTCGTTGCTGTACGAGGCAGGATAAAAATCAAAGCCATTCCCTGTCGCCATAGAATATTCCCTGATGTAGGTAATCTTTCTTTTTTTATTTCCGTCTTCCTCACATGGAAAGCCTGTCACTCCCGATGCAAGCGATCCATCTTTAAATCCGTCGTAGCTTGCGGGTTCGAGAACAAAAGCGCAGTTCCCCTCTTCTCCGCTCCATGTCTCCGTCACATCATATCTGATGAACTGCCCGTCGTAAGCCGCAAAATCCACCGTCGCGGTCATATCGGAGAACGTGAACGTCTTCCCAGCGAGCTCAGATATGTCGATCCTCTCGACTGTCTGCGTAACATCTGCGGTATAGGCGTTGTTTCCACCGCTTGCAGCACCACTCTGAACATCGGGGCCTTTAAGCCCGCCGTGCTCGGCAAGAAATCTCAGTCCGAACACCGCTCCGGCAAGCACCGCAGCCCCTCCCGCAATGCCCGCTATTACTTTGATCACCGTGTAAGACTTTTTCGGCTCGGTATATTCGGGATATTCCTCCGAATACCCTGACTTTCTTATGCTATTATTTTTTTTC
>JAEEJW010000071.1 GCA_016282095.1 Ruminiclostridium sp. | reverse complement strand
ATCTCGTTACGGAGTTGCAGTTCGTCTCGTCCGGGTACATGGCTACCGTGAGATCGAGTTGCGATACGAAAAGCAGGGTGACAGCAAAAACGGTGGTCTGCTTCTCGTTGAAATCGTGAATGATGCTGTCACCCAGAGTTCTGAAAACCCTTTAACAGCGTCTGCTGCTCCGGGTGACGGCATTTTTCAGGGTGACGGTATGGACCTCTCCGGGTGACGGCAAATTCGAGCGGTTTCCGCCGCTTTCGGGGGCAGGTAGAGTAGTGATACCACCGAAGGTAGTTCCTCGCAGATTTGAGCCGTTTCTGAGCCCGTGTGAGCCGATGATGCTCGGAGCAAGACCGCAAACTGTGATGAAGACAGGCTTTGAGCAGTGCAAGGCTTCGGCATTATGCACAGGGCAGTCGGTCAGGGAGCAGATTTGAGGGGTATGATTTTTATGCAGGATAAAGGGCAGTCGCCTTTCCGGCGCCTTGCCCGTCCACTTCGGCGGGCAAAGCCCACCGTTGAGCCGGTTGTAAAATTTCAGAAAAGGAGCCTAAATATGAAAAATAAGAAAAGTTGGGGGTCAAGCCCCGAGGTTTTGAGCGAGAATGGCATAACAAAGCCGGAATCCGAGGGGTCAGAGAGGCGAAAATTCGCTCTTTACATTGACGAGGACACGCTTGCGGAAGTCGGGGAGAAATATTCCGAAAACGGATACCGTTCCCGCTCGGAGTTCATTGTGGAAGCGACAAAATTCTTTCTCGGATACCTGTCAGTCAAGAGCAGCGTGAAGTATCTGCTGCCCGTGATGAGCAGCATTATCCGTGATCAGATGCAGGTCTCCGAGCAGCGCACCAACCGAAATCTGTTCAAGATCGCGGTGGAGCTGGGAAAGCTGTCACACATACTCGCGGCTATAAGCGACGTTGACGACGACACCGTTCATGATCTTCATGCCATGGTCGTGAACGAAGTTCGCAGGATAAACGGAATCATAAATTTCGAAAGTGCAGAGAGATTTCAGCATGATGAATGATAAGAGAAAGAAACATTTTATGGCATTTAAACAAGCCTTCCACCCGGATTTTATTGGCTTTGGTAATGGAAATCCGGCACGGGTCGTGGTATTATGTTGGGTAAAAACAAAGGGGGAATTCAATGGTAGTAACCAAAATTCAGGCGGCTCCGCAGGTGAAAAGGATCACCCGTGTGGCAGCATACATAAGAGTGTCGAGCGACAGCGAAGATCAGCTTCACTCATTCTCGGCACAGTACAGATACTATCGTCAGCTGTTTGAAAACAGTCCCGACGAGGTGCTTTCGGAGATATACGCGGACGAGGGTATCACAGGTACCAGCACAGAGAAGCGGACGGAGTTCAACCGCATGATGAGCGATGCCCGGCGGCACCTGTTCGACCGGATCATAGTGAAATCCGTCACAAGGTTTGCCCGGAATACAAAGGATTGCCTCGAGGCTACCCGCGAGCTCCGGGAGCTTGGTATCTCGGTTTACTTCGAGGAAAACGGTGTAGATACCGAACATGTGGCGGGCGAAATGCTGATAACATTACTCGGAATGGCGGCACAGAACGAGTCGCTTTCGCTCTCGAAGAATCTCCGCTGGGGCATCCGTAAGCGCATGGAGGACGGGACTTACAACAATTGTTCTACCGCCTTCGGGTATGATTGCATAGACGGAAAGCTGGTAATTAACGAGCATGATGCGGAAATCGTCAGACGGATATTTGCCGATTTCCTAGCTGGAAAAGGTACAAACATCATAGCAAAAGAATTGTCCTCCGAAACGAATGAACACTGGTATAATTCTACAATCAGCTACATTCTTGCCAATGAAAGATATATTGGGGACAAGATTTTACAAAAGCGTTTCACTACAGAAATACTACCATTAAAAAAACATATCAACAAAGGTGAACAGCCAAAATACTATGTTCGCGGCAGCCATGAACCAATAATTGATGAGAATACTTTTCAAAAAGCACAGCAGTTGATAGCCTCTCGACGCTCGGTGGAACGACAGTTTCACGAATATATATTTACTCAAATGATCGTCTGCGGTCACTGCGGACACTCGTTCAAGCGAGTGATGAATAGTGTTAAGGCTTATTGGGTATGCGGCAGCCATAGCAAAAATGCCGCCTACTGTCCGATAAGGCAGATACCCGAAACGGGAATCTGCTCCGCGTTCGTGAGACTGTTCAATAAGCTGAAAACCTGTTCGGAAACCCTTCTGAAGCCTGCTGCAAGGCAGCTTGAAACGCTGATATTGAAGAAACAGAACAGCAATACAGAGCTGGTAGAGACACGCAGGAGCATGGTTGAAGCACACGATCAGCTGGTGCAGATTAACAGACTTCGGGAGAACGGCCTGCTCCCCGACGATATCTTCAATGAGCGAAAAAAGGAAATAGAGTCCCGACTGCTCAGGCTCAGGGAAACCGCGATCTCAGCAAGCGATACCGACGAGCTTTCGGACAGGCTTAATAAGCTGTACGATCTCATTGATCGGCTCGACGACACTGCATATCTTATGGACTTTGACGAAAGCGTCTTCCGCCTCGCAGTCGAAAAGATCGTCGCCTTGTCCGAGAACGAGGTGCTGTTCAAGGTCGGCGGCGGACTGAAATTCAAAGAAAGGATTATGAGATGAAGTCACATAGAAATATCCCCTTCGGGTACATGATGCGGAACGGAGAGATCGTCCTCCACCCCGAGGAATCCGCAGCAGTCCGCGAGATTTTCGATATGTACCTCCGAGAAATGTCGCTCAAAAGCATAGCGGCAGCGATGACGGTTCCATACAATACGGACAAGCCTCTGTGGAACAAAAACATGGTCAGCCGCATACTTGAAAACATGCACTACACGGGTGCAGACAGCTATCCCGCTATCATCGAACCGGAAATGTTCCGTACGGCGAACGAGATAAAGCAGCGGAAAGCGGCGGCTTGCGTCTGTACCGATGAGAAGAAAAAATACCTGCATAGTCTGGTTTCGGGCGGCTCCTCCCTCACGGAAAGTGAGGTTGAGGGGCTGCTCGTTTCAGTAATAAACAAACTGATAGCCAAGCCGGAGCTCGCTGCGCCGGATAAGCCGCAGGAGTATGCCCCGACTGCCGAGATCATGGAAATGGAGCAGCGGCTTGCGGTTATGATGCAGGACGCGGCCGCCGACTTCGACGAGATCACAAAGCTGATTGCAGATATAGCTTCAACAAAGTACGAGGCTTGCCCTTACGATAACAGGGACAGGACGATGAAAATGTTTGAACTGCTGACCACCCGCGGGCCTATGACCGAGCTTGATATCGACCTCGCCAAGCAAGTCGTCAAAGCGGTGCATATAAATAAAGGTATAGCGACCGTTGAGCTTGTCAACGGAAAAATTCTGAAAGGAGCGTAATCATGGAAAAAAACGAAGTACGGGAGCAGCAGGTAACTGTCATTCCTGCCAAGCCGAAAGACAATCCGACTGCGGAACAGCACAAATTCAAGCGCGTTGCCGCCTACTGCCGCGTCTCTACCGACGATGAAGAGCAATTGACGAGCTACGAAGCCCAGTGCGACTACTACACGAAGCTAATCAACAGTCATGAGGACTGGAAGCACGTCAAGGTGTTTGCTGACGAGGGTATAACCGGTACTCAGGCGAAGAAGCGACCGGAGTTTATGAAGATGATCCGGTACTGCCGACAGGGAAAGATCGACATTATCCTTGCCAAGTCCGTGAGCCGCTTCGCCCGGAACACAGTCGAGAGCCTGCAGTATGTTCGTGAACTGCGGTCACTGGGCATCGCGGTCATCTTCGAGAAAGAAGCGCTGAACACATTGGAGCAGAAAGACGAAATGCTCATCACAATATTTTCATGGTTTGCCCAAGCCGAGTCCGAGAGCATCAGCAAGAATGTCACATGGGGTGTGCGCCGTTCGTTCGAGCAGGGCAAGTTCTCAATGCATTACGCAACTACCCTGGGCTACGAAAAGGGCGAGGACGGGAATCCGAAGATCGTCCCCGAAGAAGCAGAAACGGTGCGGTTGATATATGATCTGTTCCTTGACGGCATGACCTACCGTAAGATAGCGGAAACGCTGTCGGAGCGCGGGTTGAAGAATGCCAAAGGGTCAACCGACTGGACGCATTCCAATGTTGCAAGCATTTTGCAGAACGAAAAATATACGGGCGACGCGCTCCTGCAAAAGACCTTTGTGACCGATTGTATCACCAAAAAGGTCAAGAAAAACAACGGTGAGCTGCCGATGTACCTCGTCAAAGACCACCATGAAGCGATAATTGACCGTGTGACATTCAACCGCGTGCAGACGGAGATTGCACGACGGACGAGTCTCCGCAAGCTTTCCAAATCCGATGAAAAAGGTAAGTACAGTGGGAAATATGCTCTCACAGGCTTGGTGATCTGCGGAGAATGCGGTACTGCCTACCGCCGTATCACATGGGACGATAAGTGCGGCGGAAAAGTCCCGGTCTGGCGCTGTGTCAACCGATTGAAGAACGGGAAGAAGTTCTGCCACTGCTCCCCGACCGTGTACGAAGATAAGCTTCACAGGGCAGTCATAGACGCGATAAATCAAGTATACGATGTCAGCAGCGATGTCAAACGCATTCTTCGGACAGAAATACAGGAAGTATTACTGCCCGACGATCAGCGGCTTACCGGGCTTGAACAGAAAAAATATGCCCTCAACAAAGAGATCGGTGAGCTGCTCGACCGCTCGTTCAGGGAGAACGACTACACAAAATATGATGCTGAGTTCAAGCGGCTGTCGGACGAGCTCGCCGCCGTCAGTCAGCAGATCACCGCGGAGCAGGAGCGGTTGAATGCCTGTACGGAATCCGCGGCGAATGTACAGAACATACTTGACGATATAGAGGGAACGGAGTTCAGGCTCGATAGCTTTGACGATGCGCTTGTCAGGCACTCGGTTGAGAGGGTTACTATCATAGACAAAAGCACGATCAGGGTCAAGATCACGGGAGCGGAAGATGTGGAGATATAGGATTAAAATCGCTTAACCATGCGGGTTTACTCCACATAACAAAAATATACTTTTTGTAATGCAATCACAGCAAAAGCCTCTGACTTTGTCAGAGGTTTTTTGCTGTCTGTGGAATCGAAGTGGATTCGCAGGAGCTGCAGGATGCAGCTCAGCGCCTGACCCAAAGCGCGGCAAGGACGCCGCGCATCAAAGTCGGCGCGATCCACACCGCTTCCAGCCGCGCGTCAAACCGCCCCGAGCATATGAACCGAACCATAAAAAACGTACAATGACAAAAAAGACCTCCTATGGTATAATAGAAACCATAGGAGGTTTTGTTATGGCAAGAAGTTACAGACATATACAGCAGTATGAAAGAGAAATACTCGAACTTAAAGAAAGAGACATGACGCAAAAGGAAATAGCGCAGCAATTAGGATTTACAAAAGAACAAGTAAAAGAATTTTTTCATCGTCAGCATAAGAAAGAGCGAAAGATAGCCGCAGGTATAGCCTTAAAAAAGAAAGGGCGTCCACTAAAAGACGATAAGTACGCCGAGACAGATAAAGTCAATGAACTCAAATACATCATTGCACGCAAGGACGCAAAGATCAAAACTCTTGAAATGGAGAATGAACTTATGCGGGATTTTCTCTCGCT
>JAEEJW010000070.1 GCA_016282095.1 Ruminiclostridium sp. | reverse complement strand
GACTCAGATAGCCGACTATTTCAAAGACTATCCGTCAAAACTCGTTTTCGAGGGCTTCAACGAGTACCTCGGCGGTGACCGTTTCAACGAAAGCGGTGAGCTGGTGAAGCAGAAACCGGACGACGCATATCTCTCCACGAATACGCTCAATCAGATATTCGTAGATGCCGTAAGAGCCACCGGCGGCAATAACAGCGAAAGAACGCTCATAGTTTCCGGTTACTGGACGAACATCGACAACACGACTTCAGACCGGTTCCTTGTACCGACCGACAAGACCGCCGACAGATTAATGGTGTCTGTGCATTATGTTGACAACGCAATGTACTGGTCGAACCGGATAGGCTCGCAGAAATGGCTCGACTACACCGACAGCCAGCTCGCTCTGCTGGACAATGCCTTTGGCAGCAAGGGGATACCCGTGTTCCTCGGCGAGACCACATCGAGATATCCCAAGAGCAATTTTGCGGGAGACGCGAAGTACACAGAGTCTTCCGAATGTCTGGAAATCGTGCTTGAAAAGATCACAGAACACGGATTCGTGCCTGTTCTCTGGGATGTGACCGATAATTTCTATTCAAGAAGCAGCTGTACCGTCAAGGATACCGAAGACGCGAAAGTAATAAGCTCTCTGGCAGAATCCCTGAAACAGAAAAGATAATGAATACCCCGGCGGAACGAAATCTGCCGGGGTATCTTTATGCTGTCAGCAGCTCTTGACCGGCAGGGAGATTTATGATATAATAATGTTTTAAATTACACAGCAAAAAGAGGAAACAAGTTGAAAAGCAAGCACTTTCTTAAAGGTCTGATACATGGCATACCCATATTTCTCGGCTACCTGTCCGTGTCATTCGGGTTCGGTATAATGGCGGTAAGATCAGGGCTGTCGGCATTTGAAGCCGTTGGGATGTCCCTGTTCAACCTCACTTCGGCAGGACAGGCCGCAGGCGTAGGCATAATTGCGGCGGGCGGCTCAATAACCGAGATGATACTTGCCCAGCTCACCATAAACATACGCTATTCTCTGATGTCCCTGTCACTGTCCCGGAAGCTGGACAAGAGCTTTACAACGCCGCACAGGCTCGCCGCAGCATACGGCATGACCGACGAGATATTCGCCTTAGCCTCAGGACAGCCCGGAACCGTAACGCCCTGGTATATGTACGGCATGATACTGATATCGACGATCGGCTGGTGTCTCGGGACATTCCTCGGTGCGGCAGCCGGCAGCATACTCCCCGCGGAAGTCTCCGACGCGCTGGGCATTGTGCTCTACGGAATGTTCATCGCCATAGTGATACCTCCCTCAAAAAAGGAGCGTGGCATACTCGCGGCCGTACTGATTGCGGCGGCAATGAGCACTGCTATATATTTCTTGCTGCCGTTCATTTCCGGCGGCTTCTCGGTAATGATATGCGGTGTTTCCGTTGCAGCTGTCTGCGCGCTTCTGTTTCCGCGCAGCGAGAGCACGGACGGAGAGGACGGTGGCGCGGCATGAACATCAATGTATGGCTCTATATCGCGGTAATGGCCGCGGTCACCTACATTATAAGAATGGTGCCTTTCACTGTATTCCGCAGGAAGATAAAGTCCCGCTTCGTGAACGATATGCTGTATTATATTCCCTACGCGGTACTCAGTGCCATGACCATACCCGCGGTGTTCTTCAGCACAGGCGACCTTATCACGGCAGCAGTCGGAACTGTCGCCGCGGTAGTACTGGCATATTTCGGGCTGCCGCTCATTGTGGTTGCCCTGTCGGCTTCGGCAGCTGCTTATCTGACCGGGCTCCTGATACCATTGACGAGCTGAAAACTATTCATATGGCAAAGATAAATCGCGCAAAATCATTCAATATTTCTCATTTTCGTTTAATTTTGCAACAATTAGCAAATCTATTGACATATTGTGACAAAATAATTATAATAAAATGTGTAACGGTGTATATTATGCCGAAAATCTTTCATTCAGATATCAGATCACGGAGGAAAAAAGATGTTTAAGAAACTTGGTCTGCAAATCGTTATTTCCACGATTGCGATAGTAGTTGTAGTCATCGCAGTAATGCTGACGGTAAGCGTTATCTCATTCAGGAACTACAATGACAGTATCATGCTCCAGAGAGCAGTTGTAGGTATGCAGGTGCTTGAGGATAAGGTTGAAAATGTATTGGGCGATCTTGAAGACGCCTATTCCATGATGAGGGAAGACGGTGACTTCCGCGATGCTGCAGTTGCAGCAAATGTGCCTGTTCTGAAGGACTATCTTCAGAGAAAGCTGCCCGGTGAATACTATTATATGATAGTCGGGGACAAAAGCGGTAAAATTACATACCAGTCCGAAAAATATCCGCTGAAAACATTCGATTACGCTCCTGTCGGAGCCGGCAAGACCATAAAGGGTATTGCAAGATGCGACGGCGAGCTTGTTGCTATGTACGCAAGCTATGTGATAGATCAGGACGGCCAGGAATTCCTGCTCTGTCTCGGTCTTGATATGAGATCCTATGAATGGCTTGATGAAGTAATGAAGATATCCAACTGCGACGCTACAGTATGGAACTGGGATATCCGTTTTGCCACAACGCTCAAGCGTGACAACGGCGAACGCGCTACCGGCACGGATCTCAACGCGGACGTACAGGAAGCCGTACTCCAGAAGGACGGCAAATATGAAGGTCAGCATGACGTTGTTGACAGACACTATTATGTATCCTATCATACAATGAAGGATTACGACGGCAAGATCATCGGTGCATACTGGGCAGGTGCGGACGCCCGTGAGGCTGACGCTGAGTTCGGAGCTGTAACGGCAGTCGCGATAATCATAGGCGTTGTCGGAGCTATCGCCATTGCACTGTTCATCTTCATCTTCTGCCAGAGAAGAGTTTCCGTTCCGCTCAAGTACGCTGAGGAATACGCGAACGAAATGCTCGCGGGTCAGCTATCCACAACCAACGTGAACTTCAAGTTCGCTGACGATGAAGTGGGCAACTTCGTTGAAGTACTGCGCAGCGCAAAGCAGGGCATGAACGGCGTGGTAAGCGACTCCTCGAGAATACTCGCTGCCATGGCTGACGGCGACTTCACAGAAACTCCCAGCGTCAGATACCCCGGCGAGTTCGAGGATATCGAGAAGAACATACTCAAGATCGAGGACGATCTCGGTGTTACACTCAGCAATATGAACACTTCTTCCGACGAGGTGCTCACAGGCTCCAACCAGATGGCTGAAGGCTCGCAGTCCCTTGCCGACGGCACAACAAAGCAGGCTTCCGCTATTGAGGAGATCTCCGCCACTATCGCGGAAGTTTCGACCCAGATAGCCAATACAGCCCAGAATGCCGCACAGGCAGGCGATCTCTCCAGACAGACACAGGACAAGGTCAATATGCAGGATGCAGAGATACAGTCCATGGTTTCCGCGATGAACGAGATCAGCGATACTTCCAAGGAGATCGAAAAGATCATCAAGACAATAGACGATATCGCATTCCAGACAAATATCCTTGCGCTCAACGCTGCTGTTGAGGCTGCCCGCGCAGGTGACGCAGGCAAGGGCTTCGCAGTCGTAGCCGACGAAGTAAGAAACCTCGCCAGCAAGTCCGCAGAAGCTGCAAAGAGCACATCATCGCTCATTACCGCTTCGATCGAGGCTGTAGACAAGGGCTCTAAGATAGCTCTCTCGACTGCCGAGTCGATGAAGGAAGTAAAGGATATGTCTTCGCAGACTGCTCAGCTCATAACCGAGATAGCTACTGCAAGCGCGGAACAGAACGAGTCCATAAACCAGATCACCAGCGGTATCGAGCAGATCTCGCAGGTTATCCAGACCAACTCCGCAACAGCCGAAGAAACTGCTGCTTCCTGCGAAGAGCTCTCCGGTCAGTCCAAGCTCCTCAAGGATCAGGTTTCCAGATTCCGTATCAACAGATAAAACTGCGTTTGAGGACGGGAACAAGCAGTCGCTGGCGCTCGAGAACGGGGGTAAGAAGTCGCTTGCGCTCAAGTATGACGCCCTTTAAAAAGGGCTTGGCCTAAACTTAAATCGCTTCGCCTTGCAGATTCGGTCAGCAGTACCCCCTTTGACATACTCCGGACTGCGAGGCAGAGAATTAAAAAAGCAGAATTTAACAGACGGATTGACAGCGGAGGTACTCCGCCGCCTTGCAGACTCGGTAAGTAGTACGACTTTTCGGGGTGAAGCAGTAACCAAGAACATAAAAATATCTGCTCCTGTTAACTTACAACAGGAGCAGATTTCTTTTTTATTCAGCAGCGCAGCAGTTATAGTTTTACAAAGAGTCACGCGCAGAGCAGCCAAAATCAGATCAGCCGATAGAGCCGGTGTACTTAGGGATATTGTTCTCGGCGTGAAGGACAGCCTGTTCGAGTGTCATGCCGTAGAAATTGCCGGCTCCGAAGTTGCGGCCGGATCTCTTATCGTCAACGAAGGCACCGACAACTACGCCGGGCAGAGAGCTTTCGGGGGCGTTGGGAGCGTGTTGACCGCCAAGGTCAGTTCTGCACCAGCCGGGATCGGTTATGTTTATCATAATATCAGTGCCGTCGTACTTTGATGCAAGATCCATCGTCACCTTGTCGAGGGCTGCCTTGCTGGCGGAATAACCCGCCTGCTCGGGTTCAAGCCTTATACCGCTGGTGGTATTCACAATGCGTCCGAAGCCGCGTTCCTGCATCTTCGGCAGGAAGTGATACACTATCATCATCGGAGCTATGGTGTTGATCAGGAAGCTCTTTTCGTAATCCTCGGCAGGGGTTTTCAGATATTCTGTCCGGTATGCGACCTGTATGCCCGCGTTGTTCAGCACGATTTCCACGGGATTTCCCAACGCGTCTATCTCCGCCAGCATACGCTCCACCTGCCGCAGATCGGAAAATTCGGCACCTACCGCATAAGCCTGAACGCCGATAGCCTTGACTTCGCCCAGCACCTTCGCGCAGTGCTCAGCCGTTCTTCCGTGAAGTATCAGATTGCAGCCGCGTTCCGCCATGAACTTTGCCGCGCCGTAACCTATGCCCCTTGCCGCGCCCGTTATGAGCGCCCATTTACCTTTTACGTCAACCATTGAAATTCTCCTTCATTTTCTCTGTCGCTGCGATCACTCTGTCACACCAGTTGTCGAACTCCTCGTCACCGTTCTGATATTCCGGGTGAGCAAGGACATATTCCACCGTGCGTCGGATGCCTTCGCGGGCAGTGACTGTCGCTCTGAAATCCGGAACGAGCTTCTTCACCTTAGAATTGTCAAATACCACCGAGCAGGCTTTATCGCCGATAAGGCTTCCGGTATAGTCGTACTTCGGTCCCAGTGCCGCCAGTGTTTCCGAGGAAACGTAGTACGGCCTGAGTTCTGCGCCGAGTGCGTCGGCAATATAGCCGTATATCTCATTCCAGCTTACGCTCTCGTCCGTCGTGATATGGAACGCTTCACCTATGGCAGCAGGGTTTCCGATAAGTCCTGCATACGCCTTCGCAAAATCGCTGTTGTGAGTAATCGTCCAGAGAGAGGTTCCGTCACCGTGTATGATCACCGGCTTGCCTTCCATGATGCGCTTCACTACCTGCCAGCTTCCGTTGCTGCCATGTACGCCCAGCGGTACGCTTCGCTCGTCATAGGTGTGACTCGGGCGCACTATCGTCACCGGGAATCCGTCCTTTCTGTAACGCTCAAACAGATACTCCTCGCAGGCTTTCTTATTGCGCGAATACTCCCAGTACGGGTTTTCAAGGGGCGTTTCCTCGGTTATCGTATAGCCCTGCATCGGCTTTCTGTAAGCTGATGCGGAGCTTATGTAGATGAACTGCTTTGTCTTGCCACTGAACAGCCGGAAGTCACGTTCGAGCTGAGCAGGAACAAATCCGATAAACTCGCCCACACAGTCGAATTCCATGTCCGCCAGCTTTTCTGCTGCGGCTTTCTCGTCGTTTATGTCACAGCTGATGAATCTGATATTATCCGGCAGTCCGGCGTTGCGATTGCCGCGATTGAGCAGATACAGCTCGTCACCGCGCTCTGCCAGCAGGCGTGTTATCGCCATGCTTATTGTTCCTGTGCCGCCGATAAAAAGAATTTTCATAACTGCCTCCTTACAGCGCAGCGTGCGCCGCGATCTTATAGATCTCAGTCACATCGGCAGCGCTGAGCTTTACGAATCCGCCGGTCCTGCCGTCGCCCACTCCGAACTTCTCAACGAGTGTGGGTATATCTTCTTCCTTTGCGCCCAGCTCCGCGAAGTTTATCGGCATACCGATGCTTTTCAGGAACGAGCGGAAGCAGCGTATGCCTTCCAATGCGGTAGCTTCGGGATCCTCATAATTCATCTGGCATCCGAAGACCCTGGTCGCCATCTGACAGAACCGCATAACATTGTGGTTGTGTACAAATTCCATCCACGCGGGCATAATCACCGCAAGACCTGCTCCGTGAGCCACATCATAAAGCCCGGAGAGTTCGTGCTCGAGACCGTGGCTGTTCCAGTCCTGCTCCCTGCCCACTCCACAGAGATTTGTGTGAGCAACCGTTCCGGCCCACATGATATTCGCACGCGCCTCATAATTGTCCGGGTCGGCTATGACACGGGGAGTTTCCCGGACCATTGTGAGCAGAACAGCTTCGCAGAGGCGGTCGGTTATTTCGACTTCCTTCGTGTTGGTGAAATAGCGCTCGAAAACGTGCGCCATGATATCTGTGGCTCCGCAGGCAGTCTGATACGCGGGAAGAGTCTGTGTCAGCGCGGGATCCATTACCGAGAATTTCGGTCTCAGATGTTCGGAGCCTGTGCCGCGCTTCAGCATACCGTCCTCTTTGGTGATTACAGAGTCGCCGGAGCCTTCACTGCCCGCAGCCGCGATAGTAAGCACGGTTCCCACGGGCAGAGCCTTTTCAACAGGCTTGCCGCTGTACATATCCCAGAAATCTCCGGCGTAAGGAACGCCCAGTGCAATGGCTTTTGACGAGTCGATGACCGAACCGCCGCCAACTGCGAGAATGAAATCGATACCCTCGTTCCTGCAAAGCTCAATGCCCTTGTAAACCAGTGTGTCACGCGGGTTAGGCTGAACTCCGCCCAGCTCGCAGTAAGCGATGCCCGCATAGGCAAGAGACTTTCTGACAGTGTCTATGAGACCGGACCTGACAGCCGAGCCTCCGCCGTAGTGCATCAGAACTTTTGTGCCGCCGTACTTCCTGACATAGATACCTGTCTCGGCTGCTCTGCCCTTTCCGAATACGAATTCTGTGGGGCTGTAAAAATTGAAATTTTCCATTATGCTATCCTCCTTATGTTTTCGGCAAGTATGGTTTATATACTGTATTGATTATATCATGATACATCGTGCAAATCAATTGCAAAACAGAAATAAAATAGAATTTTACAATTTTTAACAATATTTTTCATATCAGCTGCGTTTTGAGTCACGGAACCTTTTCGGCGTGACTCCGCGGTACTTCCGGAAGCTCTTGATGAAGTGACTGCAATCCGAAAAACCCGTTTCCCGGCCTATATAATCTATATCCAGATCGGTAAACAGCAGATATTCTTCGGCCTTGAAGATACGCATACGCTCGATGTACTCCTTGCAGGTCATTCCGTAACGGGCGCGGAACTTTGCTGCGAACGCCGAATAGCTCAGGTGACACGCTCCGGCAAGATCGGCGACACGGATATTCTCACCGAGGCGGCGGTCGATATATTCGGTGATGTTGTCGATGCTGCTGTCACTTTCCGTATTTGAAGGGCAGTCCCAGATATTAAGGCCCTCTTTTTCCCAGTGCCGGATCATTCTGTATATCAGCCGGTAAATCTGTGAACGCAGCATAACATCGTAGCCGTAGCGGAAATTTTCCATTTCTTCAATGCAGTCCCCGAATACCGCAGCACACTCCATTTCCGCGGCAGTCTCCGCACCGAAGTATATGGGCATACCTTTTTCGCGTGCATAGCGGAACATTGCCGCCGGAGAGGGCGAATATGAAGATATGCTCGGAAATTTCCCGAGATCGAATTTCAGCACCGAATATACGGGCATCTCACCGCCTGCCGGGGATATCGAATGTACACAGGACGGCGGAAATATAACGAGCTCACCGGCCTTTGCAGTGAAGCTGTCGCCGTCGGCGGTCATCGAAGCCGTTCCGCGCAGCATATATATGAACTCCGCAAAATAGTGCCAGTGCGGCTTTACCGGAAATTCCTCCTCCGCCGCATCAAACACGAAGCACTCTATCGGTGTGCTGAGGCTTGCGGTCTTTTCAAACAGGTTGCTCATCTGCTCCTCCGTTATAAAATTCAGGGCGGTATAAAAGCTGTTTTATACCGCCTCGTCTTATCTGTTATCTTTTTTTCAGATACTTTCTTATTATGTCGAAATGTCCGTACGGCTCCTCTGCCTCTCCGTTCGTTCCGGCCTCGTCGAGCAGCCTTTCCAGCAGCTCCCGGGATGCGTCTGCCTTGTATACGGAATCCTTCACCAGCAGCCCGAACACCGCCAGAATCGAAGCTGTTCCGATGTTCGTCTTTCCGGAGTTCTCAATTTCCGCAACGGTAACGGCCTTTGTATAAACGAGATCCTCGCCTTCGGGGGACTTATAATGCACTTCGATGAATGCGAATTCGTCCTTGTTGTCTGCCGCAGCAGCCGTGACGTATCTTGACGAGTACTGCTGCTTCGCCTCACCGCGTTTCAGGGAGATAAGCGCCACAACATTGTGTTCCGAGCCTATGCCGTCGACGGCCTTTTCCGTATCATTGAATTCCTTCTGCGTAAGCCTGCGCGCATCGTAGCCTATGAGCCGGTATTCGCTGACATAAGCCGGATTCAGCTCCACCGATATCTTTACGTCCTTCGCCACAGTTATGAGGTTGGAAACGAGCTTGTTCCACAGATTGTCGAGTATATCCGCAGGATTGGCCACGAAGGTGTAATTGCCGTTGCCGTTCATGGCCAGGGCTTCCATTTTGTTATCCTTGAAATTCTGCCTTCCGTAGCCGACGATAGACAGATAGATACCTGTCTCGCGCTTCTTGCGGATGAAATCGGTCAGGCCGCCCTCGGAGGTCACGCCGAAATTGAAATCGCCGTCCGTGAAGATGAATACACGATTGTTGGCATCTTTATCATAGGTCTCTGCAAGGTACCTGTACGCATTTTCAAGACCGTCGCTCCCGTTGGTGCAGCCACCTATGCCGTCCACTTCAAGCAGGGCATCAACGCACTTGTCCCTGTCACCGCAGTCGATCTGCTTCACAACCGTCCGGGTATCGTCGCTGTAGGATATTATCGAGAGCGTATCACCGGCCTTGAGCTTACTCATTATCGCAGCCGCAGACATCTGGACTATTACCCAGTTGTCCGTCATACTTCCGGAAACATCTATAAGGAACACAAGGTTCTGTCTGACGGAGGTGTCGGCCTTCTTCGCTTTCATTTCAACAAGGAGGAGGTCTTTTTCCTTGTCCCACGGGCAGGGAGCATACTCCGTGCTAACTCTGAAAAGGTCATCGTTTTCGGGTGGGTCGAGCTTATACGGATAAGAATTGAGTATTTCTTCGATGCGTATGAAGCTCTTGTCAATGCCTCGTCTGCAGCTTAACATATTACGCAGATACGACCAGGAACCGGTGTTGAC
The DNA here is from genome assembly GCA_016282095.1 of Ruminiclostridium sp. Classification (GTDB taxonomy): domain Bacteria; phylum Bacillota; class Clostridia; order Oscillospirales; family Ruminococcaceae; genus Ruminiclostridium_E. The sequence goes on along the minus strand of JAEEJW010000070.1, from coordinate 11,631 downwards.
ATTGGCGGAGAATATCGCCGCCGGGGAATCCATAGGGCTCTGCGGCTCGTTCTCGGTAGGGTTCTTTGTTTCGGCGGTGCTGAATTCCGGGGGCGGAGCGTTCTCCAAGCTCTTCATCATGGGCATAGGAGCAGCCATGCCCTTACCCATAGGCGCCGCCATAGCCATACCCATCATCGGCTGCGCCATCATAGGCTGAGCCATCATTGCTCCTCCCATAAACGCATTGCCTGCCATTCCGCCTGACATTCCGCCTGCCTGCATAAAACCCGACGGTTCGTACTGCGGATAGAACGTCCAGTCAGCCGAATATCCGATATTATCATCGACTTTCACTATATAACCGAAGCAGTTCTCCGAAAGCCGTCTGATCTGCTCGCTGCTGTACCCGAGGGTACTGTAGAATCCACAAAGCTGGGCGAACTGTTTCTCATTCATTCCAAAAGCGCCTCTTCGTGCCATTTTCATACTCCTTTCCCTTTTCGCAGTAACTTACTACCTTATTATATCATAAAAGCAGCGATATGTCAACGAATAGTGCTTTTGGAGATATTGCTGCGCGCTGTATGATATATTTATCTCTTTTTGTGCAATATAACGATTGACAAAACCGTTATTGTGTTATATACTGTTTATATCACAGATAAACAGTTAACGGAGGTGAACAGATGAAGATACTTCAAAATTCAACCGAGCCCATATATAAGCAGATTGCTTCACAGCTTCGGGATCAGATACTTTCCGGAAAGCTCAAGGGCGGCGACGCGCTCCCGTCAATAAGGGCTCTCGCGGCAGACCTGAAGATCAGCGTGATAACCACGATGAAAGCGTATGAGGAACTTGCTTCCGAGGGTCTGGTCACATCTGCACAGGGCAAAGGCTACTTCGTCAACGCGCAGGATATGCGGCTGCTTGCGGAACAGCACCTGCGACGGGTCGAGGAAAATCTGACCGAAGCGATACGTTCGGCGAAGATCGCAGGAATGTCCCTCGATGAGGTGCAGGAAACACTGAGTGCTTTATGGGCGCTCGACGCGGGATAAGGAGGATAAAGATGCATCCCTGGTTCTGGTGGATCCTGATCTTTATACTGCTGTTCGTAATTCCCGCGAAAAGGGCATTGCAGCACAGACAGATCATGGTATCAAAACGAAACAGAGTAAAACGCAGAAAAGGAGAAAACGTAATGAATGAACTTGTAAAAAGCTACATCGGAAAAGAAGTTATAGTATGGGCAGGCAATTCCAGCGGAGTTAACGGAACAATAACAAAGATCGAAGAAAACTGGGTCGAGTTGGAAGATAAATATGGCACTCAGATACTCAACACCGACTATATAAGCCGCATACAGGAATACCCGAGAAACAAGAACGGCAAGAAAAAAGCCGTCATAGTATAAGGAGCCGATATGGAAAACGCAGTTGAGATAAAAGAACTCACAAAGAAATACAAAGACTTTACGCTCGATGTCAGCGCGGTCATTCCGAAAGGCTTTGCGACTGCGCTTATAGGAGCGAACGGCGCGGGCAAGACCACTCTTATAGACACGCTCTGCGGAGTTACCGCGAAAAGCGGCGGTGAGGCTGTTTATTTCGGAAATATGACAGATACCGATGATGATGTGCTCCGTAACAGGATAGGGTATTGTTCCGCGACGAATTTCTTCCCATTCGACTGGAAGCTGAAAACGATAGCCGAATGTATGGCGATAGGCTACGATAATTTCGACAGAGCGCGTTTCACCGAGCTTTGCGGCAGGTGGAGCCTCGGCAGTCCTGACGACAAGAAGCAGAAGAATATTATGAAGATGTCGGACGGCAACCGTGTGAGAGCAGCACTTGCGGCAGTTTTTGCAAGGGACACCGACCTGCTTGTACTTGACGAGCCGGCAAGCTCGCTCGACCCGCTGGCAAGAGATCAGCTCTGCGGGATGTTCCGTGAATACCTCGCTGCTAAAGACGGAGAGCGCACGATACTGTTCTCTACACACAACATCGCAGATATGGAATTTGCCACCGACTACGCAATATTCATGGCGCACGGAAAAGTCGTCGAACAGGGCTTCGTGGAAGACCTCAAAGAGAAGTACATACTCGTTCACGGCGAGGCTCAGGACGGCAAAAAAGCCAGACCGCTCATGCTCTCATACACCGTAAACAACACAAACTTCGAGGGAATAGCGCTTGCGGACTACAGCGCAAATCTACAAGCTGTCGGCGCTGTGACCGAACGTCCGACATTGCAGCAGCTCAGCGTCGGCATTCTGAGAAAGGCGGAGGAAAATGCGGGAAAGTAAACTTACTGTATCGCAGGCTATGAAGCTCTACACCGGAACGGGACTTGCGGAAACGATACTCGGGCTTGCAGCTTATGACCTTATATTCTACATAAGCGCATCTGTCTGCATGACGCTTATGATAATGCTCGGTGAAGGCATCTCATACCCGGAGGCAGTCAGGAATATATCGGAAACGCCCGCCGGAGACTGTATCATGGTATTCGCCCCGGCAATTATAAACGTCATTATCCTTCTTTCGCAGTACAACAAGGATAAGCCCGGAGGAAAGCTGTTCCGTACAGTTAAGGGCGGATTTGACACATTTGTGAGCTATCGCACGGGAGCATATATTTCAATGCTTCTGTCAATTATAATATACGGCGGAGTTATGCTGCTGTTTGCTCTTTTCGGCCTTATCGGACTTCACGGCGGAGTATCTGCGGTGATAGCGGTAGTAGTTTCATCAATGGCTGCCATGGGAGTTGTGACATTCATGCTGTTGATAAAGAATGAAGCAGTGCTCGGAATTACTTCCGTACTTGTGATGTTTGCGGTAACAGGCAGCTGCACGGTTCTGCTTCCTATGCTGACGGACAGCCTTCTGCCGCATCTTTACATCGGTATTCTCGGAGCGGCGCTCATCGCGGTATCGACGAAAGCATATTTCTCACATTACAAAAAACACATCTGGAATTGACAGGAGGATACAAATATGGAGAACAAATGCCCTTTCTGCGGAAACGAAAGTATAATAAACGGAAAGCTTGAAAGCACAGGCGGTCTTGTATTCATACCCGAAGGTGAGAACGGGCTTATCAAGAAAAGCTCATACATATCCGCGCTCGCGTGCAGGAAGTGCGGGGCGGTATTCGGATTTAAGCTGACCGACAAGCCTGTGAAGCTCACGGACTGAGAACGGAGAGACAAATGAAAAACTTTGGAAAAGCGCTGAAACTCTATCTGAAAGTGATATTTAACCCGATAACGACAGTCCTTGGCGTATTTATTATGGCTGTGCTGCTCATCATGGCGGCTGTCTCGCCGGAGACTCCGGACAGCGAAGACTATATGTCGATGTTAGGGTCGGTCGGCTTCGGGCAGTTCGGTATAGCTGTTTTCTGTCTTATGGGAAGCGTTTCCGGCCTGAGATATAAATACTATGCCGCTCTGCCGTTCGCGAAGACACTGGTCACAGTCGTTCCGGTGGCCTGCGCGGCGACATTTTCACTTATCTACGACTGCATAGCAGTAACTATAGCTGCGTTCTGCTGGTGCGAACAGGCTCTTTCGGATATTCTGATAATTGCGCCTGTCAACAGCTTTATAATTTGTCTCGCGGTCGCTTGCATCGGCAAGCCGAAGCTCGAAATATTCTATCTTATACCGATGTTTGTAATGGCAATGGAGACAGTAGTTCTTCCGCATGTCGATCTTACCGCGCACGGTCTCGGGCTGCCGGTAGTTATCTCGGGTTTTATCGGTATTCTGATATTCATATTCGGTGTCGCGCTGACGCTTGCAATAATGGATCTGTGGTGGAAGAAATGCGACCATACACGCAGTACAAACTATACTTACAGAAACCCGGAAGTATTCTGAATATGATACGTCCATAATAACAGAAAAGTGAGGTATTGAAAATGGAAAAAGTTAACATTCGCAAGGCAGCCGTCATAGGCTGCGGATTTGTGGGTTCGGCGTCGGCCTTCGCGCTGATGCAGAGCGGTCTGTTCTCGGAAATGGTGCTGATAGACGCGGATCCTGAAAAGGCAGAGGGCGAAGCTCTCGATATAAGCCACGGTCTGCCCTTTGCAAAGCCTATGCAGATCTATGCCGGGAATTATGACGACATAGCCGACGCGAACATCGTCATAGTAACTGCCGGCGCAGGTCAGAAGCCCGGAGAGACCCGTCTCGATCTCGTGAAGAAGAACGTCGGGATATTCTGCAAGATAATCCCAGAGATAGCGAAAAGAGACTTCGGCGGGATCCTGCTCATCGTGGCAAACCCTGTGGATATACTGACTTACGCGGCGGCAAAGATAAGCGGACTCCCCGAGAACAGAGTATTCGGCTCGGGTACGGTGCTGGATACCGCAAGACTGAAGTATATCCTGGGAGAACATCTCGGTGTTGACAGCCGCAGCGTCCACGCATTCATACTCGGCGAGCACGGCGACAGCGAGATAGCCGCATGGAGCAGCGCCAATGTCTCGGGTGTGCCGCTGCACGATTTCTGCGAGATGCGCGGTCACCATGACCACGAGACAGCAATGCGCGAGATAGCGGAAAGCGTAAAGAACAGTGCCTATGAGATAATCGAGAAGAAGAAGGCTACCTACTACGGCATAGCAATGTCCGTGCGCCGTATCTGCGAGGCAATAATCCTCGACCAGAAGTCTGTGCTGCCCGTGTCATACATCCAGCACGGGGCTCCGGACACCGACGGCGTCGCGCTGAGTATGCCCGCAATAGTCGGTAAGGACGGCATCGAAGCTTCTGTGCCGATAAGCCTCTCAGCTGAGGAAAAGGACGCCCTCCGTAAATCGGCGGACGCGCTTAAAAAAGTATTGGCCGGACTGGAAATGCCCTGCTAAAATCAATAAAAACACAGCTGCACTCCCGGAAATGTACACACAGATCCGGGAGTTTTTCCTGCACCGGAATAAATAAAAAATGCCGGCAAACACTTTACAAGTTGTATAAAATGTGGTATAATAAGGCGTTGTAATCATACATACAGGAGGTACTGCGGTAATGGGTAACGTCGGATCACTCGTCTACACAAATGACAGATGTATCGGATGCAACAAATGTATTAACGTATGTCCTGCAATGGGTGCCTGCACATCAGTTGATGTGGACGGAAACAAACGCCGCATAGCGGTCAACGGTACATACTGCATTTCCTGCGGCGCGTGCATGGACGCCTGCGTACACGGCGCCCGTGAGTTCAACGATGATACGGAGCGTTTCTTCGCCGACCTTAAAGCCGGCCAGAAGATATCTCTGCTTCTGGCTCCCGCGTTCCTTGCCAATTACCCTACTCAGTACGGCTCCGTGCTCGGCGGCCTGAAACAGCTCGGCGTGAACAGGATAATTTCCGTTTCATTCGGCGCGGATATCTGCACATGGGGCTATATAAATTATATAAAGAAGTATAATTACCTCGGCGGCATCTCACAGCCCTGCCCCGCGGTAGTAAGGTATATCGAGGACTATGTGCCGGAGCTTCTGCCCAAGCTGTTCCCGATACACAGCCCGATGATGTGTACTGCGGTCTACTGCCGAAAGACACTGAATATGACGGACAAGCTTGCGTTTATCTCGCCGTGTATAGCCAAGAAAATGGAGATAGACGACCCCAACAATGAAGGTCTCATACAATACAATGTCACCTTCGATCACCTGATGAAGTATGTGAAGGAAAACCGCATCAGCGGTCCGAACGCCACCGACGAGATAGAGTACGGCCTCGGTTCAATCTACCCCACACCCGGCGGACTCAAGGAGAACGCGTTCTGGTTCCTCGGCGACGATGTGGCTATACGCCAGATCGAAGGCGAAAAGAGAATGTACGAATGGCTCAGGAAGAATGCTAAACGAATAAAGGACGGCACAACACCGTTCGTGTTCATTGACGCCCTGAACTGCGAAAACGGCTGCATCTGCGGTACGGCGGTCGATCCGAAGATGTCGGAGACAGACGACGCGCTGTACAACTTGCTGAAAATAAAGGAAAAATCGAAAAAGAACCGTCCCGCCAGCGCATGGACGAAGCACGCTTCGCCGAAGATGCGCCTTGCCGCTCTGAACAGGCAGTTCAGGCATCTGCGGCTCGAGGATTATATCCGTAAATATACCGACCGTTCACGCGATACCGCGTACAGGATCCCCTCCTCTGCCGAGCTCGATTCCATATTCCGCTCAATGCGCAAGCTGACAAAGCAGCAGAGAGAGATCAACTGCACCTGCTGCGGATATGAGACCTGTCAGCAGATGGCTACCGCGATACACAACGGATTCAATGTCAAGGAAAACTGCATACACTATCAGAAGGAACATCTCCAGCAGGAAATGGATCATGCGGAATGTCTCGCAAAGGAAGTCGAGCGCCAGCGTGCTCAGGCGACCGGTGAGCATCAGAAGCTCCTGAACTCGATAGAACGTATGGAGAACGAATTCGAGGATATCTACAAGGCGATCGACGATCTGGCGGAACGCAACAGCCACAATGCCGCCGACAGCAATAACATCGCACAGAAGATACAGGGTGTTTCAGACTTCACCGAAAACCTCGAAGCATCCATGAATGAGATACGCGGGCTTATAGATAAGCTCGGAGAGAACAACAGAGAAGTTGTCAGCATAGCAAGCCACACCAATCTGCTGGCGCTCAACGCATCCATCGAAGCGGCGCGTGCCGGCGATGCAGGCAAGAGCTTCGCGGTAGTGGCTTCGGAGATAAAGAATCTCGCGGCAAGCTCCGGGCAGACCGCTAATAACAGCAACGAGAACCAGAACCGCATAGGCGAGTCTGCCCTGAATATAATCAAGGGCGCGGAACAGCTCGCTACCGAAGTCTCGGCAGTAAGCGGACTTACGAATAATCTGGCCGAAGCAACGACCGAGATGTCCTCGACGACCGAGGATATACGCCGCAGCATGGGCAACGTAAAGGCAGAGCTCAGCATCCTCGCTGTACCCGGAAGCTCCGACGCTTCGGGACACTCAAAGCTTTACAGAAAACATATCCTCATTGCGGAAGATGTCATCATCGGCGCGGAGATGCTGCGGCAGATGCTCGCCGCAGTGGGAGCTACTGCAGATGTGGCAACAAACGGTCAGCAGGCTGTCGAAATGTTCGAGGCCAGCGCTGACGGCGATTATGACGCGATAATCACGGATATCCATATGCCGATAATGGACGGTATCCAGGCGACAAAAACGATAAGAGCCTTGCCGCGCGGAGATGCAAGGAATATTCCGATAATCGCACTCACTGCCAATGATGTGGAGTTCGACGCGAAGAAAGCCGCCTCTACCGGCATGAACGCGCACTTCTCCAAACCCGCCGATACGAACGAACTGTTAAGAACGCTCGAAAGACTTGTACCCTGAGATATAACAGCCCCCGGAAACCATTCCGGGGGTCATTTTTCATATTCCGGCAAAAGCGCTGCCCCATTCAAGGACACGGGCAAGCATCTCGTCAATGCCGAGGACACCGTAGGCAAAGCCCTTCTTCACAAGCTCCGGCGGCACGAACTCATCGTACTTCTCGAATACCGGCACTTCGTCCGGATAGACCAGCTCCATAGGATCGAGCGGTTTTTTCGCTTCCTCCGCAAGTATCGCGAAGAACTCCCTCTCCCCTGCTTTCATTGTGAACTGCATGAAGTAAGGCCGCGACGGGTCAAGGCCTTTCAGCCCCAGCCTGTCACCGCAGCGTATCTTCAGAAAACGTTCCATTGCGAGGAAAGCGTATGTTCCGAGCCACGGAAACAACGCCCACATATTGCCGCCGAGATTTATCAGCGGCAGTCCGGTGACTCCGGAGCTGCGTGCCGAAGCCCTTGCCTGCGCGAGCCGCTGAACTGCGTTCTTCATCAGATACGGATAGCTTTTGTCCTCACGAAGCACCTCGCGCATACGCAGAAGTATCTTCGTATTTATGTCGCCGGGGCAGTCTCCGAAATAAGCGGGGACCCTGCCCTTGACAGGCTCGCAGTAAACGAGATGCCGCTTGCGGTCAAGCTCGGTGACTATCCAGACATGACCGGCTATGGCTATCTTCTCGCCCACAGGCGGCGGCATTACCAGAGTACCCAGCTCCTGCGACTCACAGCGAACGGTAAATTCCTCATTCTCCTGGAATACTGCGTAGAAACGGAACTGATTTACTATGCGCTCTCCGGCGAGCCCGACAATAAGGCCGCCCTCCTCCGTGCGCTGTATGTGGTCGCTGTCTATCAGATGCCGCAGCATTATTATGTAATCGTCCTGCGTTATCCTGTGGAAGTACTTCAGCGTCAGCACGCGTTTTGCCAGCTCGGCCGCCGTGAGTTCACCGCAGGAAGCAAGGGTACTCATAGTCTGATGATACAGCAGGCTGTACGGCAGTCTGTCCAGCCTCGGCGGCTCTACCCAGCGTTCCTCCAGGTAGCACTGTATCAGAGCTATGCCCTGGATCAGCTTCCACGGTACAGTTTCGGGCATCATGGTCCGGGGTTCGGGCATTTCCTCACGGATAACGAACCACATCTCCGGAGGGAGTTCCCGGCGTCCGGTACGGCCCATTCGCTGCAGAAACGACGATACCGTGAACGGTGCGTCTATCTGGAACGCTCTTTCCAGCCTCCCGATGTCTATGCCGAGTTCAAGGGTAGCTGTGGTCACGGTGGTCATGAACACGTCTTCGTCTTTCATGGCGGCTTCGGCAGTCTCACGGTATGAAACGGACAGATTGCCGTGGTGTATCAGAAACCTGTCGCGCTCATGATTTGCCTCGCAGTAGGAACGCAGGGTAGTCGTGACAGCTTCGCACTCTTCACGGGAATTGACAAAGACAAGACACTTTCTGTCCTTTGTATGTTCGAATATGTAGCCCATTCCGGGATCGGCGTGTTTCGGGGCGGTATCAGTGGGCTCCTCCGGCAGCGGGAGAGCGTCGGGCGTTTCCTTGCCCTCGGAGGCCTGAACATCGGAGATATAGAAATGCTCCATTGAGAGTCGCCACTTCATGCCCTTTGCTTCGATGCGGGGGATGAATGTTCTGCGCCCCGAGCCGTAGGACAGGAATTCTCCTGCGGCTTCAAGGTCTCCTATGGTAGCCGACAGACCTATACGGCGCGGATTCACTCCCGCAAGCTTTGACAGGCGCTCGATGAGGCATATAGTCTGCCCTCCGCGGTCACCGCGCATAAGAGAGTGTATCTCGTCGATGACGATGAAGCGCAGATCTCCGAACAGTTTCGGTATTGCAGAGTGCTTTCGTATAAGCATAGCTTCCAGCGACTCCGGTGTTATCTGTAAAATACCCGAAGGCTTTTTCATCAGCTTCGCCTTGTGGGACTGCGAGACATCGCCATGCCAGTGCCATACCGGGATATCCGCTTCCGCGCACAGGTCGCTGAGACGCGCAAACTGGTCGTTTATCAGCGCTTTCAGCGGGCCGATGTAAATTGCGCCCACAGACTTCGGCATATCCTCGGAGAACAGTGTAAGAATGGGGAAAAAGGCGGCTTCGGTCTTGCCGGAAGCCGTCGATGCCGACAGCAGCACATTATCATCGGTATTGAAGATCCCGTCGCCGGCGGCAGTCTGTATCGCCCGCAGTGATTCCCAGTTGTTCCTGTAAATGAAGTCCTGCACGAAAGGGGCATAGCGTTCAAATATACTCATATATTATCCAATCTTTTCAAATAACGCAGATAATTCTCTTATTTTAAAGCAACGCTGTTGAAAGTTTTTTCCCGGATCCGGACATCAGCGGCTCCTTAAACCTCGAATTCCGCGAACTCACCGTCATCGTCTCCGCCTCCGGGCGCGGAGAACTGCATACCGCCGGAGTTGATGAATTCCGAAATACTGATATCCGGATTCTGATAAACGATATCCAGCAGCTCGATGAAATCGCGTATGACCTCACGCGGGGTAATGTGAGAATCCGCGCCGATGCGGCCGAACTCGGTCTTTATGAAAGCTATCATATCGTCCTGCGCGATACGCTGTTCGTACCCGAAAAGCTGTGCGTGGATGTCGGCGAGCTTCTCCGTCAGTACCAGCATTTCCTCATAAGTAAGCGGGACAAGATGTATCACAGGAGCAAGCATATCCTTTATTCCCTCGCGGCCGAAGCGGCCCTCGGCAAGGCGGGAACGCAGCGCTTCATAGCTGTACACGCCGCGGCGGGTATCCTCAATGCACTGGGGAGTGCCGCCCATAATGATGCCGAGGTGCTTCGCTTTGCCCTGCAGGGTATCGTTGTACATCGTCAGTATCTTCTCGTAGTTGTACTGGCGGGTTATGGAATTCGGTATCTTATAGATGTTCACAAGCTCATCTATCAGCACCAGCAGGCCGTTGTAGCCTGCCATTTTCAGGAATGCCGCGAACAGTTTTATATACTCATACCAATCGTCATCCGTAATGATGATATTAACGCCAAGCTCTGCCTTTGCATCGCTCTTTACAGCATACTCACCGCGGAACCATTTCGCGACCTTCGCTTTATCCTCGTCGTTCCCGTCAACACAGGCGCGGTAATAGACTGTCAGCAGTCTCGCAAAATCGAAACCGTGCACCATTTCGTTAAGGGAGCTTATCACGGCGTATATTTTCTTCTCCACCGCTTTCTCAAACTCCGGCGAACCTGTGTCAAGCCCGCTCTCCGCTGCGGTCTCTGTCTGCACTCCGCTTATCCAGCGGTCAAGTATCAGCGTCAGCGCACCGCCGTCCGGGCAGGTCTTAGTGGACATATTACGGATAAGTTCCTTGTATGTCGCAAGTCCCTGCCCCTTCGTACCCTGAAGTCTCCTCTCCGGAGACAGGTCTGCGTCCACCACAACGAAATTCCTGTCCATGACATGGCTTCGTACAGTCTGAAGCAGGAAGCTCTTACCGCTTCCGTACTTGCCGACGATGAAGCGGAAGGACGCACCGCCGTCAGCAATTATGTCAACATCGTGGAGCAGAGCATTTATCTCGGTCTCCCTGCCCACGGTTATGTAAGCAAGCCCCGTGCGCGGCACAACGCCGCCTTTCAGGGAGTTTATCACAGCCGAGGCTATGCGCTTCGGTATCTTCATTCCGTTATCATTCCTTTCAGTTCTTCCGTGTAATCCTCAATGACCCGCGGCTCTCCGCCGGAAAGGTCTATGACCGTATCCGCAAACAGATCGAAGAGCTTCTCGTTTATCGCATCTGCCAGCAGTGAGGGCATACTGCCCGCGGACTTTGCCGCGGCGTCTGCATTACCGCCGTACAGCAGACAGCGAAGAAAACCGAGCTCGCCGGCGCCCAGCGGCAGTTCACTGCACTCCGTTTCCCCGGATGCGGCAGGCTCCGGCACTGCTAGAGATTCCGGCGCTTCCGTTTCTTCTTCGTCAACTATCAGTTTATCGCGTATGATATCGGCAGACCTGCGTATGCCGCCGAGCTTCGTCACGTCTATTTCTATCTTTGCTGCCCGTGCGCGCTTTTTCGCCTCGTCGAGCCTGTCCATGGCGGCTTCGATCAGCCTGCCGGTCTCCGGTGAAGCCGAACAGCCGCCGAGTCTGAATCTGAACTTATATCTCCGGCGCATAAAAAAGTCCACCGAACGCATAAGCTCACCGAGAGCGCGGTTCCCG
>JAEEJW010000069.1 GCA_016282095.1 Ruminiclostridium sp. | reverse complement strand
GTTTCAGCACACTTTCGGCAGCCTTGAACATCTGCGTAAGGTCAGAGGCTCCGATAACGCGTATCCCGGCGCAGTCACGCTTGTCCAGCGATGAAAGCACCGCCTTCGGTACTATGCAGGTCCTGAATCCAAGCCTTGCGCACTCGCGTATGCGCTCCGAGGCATGGGAAACAGCCCGCAGCTCGCCGCCGAGGCCTATCTCACCGAATACAGCGAGGTCTTCCGGCAGCACCATATCGCAGAGCCCCGAGAACAGCGACAGCGCCACCGCCGCATCCGCGGCAGGCTCCGTCAGTCTCATTCCTCCGGTGATGTTGACGTAAACATCGAACTGGCCGAACATATAGCCTGTGCGTTTTTCCAGCACCGCCAGTATCAGGCACAGGCGGTTGTAGTCAAAGCCGTCCGCCGAGCGGCGCGGATTGCCGAAGCCGGTCTTTGTGACCAGCGACTGCACCTCCGACAGCAGAGGCCGTGAGCCCTCGATGGTGCAGAGTACGCTTATTCCGCTTATCCCCGAAGGTCTGCCTGCCAGAAGCATTTCAGAAGGATTTGTGACTTCTTCAAGTCCCCTGTCCGTCATTCTGAACACACCCAGCTCGTTGGTGGAGCCGAAGCGGTTCTTCACGGCACGGAGTATGCGGTATGAGAGCTGCTTGTCGCCCTCGAAGGTCAGCACCGTATCGACAATATGCTCCAGTATCTTCGGACCCGCTATCCCGCCGTCCTTGTTGACGTGACCCACAATTATCATCGGTATGCCGTAACGCTTGGCTGTCTGCATGAAAACCGTCGTACATTCCCGCACCTGAGTCACACTGCCCTGTGCGGAGGATATCTCGGTTATCTGCATCGTCTGTATCGAGTCTATTATCACAACGTCGGGCTTTTCCTCGATTATCGCAGCATTTATGGCTTCGCAGTCATTGTCAGACAGCAGGTAGAGATTGTCGCCGCCCACTCCGAGCCTGTCGGCGCGCAGCTTGATCTGCCGTTCGCTTTCCTCTCCGGAAACATAAAGCACCTTTCCGTTCTTTCCGAGAAAATTGCATATCTGTATGAGAAGAGTAGACTTGCCTATGCCGGGATCACCGCTCAGCAGCACAAGAGAGCCTGCCACGAGTCCTCCGCCCAGCACTCTGTCCAGCTCCGCGGAGCCTGTCCCGAAGCGCAGGTCGTCGTCTACCGATATCTCACCTATAGTCCTGGGTTTCAGAGTTCTGCCGCTCTTTACGGCAGCCCTGGGCATCTCCACCTGCTCCGCGACTGTGTTCCATTCGCCGCATTCCGTACAGCGCCCTACCCACTTCGGATATATATGTCCGCATTCACTGCATACAAATGACACTTTCTGCTTCGCCATTACCCTTATTCTCCTTGTCTGCACTTGTCTTTTCCGATATTATAGCACATAATACAGATTTAATCAAGCATAAAACATGACCCTTCCGGGCTCTCAAGTCCAAAAGGGTCATATACGGCACAATTTTTGTTCCGTCATCCGCAGAGGTCACTGCATATAAAGAAAACTTTCGGTGCTGCCGTCCGCGGTGCTTTCATTGTTCCGGGCTTCCCCGGAAAGATACTCGGTAAGCCCGCTGTATATCGTGAAAGCGATCTTCTTGCGGTACTCCGGGTCGCTCAGCTTTTCAGCGTCGGAGGGATTCGACAGGAAACCGCACTCGATCAGCAGAGCAGGCTGCTCGGTAGTCCTGAACAGATAGAGCCCGTTGTCTATCAGCTTTATCTCGCGGTCGTTGCCCGGTTGGAGAGCCGCGAACCTATCCTGCATTATCTGCGCAAGCCTGCGGTTTGAGCTGTTGTTCGTAGTGTAGAACATCTGCGCTCCGAAGTAGGCCGGCTCGGTGTAGAGATTCTGATGCACCGAGAGGAAAACGCTGTCGGGATAGCTTTTTACCACCTCAAGCCGGTTCTCCATGTCCGATATCTTCTGATTGCGTATGCCCTCGACACCCTCATCGTGCATGGAGATATCCTCCTCGCGGGTGCAGATCACTTTGTAGCCGTTAAGTGTCAGCAATTCCCTGAGATCCTTCACGATGTCCAGGTTTATGTCCTTTTCGTATGCGCCGTTCACTGCCACACAGCCGCTGTCAAGGCCGCCGTGCCCCGCATCGAGCACAATGACCTGCCGCTCATCGGCGTCCGCTGCGGTCTGCGCGGCTTTTCCTTCCTTTGCGGCGTGGACTGTTGCCGCAAGGGCTGCGACGGTAACGCAGCTGAACATTGTAATAATGAACGGGATCTTGTTTTTGAGTATTTTTATTCCTGCCATGATGAGCTGTCCTTTCATATCTTTTTGTAAAAGATATGAAACAAGCTGTCGGGATATGACAGGCATTGATAATACATTATCGCATATTGCAGCCGTCGGTTTTTATGTTCAATGAAACATTTTTCAGCAAACCCCTTGACATTTACAAAAATGGGTGCTATAATACAATAAATTTTCAAAGAAAGGAAGGTGAGCTTCATGCTCAGATCAACATTTAAACATGAACAAAATACAATAAAAGCAACAAGCATGGGAGCTTGCCTGCAATACACCGGCGTATGTCAATGATGCAATGATGTACGTTTATAGTATGCTGCGCCCCTGCTTACTGTGGATAAGCAGGGGCTTTTTATATGCTATAGCGGTAACATCTGACAGCGTGGCAGATATGTCACCGATTTCCGAAAAGTAACGGACGGATCGGGTGCAGCGTCACGCTGCTTGCAGGCAAAGCACAGACAGAAAAGGAGAAACTATATGTTAGAACTGAAAGGAAAGTACAACAGCGCAAAGGTATTCACCGATGTCATCGGCGAGAGCGCTGTTGCTCAGATCATCGAACTGTGCTGCCAGCCTATGAGCGAGGGAGCACAGATCAGAATTATGCCCGATGTACACGCAGGCAAGGGCTGCACAGTCGGGACTACAATGACTATCAAGGACAAGGCCGTACCGAATCTTGTAGGAGTCGATATCGGCTGCGGTATGGAGACAGTTATGATAAAAGAAACATATATCGAATGTCAGAAACTCGATAAGGTCATCCGCGAGAGCGTACCTGCGGGCTTCGAAACCCGCATGAAGCCACACCGCTTCAACGAGCGCATCGATCTCACGGAGC
>JAEEJW010000068.1 GCA_016282095.1 Ruminiclostridium sp. | reverse complement strand
GTGATGGATAAGGACGACTCGGTCAAAGCTCTGGCGGATGAATTCGGCTTCGGCGGCAGTGAGGCAGCAGAGCTGGAGGCTTTACTGCATCCGAGCGACCCGAGGGAAGTCTACCTCGTGATGTATGAGACCATGACCGACCAGCTCGGGATCTTCGAGTACTACGGGAACTGGGACTATGACGGGGAGAACACGATGCCGGCTAAAACTTCGTACACATGGCTGCCGGACGGGAGCGATGATATGAGCTCGGCCGATACGGAGGTGCAGGAGTTCTTCGGGAAGAGGCAGAAAGAAATGCTGTGGAGACTCTATATCTCAGGTGATACAATAAAGAAGAGCGAAGTATCGGACACTGAGGATGATGAGGCTTCTGCCGACGAGCCGGCCTTCGAGAAAGTATTTGAAGAGGACGACGGCTTTGACGGCTTCCTGATCTGGAAGCTCAGCTGGTAGGAAAAAGAGTATTCGCAGCCAACTGCAAAGCGTACGAAAAGTGCTCAAAGACAGCCTACCAAATGCAGTAGAGATATTATTGTATAGAAATGTAAGTGTTCCACAAGAAGCTTATGATCTTTATCGTCAATTAGGTAAGAGCAAAACTCCGTAATGTATCATCTATGAACACCCAGAACAAAGAATGAGAAGTTGCCATTATCAAAAATAATGGACAATAATGGACAAATAATGGACAAGCCCCTTTTACCGAGAAAAAAGAAATCCGCGAAGTCGCTCTACAGGCGGCTCCGCGAACTCTTGACAATGTCTTTGTAGAACGCTTTAGATTTTTGCACTATCAGTCAAAACTCGAGATTATTTAGTTCATATTCTTGAAAAAAGCAATCAACTTTCAAGAAAAAACATCGATCGTATAAATTTACCAGTCAATGGAATTTACTAATCAAAGGATACTACTAGTCAATGAAACCTACTAGCCAATGAAACCTACTAGTCAATGAAACCTACTAGCCAATGAAATCTACTAGCCAATGAAATCTACTAGCCAATGAAATCTACTAGCCAATGAAACCTACTAATCAATGAAATCTACTAGCCATTCAAACTTACTTGTCGCCGCCCGCATAAAATGTCATCCGAAAGTGAACATACGGTAACACTTGCATTTACAACGCATTTTAAATAGTTATCATCAGGTGTTCATTGGCAATATCGTTATATACGCGGCAGTTTTTCCCGCTTACATCATGAACCCTTACGATCTCCGAAAGCTCATTCCCGCCCTCGAAATTACCGACAATATTCGCTGCTGCGGACAGCTTCTCCGGCGCGAAGAAAAGTGTTTTCTCGTTTCTGAATACGGCGGTATAAAGAATGCCCGCTTCGACTAGATCCTGAAAGATATGGCTTCCGTATGAAAGCTCCGGGTCGTAGCCCGCCTGTGTTTCCTCAACTTCGCAGATGACATTGAAAGTACTGATGTCCGCAAACGCTGTCGGGACTCCGAGCTCCGGAGATGAAGTTCCAACGCGGCCGGGGACTATAAGCATCATATGTTTATTCTTGTCGCGGAAGTACCAGTTTATCTTTCCGATAAGGTTTGCGACCGAATTCTTTTTGTTGTACGGCATATTATAATACGCTATCGGGTCAACATAAACGATCATATCAAGTTCGCGTGCTTTCGACATTCCCATTGAAGCACCTTTGCTTTCGAGCAGTATATGCTCTTGCGGAACATCCGACGGCACGGCTGTACCTTCGGTTACGCTTATGATCTGTAACGGTCTGCATTGTAGCAGGTCTATCGAATACTCGCCGTTGTCGGAGATATTCACGGTGAATTCTATATCGACGGGATTTCCGTACTGATGCTGCACGCATGCGAGTATCCTGCGCATATAGCTCATAAGTTCCTTGTGCGCGGCGAGCCCTTTGCAGGAAATGAACATTACATCTCTGCCTTTCCCCATTTCGCGGAGCCTGTATTCCGCGTCGAAGTCGTGTTCAAGGAGCAGCCTCGCAAGGTGAGGCGGGAGCGCAGGCGCTATATCGTTGAAGTGCAGCTGAACGAGCTTGTGTGTGATCGTATCAACGACCTCAGTCTTGCCCTGTGAGAACCTGTGCTTGTCCTCACAGGTCGTGTACAGCGTTCTTTCAGGCATATCGAGATTCACGATGCGCGGGTATGAGCCTTCGGTCCGGTCAACGGCGTTCGTTCCGAGACCCATGACGAGCCGTAACATTCCCGCCGACGGGTCGGAATCCTTTGATATGCGGTAGGGGCTGTAGGAATATCCCACGCCTGCCGCGCAGGGCATATAGTATTGTCCGTAATAAGAGCCGGAAACACGCTGTATCAGAAGCGACATCTGCTCGTCTCGCTTGTGGAGCCCGCGTCTTTTGCGGTAATCAAGCGCAGACAGGCTCATTGTGCTTGCGTAAACGGTCTTTATCGCGTTTTCGAGTTCCGTGATACGCTCGTCGGGAGTACCTCTGTTTATACAGAAAACCGATTCATACTTGCCCGCGAAAGCGTTGCCGAAACCGTCTTCAAGAATACTGCTCGAACGGACGATATACGGGTCGTTTCCATAGTATTCGATAATATGTGAGAACCGTTCGCGCATTGTATCGGAAAAGCTGCCCGTACGCAGTCTTTCTGCAAATTCGTCTGCAAGTGCAAAAAATCCTTCATCTGTGCGCTGCTTTATCCGCAGATCCCAGAAGTCGTTATCGACGATGTAGGTGTAGTAAACGTCCGAGCCTATGTAGAACGAGTCATGCGGCTCTATGACCTCGTGTATATCTGGTTCGCAGTTGCGTATTATTGCACGCGAAAGCAGCATTCCGCAGGCTTTTCCGCCTATCATTCCCGTTCCGATCATGTGGTCGCGGACAGCAAAATAATCTTCGGGGGCGAGGTGCTTCTTCACAAGCTCGCGCATTTTCGGGTCGCGCGTCATGATTATGTCACACATCTTCGCACATTCGTCGTTGACATCTTCGTGATTGCGGCGCTTTCTCTTGACATAGTTGAAGTATCTGTCCCACGAGTCGATATAACGCTCGTCGGAAGCACGCTGTGCATTTCCCATTGTATAATAGAATCTGCTTGCCTTCACGCCGTCGAGTATCGGACGGTAAGCTCCGGTCGCTGCATCGTAAGTATGCGGCAGGAACATCGTGTCGGTGTCTCTGTCGCGCACTTTTTCGGGACGCACATAAACACTTCTCTTATCCGAATATACATCGAGGAAAAGCTGGGCGCGGTCGATGATCTTATTCACGGAATACACCGAATGCTTTCCACGCTTTATCGGGAAATACGCAACGCAGTCAAGCGATGAAAGATATGACGCGGTCACGCTGAAAAAGTTTCCCATCATAAGATCAGTCGCCCATGCAGTCTGTAAGTCCGAAAGACAGTCGAACACATAAAATGTCTCTTTGCCCTGCAATTCAATCGCGCGCCGTATCTCAACTGTGAAATTCTCAAACCTGTGCGAAAGCGGTATTTCCAGAACTTTTACGCCTTCAATGTTTTCTATAAGCGGCTCATGATCCGCAAACCGAAAATAAACCGCGTTCCGTTTGTCGGCAACCGCCTGTTTCAGGAGCGGCTCCGCAAATTGTCTGAACTCGCTGAGCCCTGAAATGCGCCACACGACATTATCTCCGAGTCTTATGCTGTCGAACGCTTTATCCATTTCGGGTATCCCCGACATTATCCTGTCAAATACAGCCATATCAAAACCTCACAAAAACCAAACGGCGCCGAAATGCGGGACTTCTTATAAGTCCCGCGATCCCGGCGCCGTTGCCTTAATGATATTCTATCATAAGGTACAGTTTTTGTCAATATTCAGTCGATCAGATTATTCTGGAACCGCGACAGATGCTCGAAAGGAAGTAGAGCTGTTTGCCCGTCAATCCGCTGATGGTTGGGACAGATGGGGCAATGAAGCTCCCGAAGATCAGATGAAGGAGGATGATTCCGATGATAATATTCAAAAAGAGCAAGACCGAAAAAGTGGACTTTTTCAAGCAGCC
>JAEEJW010000067.1 GCA_016282095.1 Ruminiclostridium sp. | reverse complement strand
TGTTCAATATCGCTATTGAAAACAGCAAGCAGAAGTATGACGATCTCGTAAGACTCGTTGACTACTACAAAGCATAAGTAACACAAAAAGACGCTCCCCGGCAACGGGGAGCGTTTTTTTCGTCGTTCAGTCGTCGTTCAGTCGCCGCAGTTGCTGCATTCAGCGAATGACAAGATTGTGCCTCGAAGCGAATAAATCCTGCTCTTTGCAAGGGGCTTTGCGGTCGCGCTCCTGACCCCTTCGGTTTTACAGTCCGCAGAACAGGCGTACTTATTACCGGATCTGCAAGGCGAAGCGATTTGTTTAGGGATCCAAACCCTTTTTAAAGGGGTTGGCCGCCGGAGGCACTCGAGCGCAAGCGACTCTCGCACGCACTCAAGCGTCAGCGACTCTCGCACACTCTCAAGCGTCAGCGACTCTCGCACACTCTCAAGCGTCAGCGGCTCCGGTTAAAGCACAGCCGGCAGAGCTTGCAGAAAGGCTGTAATGTCCTCATTGGTGGTGAGGTCTGACATAGTGATGCGCAGGGAGCTTTTCGCTTCGTCGTAGGAGCAGCCGATGGCGGAAAGCACATGAGACGGTTCAAGGGAGCCCGACGCGCAGGCGGAGCCTCCGGAGACCGCAATCCCTTTGAGATCGAGTTTGAGTATCATAGTTTCGCTCTCGTGTCCCGGGAATGAGAAGTTCACATTGCAGGGGAGCCGCTGTGTACGGTCGCCGTTCAGCTTCGCTCCGGGGAGCTTCGATATTTCTGTGATAAGCCGTTCCTGCATTGACCGCAGTCTTGCGTTTTTGTCGGCTGTATGCTCCGCTGCGGCTCTCAAAGCTTCCGCAAGCCCGACAATCGCGGCTATGTTCTCGGTGCCGGCACGCCTGCCGTTCTGCTGCGAACCTCCGAGAAGCAGCGGGTACGGGTCTTTCGCACAGAGTATGCCTATGCCTTTTGGCGCGTGGAGCTTGTGGCCGGACAGCGAAAGCATATCAATGCCTGCGGCTTTCATATCCAGCGGTATATTCCCGACAGCCTGGACCGCGTCGGTGTGGAACGTTATTCCGTGCTCGCGGCATATACCGGCAAGCTCCGTGACCGGCTGTATCGTGCCGATCTCGTTGTTGGCAGTCATTATTGATACAAACGATGTCTCCGGTCTTATCGCCGCTTCAAGATCGGAAGGTTTCACTATCCCGTTTTCGTAAACCGGCAGGTATGTGATGTCGAAGCCCTCCGCTGCAAGGCGTTTCATGGGTTCAAGTATCGCATGATGCTCGAACGCCGAAGTGATGAAGTGCCGCCTGCCGGTTTCCCGCGCAGCCCTTGCCGCGCCTGATACCGCAGTATTGTCGCTCTCTGTGCCGCCGCTGGTGAAATATACGTTCCTGCTCTCGCAGCCAAGTATCTCCGCACACTGCGCACGCGCCTTGTTAAGCGCTATGGCGCTTCTCCGCCCCAGGGAATAAAGGGACGAGGCATTGCCGAAGCCCTCTTTCAGCCACGGCAGCATGGCTTCGAGCACATTGTCCGTTATCGGTGTGGTGGCCGCGTTGTCAAGATATACAGTCGTTTCGCTCATATTTTCACCCGTATAAGAATAAGCTCCCTCCCCTTTCGGGGAAGGAGACCGGCTTATTTCTTCTTGTAATTCAGTATCGTTTCGATCTGGTAAAGGTTTTTGGAACCGTCCTCTGTAAGAGAATAGGTGCTGCCTGTGCTGTCAAGCATATTCTCGAACTCGTCCTGCTTGAGGTCGCTGCGGAGCGCGCTCACTGCCGAAGTGGTAAGGTCGGGATATTCAAGTATCGCGTAGCGCTTTACTATATAGGACTTTGCGGAATCACCCTCGCCTGTGGTGATGAGCTTCACATCACCGGCAGCCATTTCGGCGGCCTGCTTGATGAAGTCTTCGGAGGGATCCGTCGATGCCTTCTTTACTATCCTTATCAGGGTATTTTCATCGGGGACATCAATGGTCGCGGGCTCTGTGGGAGTCGTGCTGACACCGCTTTCGGTCTCTTCCTCAACGCCCTCGGCTGCTGCCTGTGCGGCTTCCTCTACCTGCTTGTCGTATGTCTCTTTCAGCTGTGCGTTCGTAAGCGCCGCATAGACCTCTGCGAAGCTCTCGCCCTTGGTTATGCGGTCGTAGTAAGCCTGCGCACCGTCACCCTTTTCAAGATCATAGCTGAAATAAGCGATAGCCATATAGTCCGATTCAAGGGCTGCGTTTATCTCGTCCGCAGTCGCCGCGAGAGAGCCGCCCTCGCCGTAGAGGTGATCGAACAATGTCTGGCGCATCTCGCTGGCTTCCTGAAGGTCGCTGAACGAGTTCTTGCTGATGCCGAGGCTTTCAAAATACTCGCCTATCGTGTTGGTACCGTAAAGGAGCTGGGCGTAGTAGTTATCCTGCGACCAGAGAGAGTTCACATCTTCTTTGATATGCTGTTTCTGTTCATCGGTAAGGGACAGACCGTTGCTCGCGAACAGTCTTTTTTCTGCGATATAGTCGCGGCAGTAATTGACAGCCGTTTCATTGACCCAATCCTTGAAGTTCTTGCCTTCAACGGTCTGATTCAGGTAGCTGAACCCTTCCGTGTTCGCGGCAAGATCGGGCTGTTCCTCGTTTATCTTGTCCTTTGCCGCATTGATAGCCGCCTGCTGCTCGAAAATATAAATGCCTGCGCGAATCTGTTCGCCGTCTATCGTCAGCGGATAAGTCTGCCCTGCTGCGCAAGAAGCAGCCGAAGCGGTCATAGCGGCGAAGATCATCGCTGCTATCAGCGCCTTTGCGTTTCTTTTCATAGCTTTCTGTTCCTTTCTTCGTTCCGTTCTGTTTCTTATCTTAATGTTATGCCCTTCTCCTCAAGTGCCTTGAGTATCTTCTCAACGGACTTGTCGGCTTCTTCGGTCTCCATTGTCTTGTCGGCGCGGCGCATTACCAGCTTGTAAGAAAGGCTCTTTCTGCCCTCGGGAACGCCGGCACCCTTGTACATATCAAAGAGTGCTACCTGTTCAAGATGCTTGCCGGACTTTATGATGATGTCAATGATCTCACCGGACTCTACCGCATCGTCGCATACAAGGCTCAGGTCACGGGATATTGCGGGGAACTTCGGGAGCTGCTTGTACTTCACATCTGTATCCGCGATCTCACACATCATTGCGATATCAAGCTCCGCGACGTAGACGCGCTCCTTGATGCCGTAGTTCTCGGCAACTGCCGGATGCAGCTCACCGAGCACGCCTATGCGCTTACCGTCAACGGTGATCTCGGCGCATCTTCCGGTATGGAAAGTGGGATCGGCAGCGCGGGAGAACTTTGCCTCGATGCCCGTGGCGTCAAACACAGCTTCGGCGATGCCTTTGAAGGTGAAGAAATCCTCGTCTGCTCCGTAAGCGCCGAAGCAGAGGATATCGCGCTCTTCGGGAAGAGTTTCGGCTCCGCCTCTGGGCAGATATACACGGCCAATCTCGAAGAAGCGGCCTTCCGGAGTGCGGTTGTTTATATTGCGGACGATGAGCTCCGTCATGGACGGTATCATCGTGGTACGCATAACACTTGTGTCCTCGCCGAGGGGCTGGAGCAGAGTAACGCTGTTCCTGCGGCTCTCGTCAAGGCGTATCTTTTCGTAGCTCTTGGGCGAAATGAAGCTGAAAGTCATGGTTTCAAGGCAGCCCTGTGAGATCATGATCTCAACGAGCTTGTCCGCGAAACGCTGTTCCTTTGTGGCAGTGCTGCGGCTGGAGAGCTTCGGGATAGTGGAAGCTATCTTGTTGTAGCCGTAGATCCTCGCTACCTCTTCGCCTATGTCGCAGGGCAGCTCCATATCTATACGCACGCTGGGCACGGTTATCTCGTGAGTTGCGCGGTCGTATTCAAAACCAAGTCTTTCGAGTATCGAGATCTGCTCCTCTTCGGGAATATCCGCGCCGAGGAACGAGTTGACCCACTTCCAGTCATGCACCAGCTTGTGGGGTGTCTTGTTGGAGTTGTCAACATCTATGACATTGGAAACCACTTCGCCGCAGCCCAGCATCTCAACAAGTTCAAGGGCGCGGTAGAGGGCATTCTTCGCGTTGATCGGGTCAAGACCCTTTTCGAAACGGGCGCTGGCCTCGGTACGTTCACCGACCTTGCGGGCTGTTCTGCGGACGGAAACTCCGTCGAAGCAGGCGGATTCGAAGATGACCTCGGTGGTATCGTCCCAGATGCCGCTGTACTCGCCGCCCATTACACCGGCTATTGCCATGGGCTTTTCGCCGTCTGCTATAATGAGCATTTCGGGGGACAGTTTCACGGGCTCTTTTGCTTCATCGAGGAGCTTCAGGGTCTCGCCGTCCTTCGCGTTTCTTACTACTATCTTATTTCCGGCAACGTAGCGCGCGTCGAAAGCGTGCATCGGGTGGCCGTATTCGAGCATTACAAAGTTTGTGATATCAACGAGGTTATTGATCGAGCGGACGCCGCTGGCGCGGAGTCTTTCGACCATCCAGCGCGGCGAGGGAGCGATCTTAACGTTCTTCACCTTTGCCGCCATATAGCGTGAGCAGAGTTTCGGGTTCTCCACTGTCACGGAAAGCTCGTCGTTTATGTTGCCGCCTGCGCCCTTGTATGCGGGTTCCTTTACGTTGTAAGGCAGGCAGAACGTTGCGCTTGTCTCACGCGCAAGTCCCAGCACGGAAAGGCAGTCGGGGCGGTTGTTCGTGATCTCGAACTCCACGCTTATATCGTCAAGACCTACGGCTTTGAGAACATCGTCGCCGGGCTTCATTCTGTCAAAATCGGGGTCGTCGTTGAGGACGAGAACTCCGTCGGGGGAAGAATAGGGGAAATCGGCATTGTCCATGCCCAGCTCATTGAACGAGCAAAACATACCGCAGCTCTCCGCGCCGCGGAGCTTGCCCTTCTTGATCTTCACGGTGCTGCCGTGCTCACGGTCGATGACCGTACCGCCGTCGAGGACTACGGGGATATAAGCGCCTTCGGTCACATTGGTAGCCGCTGTGACTATCTGTATCGGTGCGGCCTGTCCCACGTCCACCTGGCATATCCAGAGCTTGTCGCTGTCTTCATGCTTCTTTATTTCAAGCACCTTT
>JAEEJW010000066.1 GCA_016282095.1 Ruminiclostridium sp. | reverse complement strand
GTGGCTTCCGCGATAATATGGATATTTGATATGCTTCTGGGGCAGAATGAATCTTACAGGATAATAATGCCGCTGCTGTACATACTCGTGACAGCTGTAGTATATATAGGAACTCTTGTGCTGATATGGGCGCTGTTCCCGAAGGTGTTCAGATCGCTGAAAAAGTACGTTCACCTGTCGGTATTCAACTGCTCTGTCATAGGTGCGCTGTTCCTGAACTCGCAGCAGGGCGGGGATCTGCTCGCTTACATCGGCTACGGGCTCGGAACCGGCATAGGCTTCCTCATGGCGGCATATCTTCTCTACACAGCCGCGGGCAGGCTCAACTCGCCGCTTGTCCCGGCAGCCTTCAGGGGCTACCCCGGTATGCTGGTCTATGTCGGCATACTCTCACTGGCATTCTACGCATTTACGGGCTACACGACCTCGGCAGTATGACGCGGCCGTTCACAAAGGAGATAATCAGCTTTGAACAAGCGTAAACACTACGGACGCAAGATCAAGAAAACGAAAAATCTGTACCGCCGCCGTAAAACAACGGGACAGAAGATATTCGGGACTGTCATTCTGACAATAGCGATAGGTGCGCTCGCATTCCTCGGGTTCTGTATCGGCAAACCGCTGCTGGACTACATCGGCAGCATCGGCACCAAGGAGATGCCCGACTGGACACCCGCGGATTCCTATGTACGCACACAGGAGAGCGAACCTGCCGAAAGCACCGCAGCGGAAACTACCGCCCCCGTTATCACGGAAGTTTTCGGCACGGCTGACGGCGTGACCGATATTGCGGAATTTTCACAGCCTGCCGAACCCACTATGCTGGCGGCTGCGGAGATACCGACAAGCGCTCTTGCGAACCGTTCATCGCTGTCCGCAATGCTGGTCAAAACGAAAGCCGCCGGCTACAACGCCGCCGTTATACAGCTTAAGGACAGAAACGGCGTCCTGCACTACAAGAGCGCCCTGAAAGGCACCGAGGATATCGTAAAGGGCGGAATGACCGCCGGCGAGATCATGGCGGTTTTCGAAGAAAACAAAATGGTGCCTGTGATACAGCTCTCCCTGCTCGCGGATCAGGAGGGCTGCACGGTATTCACGGATATGAGCTATAAGATCAAAAACGAGGGTGACGTATCGTGGCTCGATTATTCCACAGGCTCGCCTCTCCGCTGGGCCAACCCCGAAAGCTCCGCTACCCGCGAATACAACGCACAGATCACCGCTGAACTCGCTATGGCAGGCTTTGAGGAGATCGTCGTTACCGACCTTGTATTCCCGGATTTTCAGGACTATGACCGGGAATATATCGCAGCGAAATATTTCCGGCCTGACAGATACAAGATGCTGTACAATGTTGTGAAATCCGGATATGTGATCGAGATGACGGCCGCCGACGTACTGGAAACGCCCTTTGGCAGAACAGCCGAGGCTCTCTGTGATATCTCACAGCTCTCCGGAAACAGTATAGCTCTCGTAATAGACAGGAAGGCTCTGCCCGCAGAGGCCGGTTATCCCGCGGAAGCGCGGAGTTTTGCTGAAACGGTGCTTTCACTTGCCGCCGGAAAGACGGGGGGCCTGCCGGTAATTCCGGTACTGACAGGTTTCGATGACTCCGAAAAAACCCGTATCATAGCTCTGCTGGGTGAGCTGGGGTACGAAACATATATTATCAGATAAAATATCAGAAAAAGCTTGCAATTACCGGAAAAATATAGTATAATAGAAAAATAGTTTATAACAGCGGCTGGCGGCTTCGGGACCGTCACAGACGCAGAACAGAATAATAACGGCTGCGCGCCGCAAAGGAAAGGACATAACATGAACACAGAGATCATAAGATTAGCACAGCAGACAGCAGCAGACAGTGCGGCAGGCATGAACAACTGGACTTCGATACTTTTCACGGTCGTTCCGCTTGCTCTCATGCTCGTAGTATTCTACTTCCTGCTCATCAGACCGGAAAAGAAGAGAGCAAAGAAGGAAAAGGAAATGCGCGAGAATCTTCAGGTAGCCGACGAGGTAGTTACTATCGGCGGCATCATCGGCAGAGTACTCAGCATACAGGAAGAAACTGTCGTTGTTGAGACCGGCTCCGACCGCAACCGTATCCGCGTTCTCAAGACAGCTATCGCCGAAAACCGCACTGCTCACGACGACGTTGAGACCGTTACTATCAAGAAGTAAGTGCCTGTGCTTTGGCGGCTCCGCTATCAGATCAAAAAGAAAACTGCTCCTTTTGTCGATCAGAAGGAGCAGTTTTTTACTTGGAAAAGGAGTACTCATAATCGGGTCTGCACAAGGCGAAGCGACTACTTGGAGTTCTGTGCCTTGAGGAGGTCGCGTATCTCGGTGAGGAGGAGTTCTTCCTTGGAAGGCTCGGGCTCGGGAGCAGGCTCTGCGGCCTTTTCTTCTTCTTCCTTCTTCTTGCCGAGTGCGATGAGCTTGTTGACGCCCTTCATCAGCAGGAAGATGATGAGAGCCATGATAAGGAAGTTGATAACAGTAGTAATGAAGTGACCGTAATCCAGCGAAAGAGCCTTGATCTGGTCAGCGTCAAGTCCTGTGTAGTCCACCCACGGCAGTCTTATCATACCGGCGATGTCGGAACCGCCTACGGAAGCGATCAAAGGATTGATGAAGTCACCTGTCAGCGCCGTTACGATACCGGAGAATGCGCCGCCGATCAGAACGCCGACTGCCATGTCCATTACGTTGCCTTTGAGAGCGAATTCCTTGAATTCTTTCATGAAGCCCTTGCCTTTTTCAACTGCTTTTGCCATTTTTATAAATTCCTTTCATTACAATATATTTTTTTGACCCGTCCGGGTCTGAATAACTAATCCGTTATGCCGAGACAGAGTATGCCGAAGTAGTTGCCCTCTTCGCCCTCTTTCATTTTAACCTCGACTCTGTGTTCGCCTACGCTGTCGAACTTCTTTATAAAGCGCGGCATGGGATTGTTCCAGCCTTCATTTGAATTCGACACGATCTCCGCAGCTGATTCGCCGTCCACGAATATCTCCGCAGTACCGAACTTCTTGTTCTTGTTACAGTGATATACGAGAAACAGGCTCCCGAATTTCAGATCGAAGGAAATGCCCTCATTCTCACCGCCCTTGCGGTACCAACCGTTGGGAAACGTTCCGAGCATTTCCCTGTCCGTCAGATATTCGCCCACAGATACGGGCGTTACGTTCGTTGTATCGAGAAGGTGCATATTGACGTAGCTGTCGCCGTACAGCGGCTCCACCGCGCTCACGTCGGTGATCGCGGGGGCAGCGGCATCATTTTCACCCGAATCAACAAGCCTGTAGAAATATTCTATCATCTCCGCAACAAGCTTTGCTCCTTCGGGGTTCGGGTGAGCTCCGTCGTTGGAGTAGTCCGCCCACGTCATAAGTCCCTCGTCTATCGCGTAGGTAAGCCCGTCGTTCAGGCTTATCATCGGAAGTCCGTAGTGCGCGCCTATCGCGCTCTGCTGCTCCTGGCAGTTATAACCGTTATCGGTGCACATGAACAACAGACCGACAGCCGGAGCACTGTCAAGTGCGAGGAACCGGCGCACAAGGCTTTCGTAAGACTCGCGGCAAAGCTGATCCTTCGAGTCGTTTACCGCAAATTCGACAAACACGATGTCCGGGTCTCCGAATGGCGCGAGTATGTCGCGCTCAACGCGTACAACGCCGAGACTCGACGGAGTCCCGCTCATACCGCCGTTTACATAGTTTATCTTCGCGGCGGGGTATTTTTCGCACAGGTAGTCATAAGTCAGCTTCGCCCAGCATTCTTCGGGTTTGAGAGTATAACCCTCGGTTATGGAGCCGCCTATGTACGCAACTGTTATTTCCTCCCCTGCCGCTGCCTTGGCAAATACCCTGCGGAAACGTTCGGTATTTCCCACGGAAACAAGGGATCTTTTGATTATTTTTTCGCGGTCGGAAAGCTCCTCCGCCGGTGCTTCGGTCATATTCGGAGCCTCCGTTCCAGATGTTGCTGCTTCACTCTCCGCTGTCACGGCAGAGTTCGTTGTATCTGCCGCTGTACCTGCCGCAGTCTGAGCGGGAGGCGTTCCGCCGCAGGAGCACAGCAGCGCCGATATTATGATGCCCGCAGCAATGCGGGCGGTAATTTTTTTCATAGCTTCACCTGATTTCAATTATACATTGAATGATGTAAAAAGTCAAGTGCTCTCGGCGCCGTCAACTCTTATATCAGCAGTGAGCCTGAACGGTTCATGGTCGCCGTCGCGTGCGAGCGTAAAGAAGATGTCTATATCATGGTCGTCGTATTCGTAATGTTCGTCATACACCGCGCTTCTGCCGCCTTCACAGCTGTCGTAGGACCGCAGTTCTGTACACAGGGTGCTGAACGCCCGTGAAAAGGCGCGCCTTGTATCGAGGTACAGCCGGAACTCATAGGGCAGACGGTCATAATTCTCCAGCACGGTATCCGTATCGAAGCGGCTCAGATCCCGCAGAGTGAATGTTATTACCGTATTTTCCAGCGGCACATCATCGACATAGAGATCATCGGCGCTCATCTCTTCAAGGTATTCTTCCTCTTCGAGAACCTCAGGTTCATCTTCGCCGGAATCTTTCTTCAGCCAGCTGAACAGTCCCACAGACTTCACCCCCTATAAGCAGTTTTCCAAATAATATTATATCACAGTAAAGCGGATTTGTAAAGAGTGAAGCTGTCATAAGTTGACAAATCGGTACTTTTATGATACTATTATCAATGGTGATGAAAATGAAAAAAGTTGAAATGTACGATTCGACTCTCCGCGACGGAGCGCAGGGTCAGGGCATAAGCTTTTCGGTATCGGACAAGCTGAAAATAGCCAGGTGCCTTGACAGATTCGGCGTGGACTATATAGAAGCGGGCAACCCGTTCTCAAATCCGAAGGACGCGGAGTTCTTCGAGCGCGCCGCGGAACTGAAACTCGCCAACGCGAAGCTCACCGCTTTCGGCTCCACTGTCCGCAAAGGAACGGCTCCCGAGGACGACGAAGGCGTAAACACTCTGCTTGCCGCAGGCACGAAATACATCACGATATTCGGCAAGGCGTGGAAACTCCACGTTGATTGCATACTCGGTGTCACTCCCGAGGAAAACATCGCCATGATAAGCAATACGATCTCCTATCTGTGCAAAAAGGGAAGGATCGTGTTCTTTGACGCGGAGCACTACTTCGACGGTTACAAGGACGACCCGGACTACGCTCTGGAGGTCATCAAGGCCGCCGAACACGCCGGAGCTTCGGCAGTGATCCTCTGCGATACCAACGGCGGCTGTTTCCCGGACGAGGTTTCAAAGATCGTCAAGGTGGCAGACAAGGCGGTCAGGATAACAGTTGGCATACACTGTCACAACGATACGGGCTGCGCGGCGGCAAATACTGTCTCTGCGGTAAAAGCCGGAGCTGTTCAGGTACAGGGCACTTTCACCGGCATCGGGGAGCGCTGCGGCAACGCACCTCTTGCTACAGTGATACCGGATCTCCAGCTGAAACTCGGGTACTCCATTGTTAGTGCGGAACGTCTGAAAACGCTCACTGCCACAGCACGCTACATCAACGAAGTCTCGAACCTGCGGCTCCCGGGTTATCTGCCATATATAGGCGGCTTCGCGTTCGCCCACAAGGGCGGTATGCACGCGGACGGAGTAGCAAAGAATACAAAGACCTATGAGCATATAGACCCGTCCGAAGTCGGCAATTACCGCAGTTTCCCGCTCAGCGAGGTCTCCGGGCGTTCTGCTCTGCTGCCGAAATTGCAGGCTGTTGAAAGCTCGCTGACCAAATCCAGCAGCGAAACGAAGACCATAACCGAAAAAATGAAGGAACTGGAGCACGAGGGCTTTCAGTTTGAAGCTGCCGAAGCCAGCTTCGAGCTGCTTGTACGCAAGGAGCTGGGGCGCTTCACACCGCATTTTGAAATAGATCATTACAGGATAATCTCGTCCATGGACAGCCTTGACGGCAATCACTACACCGAGAAGGCCAACGCACTTGTAAAGGTCAAGGTCGGCGATAAATACGAAATAACCGCCGATGAGGGCGAAGGCCCCGTAAATGCCATAGATAAGGCGCTGCGCAAAGCACTGGAAGTCTTCTACCCCGAACTGCGCAAAATGCACCTGGTAGACTTCAAGGTGCGCGTTATAACATCAAATGACAGCACTGCTGCCGTTACCCGCGTGCTTATCGAAAGTACAGACGGCGAAAACACCTGGACAACCGTAGGCGCCAGCCGCGATATTATCAACGCCTCCGTCATCGCGCTTACCGATTCCCTGGAGTATATGCTCAAAGACAGATAAGCCGCTCCGCCCGAGAACGAGAGTAAGAAGTCGCTGACGCTCGAGTGCTTGAGAGTCGCTGACGCTCGAGTGTTTGAGAGTCGCTGACGCTAGAGTGTTTGAGAGTCGCTGACGCTCGAGTATGACGCCCTTTAAAAAGGGCTTGGCCTAAACTTAAATCGCTTCGCCTTGCAGCGGGGGTAAGTAGTACGCCTTTTGAAATACTCCGGACTGCGAGGCTTAAACCCGCCCGTTGCAGAATGTAACAGACGGTTTGACCGCGGGGGTACTCCGCTGTCTTGTAGATTCGATACTAAGTACCCCCTTTACCAAGTAAAGAAACTGCAAAATAACAAAAATATCTGCTCCTATTAACTGACTATAGGAGCAGATTTCTTTCTAATTTAATAGCGTAGCGGTTGAAAGTTTTTTGAAGGGGGTCTGGGGGAAACTTTTTTTCAAAAAAGTTTCCCCCAGTCTCGAGCGGCAGCGGATTCTCAATAGCCGTGCGCGAGCAGCTCTTCCGCAGTAATGCCGACCGCCGCACAGTCCTCCGCCGTATGCGTCGTTATCCAGTACCACGAATATATCTTATCGCCCTTCACTATCGACAGAGGCGATGCAAACTCCGCCGTTATCTCCGCGACTGTACCGTGATACAGAATATCTATCTGCTCATCGGTAATCATATAGCCAATAAGTTCCTTCAGCCTTTCCCCGGAAATACCGAAGTGCTTTATAAACGTGTAAACGTTCGGGTAGCTCTCCAGACTGTCAGGAACCTCGCCGCTGGCAAGATCAATCGGGAACGACTCATACCATGCGTTGGCTTCTGCGGGATCAACCGAATTCCACAGCGGATCAGGTATGAATTCGATGACTCTGAATGCTTTCTGCGGATCATCGGCGTATATGTCCTTTACACCGATATATTCATCTGAATCAGATTCGCAGATATCAGCCTCGAGACATTCTTCCTCCGCATCCCCTGCATAGGCGCTGTCACCGACCGCCTGAGGAGCCATGGCTTCCTCGGAATAATCTGCGGTCTTTTCGGCTTCCGCAACGGAAACCATGTCAACAGCTATCGGAGTTTCCTCTTCGTTCTTTCTCGCTATATAGTCCTCCGTGCTGCCATTGGAGCTCTCATCGGCTGCGGGTGCCTCGGCTATCATCATCGGAACTGCGTCGGCCGCTTCATCATCGGCAGCTTCATTAATGGGAGCAGCGTCTGCGCTGATGCTGTTCTCGACAGTCTTGAACGTCTTTGCGCCTTCGACATTCTCCGAAAAAGACATACCTGCGTCAGCATCGGAATCAGCCCCCGCATATATCCCGGCGGATGTGGCAGTGGTTGTCGTTGCCGGTGGTTCGGAAGCCACTGCGGGTTCGGTTTCGGCTGCTTCCTCGATTATTACGGTATCGGCGGAAACATTTTCCGCTTCGGCAGCTTCTTCGGCCTGCGCGACTGCCGCATTTATTTTTTCGGAAGCGGGGTTGTTCTCCTGCGTTACGGAAGCTACCGCTGTGGGAGCTATGCTCTTTGCGGCTCCGGAAGTCTCTACGCCGTTGTTCTGACCGGCAAAGAACAGCAGAGTTCCGCCCGCAGCCAGTGCCACCGCCGCAGCGATTCCCGCGTACTTCACAACGCGCATCTGAAGCGGAGGCTTTTTGCGCTTAACTTCCTCGTTCATCATCGCAGAGACCCTGTCAAGCAGCTCGGGAGAGGGCTTGATATTTTCAAACGCGATATTCAGTTCATCTTTAAACATCAAACTCAACTCCTTTCAGCTTTTCTTTCAGCATTTCCCGTCCGCGGGAAAGCCGGGTCTTTATATTGGTCTCGCTCGTACCGACTGTCTTTGCTATCTGCGCAATGCTCATATCCTCATAGTAGAAAAGATATATGGCAGTGCGGTACTTTTCCGGCAGCGTCATGAGCGCATTCATAACGTCGTTTTTTGTTTCCGACGCTTTAAGCGCAGGATCCTCGGCTCCGATATTAGGATCGGGCTCCTCATAATCCGTGTGGCGGTTCCACGCGGAAGTGAGGTATGATTTGGTACAGTTTATGGTTATCCGGAGCAGCCACGCCTTGCGGTGCTCCTCGTCGTTGTAGGTCTTATCAGCCCTTATGTAGCGCAGAAACACTTCCTGCAGTATATCGTCCGCGTCGTAGGTGCTTCCCGTCCTTGAATAGGCGAGCTTATACACCATATCAGCGTATTTTCTCATAACGGCGTCAAAGCTCTCCTTCGTGCACAAGGAAAGTTCCGTCATTTCAATATCCCTCTCAAGCTGTTTTATCCGCTTTCATCTATAACACTTCGCCGGGGGCCGAAAGGTTACAGATTATTTTCATTTCTGCGTATTTTTTTCTTTCATTATATCCCAGAGCGCGGCCGTGAACTGCCGGAATCCCTCGGGAAACGCATTCGAGCCGTGGGCGTAGATATCTTTCCCGTCGATCGTGCCGCTCATACTGAACATCTCACCGTCGAGAACGCCGCTTGCGCTTTTGCTGAAACCGTCCCACTTCTTCACTTTATGATCGTTCACGAGATCAAGCAACTGCTCATACAGCTCACTGCCGCCCTCTGCCCGCATTTCGAGGTAATCTTCCTTCGGCTCGTCGTCATTGTAGTTCCATGGGCCGTAATAGTAGGAGATACGGACGCCGTCGTCGGTGCGCAGCACTTCGTATTCCTGTGTTGCCGCTTCTGTTCCCTGAATGTCGATGATAATGCTGTCAAACTCCTTCGCTTTCATGTCGTCCTCCTCCGTTACCGTTCCAGACATCAGCAGAGCCAGGAGCCGATCGATCACACTGCATGAGCTGAGCGTGAGCACCGAGGCCATGACAACTGCCACCAAACATATGATACGTCGTTTCATTGCGATACCTCCATGGCAATACTATAATAATTATATAGTCACAGCACGCAATTGTCAATATCCGTGCGGGATTTGTCTGTTTTTACAAATTTTGACGGCACTTTTCACAATTCGGAAAAAACCGCGTGAAATCGCCGCAAGAACGCGCTATAATGATAATATGTACACCCCCGGCTGTGGTTCGGTTCCGGAAAATCGATATTATGTAACCGCAAAGTAACCCCGTTCTGCGCGGAATTTCGTCAAAATGTCCGTATTGCGCGGGTCGATTTGTGAAAAATGCAGATTTTCACGGCAACGGTAAAAAAATCGGCTAAAAACTAAAGTTTTCGGGTCTTGTGACGATATTATAAATGCAGCATAAAATATGCAATAACTATGCCCGCTGCATCTGCGCAAGGCGCGGATACCCCCACAGCAAAAGGAGTTGAATGATATGGAGATCAGTAACCTTGGGATCAATCCGATCAATGCGTACAAGAAGTACAACCGTGCGTCCGCTGCCAAGAAGAGCGACGGTGCAGGACGTACCGCGCCCAACACCGATAAGGTTGAATTTGACCGTACACGTTCGCTGAACGCTGCACAGAGTGCTATCGCTGCCCGTGTAGGAAGTTCCGCAAGTGAGGAAAGACTCGCGGCTCTCGCCGCAAAATACGCTGACGGTAATACTCCCGTACCTGCCGAAAGCGTTGCTTCCACAATGATCGCGTAAGCACCGCGGAAGCATGAAATATTTCCCGGAAAAGGAGGCTCGGAAATGAATGCAGAAGTTGCAAAGGAAGTCATAGCTTTTATGGAGAAATATAACAGCCATTTTGAGGCTTTGTCCGCCTTCGTTTCCGAAAAAAGGGCGAAGGTACTCGCCGATGAGCTCACATGGCTGCTTGATTCCCTGACTGCCGAACAGAAGTTCATAATGGAGGGCAACGACCTCGAAGCAAAGAGGCTCGCTCTCTTTGACAAGCTCGGTATAGGCGGGAAAAAGGCCAGAGAGCTGATAGAAGAATGCCCCGAAGATCTAAAACCCAAGCTCACACTGGAATGCAGGACTATGGAGCGCTATGTGCATGATATCAAGGAGACAAACGCTGATATCATAGATATAATAGAGCGCAAGCTTTCCGTGCAGGAAAAGCTCATAAACCGCACGCATTCCACAGCGTCCACATATACGGGAAAAGGCGTCAAGGTCACAAAGCACAACACCTCTGGCGGATTTTTCGGCACAGTGTGATGCGTCCTGACATTTTATGACAGTCAGATGACCGGACGACTGATACGGCAGGCCACAGATACCCCGGACGGCGCACCGCGCCGCAAGGAAGGATTGATATATTATGCGTTCATCGTTTCTCGGACTTGAGGTCTCCAAACGTACCATACAGCTTTCGCAGAAAGCTCTGGATATTACGGGCGGCAACCTCTCCAATTCAAAGACCGAAGGATATACAAGACAGGTAGTTGACGTAGGTGCCAAATATCTTAACAGATACCAGTACTGGCAGACATCGTCATCGAGAATGACTCTCGCTGGACAGGGCGCCATCGGTATCGGCGTCGATCAGGTACGCGACCCGTACATCGACAAGAGATACCGTGAATCGACACCCTATGTGGCAGAGTACAGCACCTCTGCCGATGTACTGCGTGAAGTGGAGACCGTTCTCGACAACATCACGACAGACGGCCTTACAGCCTGCGTGGATGAGTTCAAGAAGGCTGTTTCCAGCTACGCCGAGCGCCCCGACAGCGAGGAGCTCGCCAGCATCGTAAGAAACTCGGCCTATAACCTCACCAACCAGCTCCATTCGTACAGCAAGGACCTTCACGACCTCAAGATGACAAACCTTGAGTCGCTGGAAGCGTCCATTGAAGATACCAACAATATCATCGACCGCATCGTCAATTACAATAAGTCCATCGTCAAGGAATACACGGCTATGGCAAACGGTGAGCTCGGCCCCAACGAATCCGTCACCGGCGGCTACGGACCGAACGAGATGCTCGATGAAAGAAACCTGCTGCTTGACGAACTTTCGTACAAGGGCAACATGAGTGTTTACGACAATGCCGACGGCTCGGTAAGAGTCATAATGAACGGCGTTGAGATCATAAACGGCGAACAATACGAACATATATACATGAAGGGCAGCACGAAGATCGACAAAGAGTACGCTTCCGAGCTGGAGCGTGACTTCGATGCCTACAACGCCGCAGTACTCCGCTGGACATCCGGCGATGACGCTAAATTCGTGACCGGCGAGCTCAAAGCCTACACCGATATGCTCAACGGCAACGGCGTTTACAAGACAGGCTATCAGAACGACTCCTACGGAATACCGTATTATGAGTCCACAATGAACGCCTTCGCGCATACCTTCGCAAACTTCATGAACCAGTTCAACGGCGCGGTCGATGTCAACGGTACCCTCGTTGATCCCAGCAGACTTCTGTTCTGCACCAATGAGTACGAGGACCCGAGATACAATGTCGGCTACGAAGATCTTGATATGACAATGGACAATATCAGGATCGCAAATACATGGATGGAAAACGCCAAGATGATAGGCGAAGTCTACGACGAAAAGTCCGGCTCCTGGAACCTTTCGCTCGACGGCGACCACATCAACCAGATCACCGTCAAGCTCAATTCCCAGTCGCTGGATTTCGGCGGCAAGGGAGATTTCGAAGGCACGGTCTATGATTACCTGCTGTTCATCAGCAACCGCATCGGTCAGAACATAGACTACTTCGACAGCAGGCACGACGCAGCTTTCGCGACGACCAACGCGCTGCTGGACAGCAGAGACGCGGTATCGGGCGTATCGGAGACCGAAGAGGGCATCAATATGCTCACCTACCAGAACTGGTACAATGCCAGTGCAAGACTTATGACCGCACTTGACGAAGCGCTTGACAAGCTCATAAACAGCACCGGCAGAGTCGGCCTGTAATATGAATATGAGCCCCGACAGGAGGGAACCCCAATGAGAATAGCCGGAGATACTATCCGAAGAAGCTATCTGAGCCGATATGAAAAGAATTATTCCGATAAGTTCGGCTCCGAAAAGAAAATATACTCGGGACGTGAGTTCGACCGCGCCAGCGAAAACCCCATAGACGCGGCGAGAGCACTGCGCGTCAGGAAGTCGCTGTCTGAGATAGAGACTTATGAGGACAACCTCGAGACCGCGGACTCGATATACACCAACGCCGAGAGCGCAATGCTCACTGTGTCCGGAATAATCCAGCAGGTGTATGAAAAACTGGTCGAGGGCGCTCACGGTACCCGCAATCAGAACGACCTTGAGATAATCGCCATGGACATCGACAACTACGCCGAGGAAATGGTGCAGTCGTTCAACATAGACATCGCGGACAGAAAAGTGTTCGGCGGAGTGAACAACGAGACTCTCGCGTTCAAGATAGAGGGCAGCGGCAACAGTAAATATGTTACATATAACGGCGTGGCTGTCAACTCGTCCGATGACCCCACAAGCTTCCCGATGAGCAAGAGCTCCTTCCTCGATATAGGCATAGGCCTCAGCGTGAACGGAGCTACAGACCGCATTGACGATCAGTCGGCACTCCCGATAACCTTCAACGGCGCGGAGTGCACAGGCTGCGGCATGACAAGCAAGTCGGCGGCCATACAGCTCGAAAACCTCATACCCGGAAGCTCATATACCTTTAATATAAGCGCCGGCGGCAAGGCTCGCCAGATCTCCTTCGTCGCTGACAGCGGCAACAGCAGGGAAAACAACATAAAGAATATAAACGATCTTCTGAGCGAGGCATTCAAAGATACTGCCGAGGCTCAGCCCGACGGCACTATGGTGACTTCCGACGGCAATAAAATGAAGGCCGTGCCCTATGAGCCCGCTCCCGTCCAGGACGGCAAGATCGTTATGGATGACATAAAGGACGACACATTCTATTCGATCAAGGTAGTTATGAACGGTATGACCCGCGTCATCGACTTTCCCGGAAGCACAGACCCCAACGAGAAGCTGGCCAATATGGACAACGCTCTGAAGGCTGCATTCGGCGAGAAGGCATACGCGGATTCGGCGGGAAAGATACACTACGGTGTCAGCGAAACCGCCAAGATCGAAGGCCGTCTCGACGAGATCGAGAAAGCACCGGTAGATACAGCGACGGGTACACTTGACTACGCGGCGCTGGAGCCCGGCAAAACCTACGCCGTGAACTACGCAGGTCCGCAGACCAACGCCAACGGCGATCCCCTTACCGACGAGAACGGCGACATTCTCCATGAAGAAGGCAAAATGGTATACTTCACCGCGGGCAATACCCCGGACGAGACCATTGCCGCTATAAACGACTACATCAAGACGAACGAAGTGTTCGGTGATGTTGAAGCGCCTCAGCTCGATGACAACGGTGTCATACACTATGATATCGAAGGCGCGAATATAGTGCTCAGCAGCGACCCGAGGTCGCAGGAGGAGCTGCCTTTCACAGAACTGAACGGTTATCCGAACAATCTGATACAGCTTGTCCTCGACTCGGCAAAGATGCTTCGCAGCGGCGACCAGAAAATGGTCGCAAGATACGCGGATCTTGTGTTCGCATCACAGAGCAACCTTTCCCTCGCAATATCAAACCTCGGTACTCATGCAAAGTTCATCGAGTTCAACCAGGACAGACTCGCGGATGTAAAGGTAAATCTCCTCGATAAGCAGAACGATATCGAAAGCACCGACCTCCCGTCGGAGATAACCAACTGGAAAGTGCTTGAATCTGTTTACAACGCCTCGCTCCAGATGGGTTCGCAGGTGCTGTCACAGTCGATATTCAACTATATTAGCTGATAGCGGAACGAAAGGAGCTGATACAAAATGGTTGACAGTAATCTTCTGAATATCACATCTGTACCGATACAGGTGGAGATCAACATCAAGAAGGGTGAGTTCACGAACCCTAAGGCGAACAATCCCGACCGCGCCCTGAAAATGAATATCCAGACTTCACAGGGCGAGCTCAAGATACACTCGGAGCCGCCGAAGATCAATATCGATACCTACGCGGCACGTTCGAGCATGGGCTACGGAAATTACAACAATACGGATTTCGTTAAGAAAAACGCTCAGGACGGTATCTCGATAGCATATCAGGGTACCGCGAAGATCGTCAACGAAGGCGATCAGCTCGTCAGGGGAGTCTCCCCGGCGGAGATCGCGGCGCAGAACAACAAGGCGGGACAGACCATACAGACGATCATGGACTTTCTGCCAAAGGAGGGCGCCGATGTCACCTTCGATAAAGGCGTACTCAACATCAACTATGACGCGGGTGACGTCAATATCGACTGGGAGAATGCCGGCGTAGTGCCTTTCGAGTTCACGCCCGGCAAGGTGGAATTCGAGATCACGCAGATGCCCAGCGTGCAGATAGAGTACACGGGCGATCCGATCTACGTTCCCCCGCAGTCCGACCCCAACTATGTTCCACAGATAGATGTAAAGGGCTGACATTATCAGAAACCGGTCATTTATTCCGAAAATATGAAAGGAAAAAACACCATGGTTAAAATTCAGACAAGAGATTTCGGCGAGATCGAAGTTGACGAGAACGATATTTACGATTTTCCGAACGGACTGTATGCATTTGAGGACAACAAGAAGTTTGCGCTCCTCTCGCCCCTCGGCAGTGAAGTCTACCCCATGTGGCTCCAGTCGCTGGACGATCCGGGACTTTGCTTCATAGTCTTCAATCCCGTGCTCATCGACGGCGGATTCACAATAATGCTCGAGGATAATGAAAGAAAAATACTCGGCCTCGGCAAGGATGACCCGGCTACGGCTCTGGTCATCGCAAAGGTACCCGCGGATTACAAGCATACCACGGTAAACATGAAATCGCCTATCGTGCTGAACAAAGCACAGCATAAAGCGATACAGGTGATCCTGCCGCTTGACTATCCGTTCAGAATGCCCGTTTACGCATCGCGGGAGGTGAGTTGATTGCTCGTAGTTACCCGTAAAACCGAAGAGAGCATCATCATAAACGACAACATCGAGGTCACGGTGCTTGAGGTGGCAAGAGACCGGGTGAAGCTGGGTATATCGGCTCCCAAGGACATCAAGATCATCAGGAATGAGCTCAGACACGCTCAGGAGACCAATGTGGATTCGTCGCAGGCTCCGTCCAGGGAAGCTATGGACGCTCTGCTCTCTATGAAGAAGGATCAGTGACGGAATACCGGTCCGACGGCAGGCATTGATGCCGGTGCCGTAAATGCAGAAAGGATTTGATTCTATGGCAAATGATATGATCAGAATGAGCGGTATGAACTCCGGTCTTGACACCGAGTCCATTATAAACGCTCTGACTGCCAACAGCAAGCTGAAAGTCACCAAGCAGGAACGAAATGTCCTCAAATATCAGGCGACTCAGGAAGCCTATCAGGATGTAAGCTCCAAGATAAATGCCCTCAAGAGCAAATACTTCGATGTTCTCAACAAGGACAGCAACCTTTCCGGTACATCCATGTGGAACAAGTATTCGTCCAAGACTTTTGTCGAGGGTGAAGAGAAATTTGTCTCCGGCTTTGCCGCGACCACAACGATCAATTCACAGCCCGGCGACTACAAGATGAAGGTCAAGACCACTGCGAAGCAGTCCACCTATACCGGCAAATCCCTCAGCGCCAACGCGAAGATATCCGGCAATACCATGGCCGGAATGGAGAGCGGTAAGGAATACGGCTTCTCGATAGATGTCGGCGGTGTATCGAAGAATATCACGTTCAAGGCAGGCGACAGTGCTGAAGCTACGCTGAACAATATCAATGATGCTCTCGAAAAAGAGTACGGCGAGAGCAACTCTTCCATCGGCCTCAGCGGAAACGAGGGTATGGTCTACGCGAAAGCAGGCGAATCCGGCGATGTTGAGTTCGTTTCCAGAGCCGGAAAGGGCATTACTTTCTCCGGCATCAACGAGATGAGTGATACCAATGTACTTGAACTCGGCAACGCAAAGGCAGGCACGAATATTCTCAGCCTTCAGGTGGGAAATGAGAGCGTCAGCGTATCGTTCCAGACTATCGACAAGGACTTTTTCAAGAGCGCTGTCGATAACGGCATCATAAATACATCTACCGGCGAGACAGTAGGCATAACCGACACCGACGAAGACGGCAACAATATCCGCTTCACCAAGGCTACCGCACTTGCGAAAAGCGAGCTCGGTGAAGATGCTTCGGAAGAAGAGATCGATAACAGAGCCTCCGAGATCCGTGCCAACTGGTCGGAAGCTGTCACCATGTACAAGGCCGTTACGGACGACCTCAAGGAATCCGTAAGATACGATTCATTCAATGCGTGGAAGGAGACCGCGTCCGAAGACGATATCGACAACCTCTTCGGCAAGGCTCTCGAAAAGCAGGAAAAGACCCTCGTAGGCGGCTGGCTGGAGAACGACAGCGCCGTCAAGGAAGCCTATGATGCTTACAAGGAAGAAGCCGGCGATGAGTACGACGACCTCTACACATGGGCATCGAAGCAGACCGAAGGCGATGTAAAGGACAAGTTCAACGAGCTTACCAACAAGTACCACGGTACAACTGAGAGCGAAGAAGAGCTCCAGACGAAGTATCAGGAATACACCGACGGTCTTGACGAAGGCGAAGAAGCCATGAACTACGCCGACTGGAAGACCGATCATATCGAGCAAAGAAGCTATCACCTCGATAAGGAAAGCTGGAAGTCCTCCACAAGCCAGATGTTCACGGCATACAAGGAGAACGTATATCAGGAAGACCCGTCAAACTATGATCTTTCCCAGGCCAATGTAGTCAACCATTACATAAAGTCTTCGGTAAAGAACAGTATCGGCAATCTCGAAACACCGAACGGCGTGAAATTCGATGTTACGGTGGACGAGAACAACACGGCGACCATTTCGGCATATACCGAAACACCCGGCGAAAACGAAGGCGACGATCCTGTAAGAACTCCTGTCGCGGTATCTGTCATCATAGCTCAGGGCAGCGCCAACACCGCCGAGGATATAGGCGGCAACAACAGCGTTTCGACAGTTTCACAGATTTCCAACAGCACGAAGATCTCCGACCTCGGCATCACACCCGACGAAAACGGTCAGTACGGTTTCGAGATCAACGGTCAGAAGTTCAGCTTCGACAGCAAGACCACTGTCAACGATATGATGAAGAAGGTCAACGCGTCCTCCGCGGGCGTGAAGATGTCCTACTCCTCGCTTGACAACGCATTTACTATCACATCATCAAAATACGGTCTTGACAGCGAGATCAATATCGCGGACGGCACTTCGGGGCTCCTCGCGAAGCTCGGCATAGAGAGCGGAACGACAAAGAACGGCTCGAACCTCGTGGTCGAGATAAACGGCAAGACCGTCGAGAGCGATGGAAACGCTGTCGAGGTGGACGGCACGACCTTCACCTTCTCGAACAGCGAAGATCAGGTCGGTCAGGAGTTCACGGTCTCCATAGGCAGAGACACGAGTGCTATCGCTGACGTTATAAAGAACTTCGTCAAGGACTACAACCAGCTTGTTGAAGATGTATACAAATATCTCGACGAAAAGCCCGAAAAGGACTACTATTTCCTGGCGGATCAGGACAAGGAAGACCTCGACCTGACCGACAAGCAGGAAGAAAAGTGGGAAGAAAAGGCAAAGAAGGGTCTGCTCTATCACGACAGCACAGTTTCCAACGCAATGAGCAAGCTGCGTACAGCCCTTATGGGTGCTGTCGAGGGACTTGACGGCAGCACATTCTCGTTCTCATCGCTGGGCATAAAGACTTCGAGCGATTACAGCAAGCACGGTATACTGATACTTGACGAGAAAGCCCTCACAGATGCTATCGAGACCCACACCGATGATATCCAGAAGCTCTTCACCGATGCCGAGAACGGCATAATGAAGAAGTTCTCCGAAGCTATCGACTCCGCGGTCGGCACAAACGGCCAGACAAAGGGTACGCTTATCAGAAAGGCCGGTCTCAAGAGCGGTACTTCCTCGACGGACAACGAACTCTACAATCTCATCAAGCGCACAAAGACAAACATAGCTTCCCTCAACAAGAAATACGAGAGCGAGCAGAACAGACTCTGGAAACGCTATTCCGCTATGGAATCCATGCTCGGTTCACTGAATTCCCAGCAGTCCTCGTTCAACTCCTATTTCGGCGGAGCAATGTAAAATAACAAAAACCAGCCGGCAGCCGCGTTGATACCTCCGCGGCTGCGGCGTTAAACAACGGAAGGAAGGTACTACATAATGGCGGCAAACGCATATTCCGAATACAAGAAGCAGTCTCTCCAGACCCTCACACCTATGGAGATCGTAGTCAAGCTCTACGACGAAGCCGAAAAGCAGATGAACCTCGCTATCATCGCCATAGGGGACAAGAACTACGCCGGAGCCAATAAGTCACTGCAGAAAACTCAGGATATTGTAAATGCGCTGCGCTCAGTGCTCGATATGAAGATACCGATGTCCAAAGACCTCGACGCGCTGTATGATTTCTTCAACCGTCAGCTCGTCACCGCTAACGTAAAGAAAGATGTAAAGATAATACAGGAGCTTATCCCCATGTTCGCAGACCTGCGCGACGCTTTCGCACAGGTAGCTGCTATGCCCAAAGTATAAAAAAGGGGGCTCCCCTATGAACGAAGAAATAAAGGTAAGAATTATAAATGATCTGACAGAGATGACGCAGCTCACCGAGGACTATACGGCAAAGACCTCCGATATCCTCACCACCGATATCGACGAGACCCTCGAAGAGATCCTCGCGGATATCGCCGAGATAAATGACCGTCTCGGCAGAGCTCGCCGCGATATCGACGACGCCCGCGCCCTCTGCACCGAGCAGGAGTCCGACCTTATCCTTAAAATGATCACAGGCGGCCATATCCCGCTCGGCCTCTCCCCCGAACTCAAAGAAATACACAAAGCCGCGGTAAAGCTCCGCTCCGAATACCTCGCCGTGCACGATAAGGAACTTCAGGCCTCCGCGCGCGTCGATGCCCGCGTCAAAGAGCTCCGCACCGAGCTCGAGAACGTAACCGCAGGCCGTAAGAAAATGTCCTCCTACGGCGCCGGTATCGGCAGCTTCGCCGGTTCTTCCTCCGGCAGCTCCTTTAACAGTAAGCTGTAAGTGAACGGGAATAAGAGTCGCTGACGCTCGAGAACGGGAATAAGAGTCGCTGACGCTCGAGTAGTCGCTGACGCTTGAGTGCCTCCGGCGGCCAGCCCTTTGAAAAGGGCTGGACCCTAAACTAAAACGCTTCGCCTTGCAGATTCGGTAAGTAGTACGCCTGTTGAAGACTCTTTACGCAAGGCTGAATGCCGCACTTTCAGGATTGTAACACATAAATCCCGCCTCTTTCGGAAGTTTTCTTTCGTATGCGCCGCATCCTTGCGGCGCTTTGGAAAACTTCCTTATGACATCCGTGTCTTCCGGCGGGATCTTTTTTATGCCCTTATTATAATAGTATTATACATATTAAAAAACTTTTTTAAAAAATTTAAAAAAAGCTGAAACTTTTTTGCCAAAACCCTCGACTTCCTAAATGTAAGCATTAAACCAAGTCACAAAAGATGCTCCGTAACAGTTTCAAAAGAAATTTTAAAAATTTAAAATTTTTTTAAAAAACTTGAAACTTTTTCGAAACATCCCGTGACTACGTAAATGTAAGCAGCCAA
Source organism: Ruminiclostridium sp. (assembly GCA_016282095.1). Lineage (GTDB taxonomy): Bacteria > Bacillota > Clostridia > Oscillospirales > Ruminococcaceae > Ruminiclostridium_E. Next base: position 3,247 of record JAEEJW010000066.1, on the reverse strand, counting down.
AACCGATGAACTAAAACAAGTTCTCGCGGTCTATCAGCAGTCAGATTTAACAGGTTTTGTGGATTTTGTCCGATTGGCGGACACAAACCACCAAAATATGGTAAAAATGACTATTGAAAAAACAGAGAGTATTTTGTATAATAGTTGTTAGGTAATGGCAAAAAAGCATTACTAAAATTTTTAGGAGGATTTTCATTATGAACATGAAAAAGGTACTTGCAGCTGGCGTAGCTGCAACTCTCGCTGTATCCTCTCTCGCTGCTGTAGCAAGCGCAGAGGAAACGAGATCTTATGACATGGTCAACACCTATGGTAAGGCAGTTTACACACCCGTAGTTGCTAAGGGCGCGCAGGCTATCGACCCCGGTTCTGACTATGACTTCGTAGTAGATACTTCTGCTACACCCGCTGAATACAGAACATTCGCGGTTACTGACGCAACTTTCAACCCTGAGTCCCTTAGAGATACCAACGGCGACGGCGTTGTAAACGAACTCGACTATGATATGTTCATTCCTTTCAGGGTTGACGCTTCGTTTGCTGATATGTTCAAGTATGTAGGTGGTCTTTCCGTAACTATCAAGGGCAAGAAGATCGCATCCAACGGTGCATCCACAGTTGATCTCACTCAGACAGCTCAGCTCGTTAAGGTTACAAGCGTAAACGGCAATGCAGCCATCAACTACATCCTGCCTGTTTACAACAACGGTGGTCCGACAACCAACGCTTTCGTTCCTGAGAGATTCGTTCAGATCGATGAGATCTCCTTCACAGCTACTCCCACCAGCAAGGCATTAGCTGTCGGCGGTCTTACAAAGGCAGTTTATGAAGATCTCCTCGGCCAGAAGGATGATGACGGAAATCCCGCTCCCTGGAAGGTAGCTTTAGCTTATGATCCGGCAGCACAGGAAATCCAGGTTTACGATAACAACGGTAATATCGTTGCTCCTTGGGTACTTACTTGGCTTCAGGGTGGTTGCGAAGCAGCAAGCATCTTCATCGAGCTTGCTGATCCTTTCGTAGCTGATGCTAACGGCAACGATACAGCTAATGTTATCTACACAGTAGATACATACAACAATGGTGTTATCACAGGTACAGGTTACACAGTAGCTGATTCTTCTGATACAGCTTCCGGTGCTGCTGCTGCATCTGCAGACCTCTCCGGCGGTCTCCTGATGTCCAAGATCCGTTCTATGCTCCAGACTGGCGTTGGTATCGCTCTCCAGGCTGACTACGGTCAGTTCAGCACAGAGGATCGTCCCGCTTGGATGCCTATGACAGACCTTACAGGCGTTATCGGCAGACTCGAGAGAAACGATATCTGGCAGCTCTCCAACACATTAGACTACGCTTCCGACGGTCTTTGGAGCTGGGCTTACAACGAAGGCAGCTACGAAGCTTGGATTGATAACCAGACTTACACAATTGAAGACTACAACAAGGGTACTCAGGCAAGAGGCTTCTCCGGTCTCGCTTCCCAGGTTGCTGACTTCTTCAACCTTCAGAAGAACGGTAAGATCGAATTCGTATTCGATGCTTACACTCCCGCTGCTGCTGTTAACACTTGGAAGACCGGTGGTATTCCTTCAACAGAAGTAGGTCTCAGAAACTTCCTCGAGGCTGCTAAGGTTAAGGATTTCGCTCTCTTCGTAAACTACAACTCTTCGACAGGTTCGCTCCAGTCCAACGCTACACTTGATGTTGCTACAGGTTCTGTAGTATTCGATATCTCTGATATCCTCAAGGATATGGGCGGCTTCACAAAGGGCAATGTAAACGACATCTACTATGGTCTTGCAAACGGTATCAACTACAATGGTGCAGTTGGTCTGTGGGTAAGCAAGGTAATCCTTTCTTATGAGGCTGATGCAGCTGTTTCTGGCGACGAAGCTACAAAGGACGACGAGAAGGAAGAAGAAGTTAAGGAAGACGACAAGGGCGACGTTGCAGTTGACGAAGACGATGACGAAGGCGAGATCGAGATCGCTGACGATACAGACGACGATACTGACGACGACGATACCGACATCGTAATCGGTGACGACGACGAAGATGATGCTACAGTAGTAGTAACACCTGACGACGACGCTACAGTAGTTGTTAACCCTGGCACAGACAAGACTCCTGCTGGCGCAGATGAGAACCCGCACACAGGCGTTGCACTCGCAGTTGTTCCTATGATCGCTGCTGCTGCTGCTATGGTTATCTCCAAGAAGAGAAAGTAATCACAGATTACTTCAACGCTTGAAGCAAACTAACAACAAGTAAATCGACCGGGGTCGGAAACGACCCCGGTTGTATTTTTATGTCGGTAAATGTCCCTGATTCGGGATTGACAAACTGCCGGATTTATAGTATAATCAATAGTACACGATACTCTGCACCGGAAGACAGCACCTTACGGGGGCGTAAAGGTTTCGACGGGGATCGGGAAATTCGTTAAGCACGCGGAGTCTGCCTGAACTCCTAAATCCCGGGCAACTTAAAATTAAACGCTGATCGTACAGATTTAGCTTTAGCTGCCTGAGTGCAGCTCGTCTTGCCGATGAGTGCTGCGGCTTCGGTCTGGGCGTGACACAGCAGCCAACGCGTCGGGTGAGCGCTCTGTAACCCCCCGCGCTTTCAAAGAGCTGCCAAAGGACTATCCTGCCGTTCGGAGAGCCCTGCGGGAGATAAAAAAGATCGGCTAAGCGTGTAGAAAGACGGGTGGATCGGTTTTCGGACGGGAGTTCGACTCTCCCCGCCTCCACCAGGCAGCGTGACGCTGCGCCCAATCCGTCTGTTACTTTTCCGTAACAGACGTTTTTTCTGCCTCGCAGCCGGTAATCTCAAAAACTAAAGCTTTTGACAGAGACTGAAACTCGGCTCAGTGAATAATGAATAATTGATAATAAAAAGCGCAGAAAGTTTCTGCGGCGTTTCTGTATTATTCATTATTCATTTTTCATTATTCACTATTCATTTTACAGGAACAGCAGAAAATGAATCACGAAAGCGCAATACAATAATATCTGAATCCTCCCGCACTATCATACAAACGAAAAGCCCCCGCCGGCAGATACCGACGGGGGCTTTGAAGCGTCCTGATCTTTCTTACTTGAGGTTGTACTTCTTCTTGAACTTATCTACGCGTCCGCCCGCGTCAACGAGCTTCTGCTTACCGGTGAAGAAAGGGTGGCAATTGGAGCAGATTTCTACTTTAATGTCCTTCTTAGTGGAACGTGTTTCAAATGTAGCTCCGCAC
>JAEEJW010000065.1 GCA_016282095.1 Ruminiclostridium sp. | reverse complement strand
TGCGCTTGTCTCACGCGCAAGTCCCAGCACGGAAAGGCAGTCGGGGCGGTTGTTCGTGATCTCGAACTCCACGCTTATATCGTCAAGACCTACGGCTTTGAGAACATCGTCACCGGGCTTCATTCTGTCAAAATCGGGGTCGTCGTTGAGGACGAGAACTCCGTCGGGGGAAGAATAGGGGAAATCGGCATTGTCCATGCCCAGCTCATTGAACGAGCAGAACATACCGCAGCTCTCCGCGCCACGGAGCTTGCCCTTCTTGATCTTCACGGTGCTGCCGTGCTCACGGTCGATGACCGTACCGCCGTCGAGGACTACGGGGATATAAGCGCCTTCGGTCACGTTGGTAGCCGCTGTGACTATCTGTATCGGTGCGGCCTGTCCCACGTCCACCTGGCATATCCAGAGCTTGTCGCTGTCTTCATGCTTCTTTATTTCAAGCACCTTTCCGACAACGACCTTATCCACTTCGCCGCGCATTTCATGATAGGTCTCGACTTTCGAGCCGCTCATGGTGATACCCGCAACGAAATCCTTTATCGGCATATCGGCTTTGACATAATCATTAAGCCATTTCATCGAAAGATTCATAATTGTACTCCAACTTTTGATTTGATGTATCTGTATGAAACAGCTTCGGCGGCGGGCACTGCCCGCTCATTGAGCCATTTCATTGAAAGATTCATATATTTTCAACCTCTGTATTGCTTTTCTGTTATCAGCCGCGGAGCCCGCGGCGCCGAACCGTCCCGAAGATCATGTGAACGGGCGGGTCACTGCCTCGCAGCCGCTATCCTCTGCTTCGGACAGGTCATCAGCAACGGAACTGCGACAGGAAACGCGCATCGTTCTCGTAGAGCAGTCTCATATCGTCGATGTTGTATCTCATCATAGCGATACGCTCGAGACCGATACCGAACGCGAAGCCGCTGTATTCGTCGGGATCGATGCCGCAGTTCTTAAGTACCTGCGGGTGTACGACACCGGAGCCGAGCATCTCTATCCAGCCTTCGCCCTTGCAGAGCGAGCAGCCTTTGCCGCCGCATTTGAAGCACGAAAGATCGACTTCGGCCGACGGTTCCGTGTAGGGGAAGTGGTGCGGACGGAAGCGCAGCTTAACATCGTTTCCGTACAGGCTCTTCGCGAAATTCTCGAGAGTGCCTTTCAGGTCTCCGAAAGTTATGTTCTTATCGATAACAAGGCCCTCGCACTGATGGAATATCGGCGAATGTGTGCCGTCCACGGCATCGGGACGGTAAACGCGTCCGGGGCTGATTATCGCTATCGGAGGCTTCTCCTTGAGCATCGTGCGGATCTGCACGGAGGAGGTCTGCGTTCTCAGCAGGGTAGTATCCGATATATAAAAGGTATCGCTCTTTTCGCGGGCGGGGTGGCCCTCGTCGGTATTGAGCATATCGAAGACGTATTTCACTTCCTCGACCTCGGGGCCGTCTACTACGGTGTAGCCCATTCCGCGGAATATGGCTTTAAGGTCGTCAAGCACAATGTTGAGAGGGTGACGGACGCCTATGGAGCGCTTTTTGCCGGGCATTGTGACATCGACCGCTTCGGTCTTCAGTCTCTGCTCGGTGATAGCTGCTCTGAGCGCGGAAGCCTTCTCGTTTATGGCATTTTCGAGAGCGGTTCTCACGTCGTTTGCAAGCTGACCCATGACCGGGCGCTCCTCTGCGGAAAGCTGACCCATCTGCTTCAATATTGCAGTGAGCTCGCCCTTCTTGCCGAGGAATTTCACACGCAGGTCATCAAGCGCTTTTGTATCGCTGAGCGCCGCTATTTCTGCGGAAGCCTGCTCTTTTATTTTCTGAAGCTGTTCTTTCATCATTTTGCGGAAATGCTCCTTTTATAATTACGGCCGCCTTGGGAAAGGCGGGATAAGACGGGAATAATAGATTCTTGCAGCTGCGGGTGCCATGTCAGTTCGCCGCAGCGGAATAAAACGGCTGCGAGGCAGCTGCTTGTCCGTAAGGCTGTTGTAACATACGGATTGGGAGCGGCGGCCCGCCGCTGGCACCCCCTACCGGAATCGAACCGATAACTAACCCTTAGGAGGGGTTTGTTATATCCATTTAACTAAGGAGGCATATTAATATAACGGCTGCGAGGCGGAAATAGTGAATAGTTGTGGTGCCCGCTGCGCGGACTATCCTGAATTTTGTACACTGCTATACAATATCGTTACTATTATACTACTTTTTTTTGCAAATTACAAGAGCAAATCAAAACTTTTTTAAAAAAGACTGAATAAAATTCGGGAAAAAATCATAAAATTTTTGTGAAAGTATTGACAATAAGCCGAAAATGGTGTATAATGCGGATAGTGTAAGACCGGGTTGACAAACTCGGTCTTAATATTTTGTGCGGGTGACCGCAGAAAAGGGGGCGTCTCATACGGCAAAAAAGGACAACAGCATCGAAGAGCGGGCAAAAGCCGCCGTCATGCCGGTGATCGAGAAGAACGGACTCGTGCTGTGGGACGTGTGCTTCGAAAAAGAAGGCGCGATGTGGTACCTGAGGGTGCTGGTCGATAAGGAAGGCGGGCTCGACAGCGATGAATGCGAGCTCATATCCAAACCCATAAACGAGATACTCGACAAGCAGGAACTCATAAAAAGCGTCGATATACTTGAGGTCGGGTCTCCGGGACTTACCAAGAAGCTCCGCAAGCCCGAACATTTCAGAGCCTGCATGGGCGAACCCATACGCGTCACAAGGCGCGGCCCCAAAGGAAAGGAATACAGCGTTTACGGCATTCTCGCGGCTTACGATGAGGAAAAAGGCACGATAACGCTTGAAGACAAAAACGAAAAAACAGAGCTCGTCATTTCCGAGTGCGTGAAGATCAACTCGGATCTGTGAGCCGACAGGAGGAATACGGAAAAATGACCAAGGGAAATAAGCCGTCAACAGAGAAAATAATGGAAGTTCTTCCTCTTCTCGCCAAGGAAAAAGGCATAAGCGAGGAGATACTGATAGAAAAGATAGAGACCGCGCTCAAGGCGGCACTCAAGAAGGACTACCCGAACAGCGAGAACATAGTCTTCGATGTGGATATCACAAAGGGTAAGTTTGAAGTAGTGCTCCATAAGCTGATCGTTGAGGAAGTCGAAGATCCTGCCAACGAGATCACGCTTGAAGAAGCAAAGAAATACGGTTCAAGACTGAAGCTCGGGGATATGTGCCCCATAAAGATAGATACAAAGGCATTCGGAAGAATAGCCGCCCAGACCGCAAAGCAGGTCATAAAGCAGGGCATCAAGGAAGTAGAGAGAGAGCAGCTCGTTGAGCGCTTCGGAAGCCTCCAGAACTCCGCGATATCCGCTGAGGTGAAGAAGGTGGAGACCGATTCCCTCAATGCGATAGTGAGCGTGAACGGCACCGAAGTCATGCTGTTCAGAGGCGACCAGATACCGGGCGAAACGCTCCGTGAGGGCGATATCGTAAAAGTGTTCGTTTCCGGCGTGTCCTCCGCGGACAGAAGACCGACCCTGCGCGTGTCGAGAATACACCGTGAGCTGATCAGAAAGCTTTTTGAGCTGGAAGTACCGGAGATAGAGGACGGCACCGTCGAGATAAAGGCGATAAGCCGTGAGGCAGGCTCCAGAAGCAAGATCGCGGTCATCAGCAACGACGAGAACGTGGACGCTCTGGGCGCTTGCATCGGACCGCAGAGATCGCGTATAACGAGAATATGCGAGGAGCTGCGCGGCGAGAAGATCGACGTGGTCAAGTACAGCGATGACCCGAAGGAATTCATCACTCAGGCGCTCAAACCCGCGACTGTTCTCAGCGTGGATATCCCCGATGAGGAGATAAAGGCCTGTGAGGTAGTGGTACCCGACAACCAGCTTTCGCTGGCGATAGGAAATAAGGGTCAGAACGCCAAGCTGGCCGCAAAGCTGACGAACTTCAAGATAGATATAAAGCCCGAGAGCGGATTCTTTGAGGGCAAGAGCGAAACGGAGCAGTAATGGGACAGAACATACCGCTGAGAAAATGCCTCGGGTGCGGAGAGATGCTCGGAAAAAAGGGGCTGCTGCGCATAGTGAGGTCAAAGGAAGGCGAGATATCCCTCGACCCGACGGGCAAAAAGTCGGGAAGAGGCGCATATATCTGTAACAGCAGGGAATGTTTCGGGCAGGCGGTGAAGAAGCGAAGCCTCGAAAGGGCGCTGAAATGCCGGATACCCGATGAGATATATGAAGGACTGAAGGAGCGGATAGAAAATGAATAAGGCTCTTTCAACAATAGGGCTGTGCAGACGCGCGGGAAAGCTGATATACGGCTTCGATGCGGTGGATGCGGAGCTAAAAAAGCCGGAAACGGCGGTGTGCGGAGTTCTGCTGGCGTCGGACCTTTCGGAAAAATCCAAGAAGGAAGCGCGGTTCATAGCCGCAAAGAAAGATATCGAAGTCACAGAGCTCGATGCGACGCTCGATGACATAAAAGGCGTGATAGGGAAGAGAACCGGCATAATCGCCGTTCTCGACCGCGGACTATACAATTCTGTAATCAATAATAATCGTGCATAAGGGGAAAGCGAATGGCAGCAAAAGAACTGAAATTCAAAATAAAAGATGCGGCAAAGGACCTCGATATTGACGCAGGCCGGATAATCGAGATCGTGAAGCAGTATACGGGCGCGGAGAAAAAGCCCTCCGCCTCCGTTACGGAGAGCGAACTCAATCTTGTGCTGGAGTGTGTTTCACAGGAAAACCAGGTAACGAGCTTTGACGCGTACTTCGCTATGGCTGAAAACAAAAAGCCCGAAAAGAAGCCGGAGCCGAAGAAGCCCGCTCCCGAAAAGGCAGAGAAGGCAGAAAAGCCCGAAAAGACCGAGAAGGCTGAAAAGACCGAAAAGGCGGAAAAGCCCGGGAAGGAAGAAAAGCCTGCCGGAACGGAGACTGCGGAGAAGCCTGAAAAGGCTCCCGCGGCAAAGCCCGAAAAGGAGCAGAAGGCTGCGGCAAAGGAGCCGGACAGAAAGCCCGCTCCGAAGCAGCCCGAGCCGAAGCCCGCGGCCGCGAAGCCTGAGCAGAGACCGGAGCAGAAGCTGGAACAGAAACCCGAACAGAAACCCGAACAGAAGGCTCCTGCAAAGCCTGCGCAGACCATATACGGCAAGCCCGACAAGCCTGCGCGTCCGAAAGAGAACAAGCCCGTTCCGCGTCCTGTTGAGGCAAAGGTCGATCTCAGCACAGTGAAGACCAACGAGCCGCCCAAGGCGAAGGTCAAGGGCGAGGCCGTACAGCGCGGAGAGCAGGTAACAAAGCGCGTCGATACCCGCGGCAGCTATGTCGATCTCGACAAGTACAATGAGCGCTATGAGAACATGGCTTCGCAGAAGCACGGCGACAATAAGCGTGACGACGGCTTCTCCGCCAAGAAGCAGAAGATAAACCAGAAGTCCCAGCAGAAGGGCGGAAAGTTCGGCGGCAAGAACCGCGAGACCGAAGCCCAGAAGCTCAAGCGTCTGGAGCTTGAGCGCGCGAGAAAACAGCAGCTCAGGGTGCAGATACCCGATGAGATCGTTGTATCCGAGCTTGCGCAGAGACTGAAGGTAACCGCGACCGAGGTCATCAAGAGACTTATGATGCTCGGTGAGATGTGCACGATAAATCAGGTGATAGACTTCGATACCGCGTCGCTCGTTGCCGAAGAGCTGGGCGCGAAGGTAGAGAAGGAAGTCGTAGTAACGATAGAGGAAAGACTGTTCGAGGAGTCCGAGGACAAGGCGGAAGACCTCAAGCCCCGCTCCCCCGTCGTTGTCGTTATGGGTCACGTCGATCACGGCAAGACCTCGCTGCTGGATAAGATACGCCATTCGTCCGTGGCAAGCGGCGAAGCGGGCGGCATCACGCAGCACATCGGCGCTTACAGAGTAAACGCCGGCGGCAAGGACATCACCTTCCTCGATACCCCCGGACATGAGGCATTCACCGCTATGCGTGCGCGCGGCGCTAACATGACGGATATCGCTATCCTCGTAGTCGCAGCGGACGACGGTATCATGCCGCAGACGATCGAAGCTATCAATCACGCGAAAGCCGCCGGTGTAAGCATCATCGTCGCTATCAACAAGATGGATAAAGAGGGTGCGAACCCCGAGAAGATAAAGCAGGCGCTCACCGAACATGACCTCGTTATCGAGGAATGGGGCGGCGACATCATCTGTGTTCCCGTATCCGCGAAGACCGGCGAAGGCATTGACACGCTGCTTGAAATGGTGAACCTCACTGCCGAAGTCCTCGACCTCAAGGCTAACCCCGACAGACTTGCAAAGGGCGCTGTCATCGAGGCAAGGCTCGACAAGGGCAAGGGTCCGGTAGCTACGCTGCTGGTACAGAACGGTACCCTGCATACCGGCGATATCATCATCGCGGGTACTTCCGTGGGTCATGTCCGCGTTATGCGCGACGACCGCGGCAAGACAGTCAAGGAAGCCGGTCCTTCCGTTCCCGTTGAGATCATGGGTCTGTCGGAAGTCCCCAGCGCAGGCGACAGCTTCGCGGTAGTAGAGGACGAGAAACTCGCCCGTGAGCTTGTCGAGAAGCGTAAGTTCGATGCCAAGGAAGAACAGTTCAAGATGTACCGCAAGGTAACTCTCGACAACCTGTTCTCGCAGATCGAAGAGGGCGAGATGAAGACCCTGCCGATCATCGTGAAGGCGGACGTTCAGGGTTCTGTGGAGGCTGTGAGACAGTCGCTTGAGAAACTCTCCAACAACGAAGTCCGCGTTCAGGTCATCCACGGCGGTGTAGGTGCCGTAAGCGAGAGCGATGTTATGCTTGCCAATGCTTCCAACGCGATAATCGTAGGCTTCAACGTAAGACCTCATCCCGACGCTGCGGAGAGCGCGAAGCGCGACGGCGTGGACATAAGACTTTACAGAATAATCTATGACGCAATAGAAGAGATAGAAGCCGCTATAAAGGGTATGCAGGCTCCGAAGTTCCGCGAGACCGACTGTGCGCGCATCGAAGTGCGTCAGGTCTACAAGATCACCGGCGTCGGCGTTGTTGCGGGCTGCTATGTCCTTTCGGGCAAGGTGGACAGAAAGTGCAGCATACGCATAGTGCGTGACGGCATAGTTATCGCGGACGATAAGATAGACGGTCTCCGCCGCTTCAAGGACGATGTCAAGGAAGTTGCGGAAGGCTATGAGTGCGGTATCTCCCTCGAAAAGTACACCGATATCAAGGAAGGCGATATCTTCGAGGCTTATACCGTAGAAGAGTACAGAGATTAAGCCCGGGGCTCTGCCCCGGATCCCTCTCTCCTTCACCCCCTCCCTCTTTCCGCAAGGGCGGATCGCTTCGCGGCTAAGGGAGAAAGGGTCTACGCTTTTTGTAACAGATGAGCGAATAGTACTGGCTTGTAACAGGCGCACTACCTACCCCCGCTGCAAGGCGAAGCGATTGGGTCCAGCATCATGCTGGCGCCGGCCGCGTAGGCCAAAAAACTCAAGCACAGCGACTAACTCTAAAAGAACTTATAATAATCTTTCTCGAGCGCGCAGCGCGGCGGCTCGAGCGAAGCGACCTCTAATAAAGGAGGCACAAATGGCAAATCACAATTTAAGCAGGCTGACGGAGGACGTGAAGCGCGAGCTTTCGGCGGCGCTGCCGGAGATAAAGGACAAACACGTAAGCGAAGAGATCGTTTCGATATCCCGTGTGGAGATAACGAGCGACCTTTCGTACTGCAAGATATATGTTTCGGTGCTCGGGAACGAGCACAAGACAGCTGAAGCGGTAAAGGCGCTGGAAAAGGCCGCGGGCTTCCTGGTGAGGAAGATAAACGCGCGGATAAAGATGCGCAAGATGCCGCGTCTTATATTCCTGCCGGACAATTCGCAGGAATACTACGAGAAGATAAGCAGGATACTCGATTCGCTGCCGCCTGCTGCAACCGGAGAAGACGGTGACGGCGAAGAACAGAAAGGCGAATGACAATGTCTGAAAAGATCGGAATGAGCGAAGCCGCCGACTTCATCAAAGCGCATGACGGCTTTCTGATAATATCCCACGCGAACCCCGACGGCGATACCCTCGGGTGTGCTTTTGCGCTGTGCAGAGCACTCCAGAAGCTGGGCAAGAAGGCGAAGAACATCTGCGCCGACGAGCTTTCGCACCGCTACGATTTCATGAAGAAGTCGGTGGAGAAGCAGGAATTCGTTCCCCAGACATACATCACCGTTGACGTCGCGGACAAAAAGCTGCTGGGAGACCTTGAAAAGACTTACGGTGATAAGATCGACCTCGCGATAGATCACCACGTTTCCCATGTCGATTTCGCCGAAAAGCTCGTGCTTGAGCCCCACGCCGCCGCTGCCGCACAGACAGTGTACAAGCTGATAATGGAGCTGGGCGGTGCAGAGCTGATCGATGAGAAGATCGCCGCCTGCCTCTATACGGGCATTTCAACGGATTCGGGCTGCTTCAGATATTCCTGCGCCACCTCGGAGACCCACCGCATCGCGGCGGAGCTGCTGGAATACGATTTCGACCACTCGGCGCTGGATTTCGTGTTCTTTGACCTGAAAACAAAAGCTCGGATAGTGCTTGAAGAGAAGATATATCACGATATGGAGTTCTACTGCGGCGGCAAGTGCGCGCTGGTAACGCTGACAAAGGAAGAACTCGCGACAGTGGACAGCGAGGACAGCAACGGTCTCTCGGCCATACCGCGTATGATAGAGGGCGTTGAAGTCGGCGTAGTCATAAAGCAGCGCGGAAACGGCAGCTGGAAGGCTTCGCTGCGCTCAAATTCCACCGTGGACGTACAGGCTGTCTGCTCGAAATTCGGCGGCGGCGGGCATGAGAAGGCCGCGGGCTGCTCTTTCGGCAATATGGCGCTGGAAGATATAAAGAAAGCATTAACAGATGAGATCGGAAAGGTGCTGGAATGAACGGAGTCATCTGCATTTACAAAGAAAAGGGATATACCTCTTTCGACATAGTGGCGATAATGAGGAGATTCTGCGGTACAAAGAAAATAGGTCACGGCGGGACTCTCGATCCAATGGCGGAGGGGGTCCTTCCGATTTTTGTGGGGACAGCGACGAAAGCCGTTGATTACTGCCCCGACAATACAAAAGAATACCGTGCGGAGATGCGCTTCGGCGTCACCACCGATACACAGGACTTTACCGGTAAGATACTCGCGACCGATGACACGCCTGTTTCTGCGAATATGCAGTATATGCTGAAAAGCAAGTTCACCGGCGATCTGATGCAGACACCGCCGATGTACAGCGCGGTGCAGGTGGACGGCCAGCGGCTCTATGAGCTGGCTCGCAAGGGCATCGAGATAGAGCGCGAACCCCGGGCGATAAAGATATACAACCTCGAATTCGAGAAATTCGAGAACAATATGGCAACAATGCTGGTCACCTGCTCAAAGGGTACCTATATAAGGACCCTCATACACGATATGGGCGCGGAGGTCGGCACCGGCGCGATAATGACAAGCCTTGTAAGGACCCGTTCGGGCAATTTCACCCTGCGGGACTGCTACCGGCTGTCGGAGATACGCGAGGAGCTTGAGATAGGCGGAAGAGATGCCGTCGAGAAGATGCTCATGCCGCTGGACATCGTGTTCAATGCCCTGCCTGCCGCGAGACTCAACGAAAAGCAGACGGGTATGCTGAAAAACGGCGTAGTCCTCGATATCAGCCGCGTCAGCCTTGACCGCGACGACGGTCCGTTCCGCATACTGAGTTCCGACGGCGAGGTCATCGCTATCGGCAACCGCGGTGTGGATAATGATCTTGCCGTGATACAGCGCTTCTTCGGAGCTCCCCCCAAGAAGGAAAAGGCTCCCGAAATAGACCCCGCCTCCCCCGAGGCGCGTTTGAAAAGCATCGATACACTGAAAGGCGTGAAGCTGTGATGGACGGTAAGGCAAAAACAGCTGCGGCTCTCGGCTTCTTCGACGGTATGCATATCGGTCATGCCGCAGTTATTTCGGCGGCTTGCCGGGCAGCGGAGAGATACGGCTTCACACCCGCGGCATTCATGATACGCGAGGCTGCTCTGCCGAAATTCGGCGGCCGCACCGATGTATTCATGACCACCTATGAGGACAAGGTGGCGCTGCTGGAGCGGCATTTCGGCATTAATTACATCTACGCGCCGTATTTTGAGGATATACGCGGATTGTCGCCGGAGGAGTTCTTCGAGCGCGTCCTGAAAGATATAATGAACATCGGATATGTGTGCTGCGGCGAGGATTTCCGCTTCGGAAAGGACGGCGCCGGAAACGCGGAACTGCTCCGGGAGCTGTGCGGCAGAAGCGGCATAGCGTTCGAGATAGTGCCGCCGGTGCGCATAAACGACGAGACAGTCAGCTCCACGATGCTGCGCGCCATGATACGCGAGGGCAGAGTAGCGGAGGCCGACAGCCTTATGCTGCGCCCTGTGTCGTATATAGCAACGGTCACGAAGGGCAGGCAGCTCGGGCGGACGATAGGCTTCCCGACAATGAATCAGGTGATACCGGACAATGCCGTGCGCGCAAAGCGGGGAGTTTACGCGAGCCGCGTCATGCTTGACGGCGCAAGATACCCCGCGATAACGAACATCGGCGTCAAGCCGACGGTGAAATCCGACGACACGGAGAATATGGAAACGCATCTTATCGGGTTTGACGGAGACCTTTACGGGTTGAAAGTAAGGGTTTGCCTGCTGGACTATATCCGTGACGAGCGGAAATTCGGCAGTCTGGAGGAGCTGAAAGCGCAGCTCATCTCCGACAGGAACACTTCCATATCAATATTTAACGAACGCTTAAAAGCACTTTCATAATATTTTCATACAGTTTACACTTTCACAATGTAATATAAACCAGAAAGCTCTGAAATTCAGAAGCGGAGCGCTTGAAGTTTCCGGGGAGAGTTCTCACGGTCTCAGGCGCAGGCGACAAAAACAAGGAGGACACTGACAGATGATAGAAGTCAGGAATCTGACGAAGAGCTACGGCGGCAAAAAAGCCGTGAACAACATATCATTCACTGCCGAAGACGGGCAGGTGCTGGGATTTCTGGGACCGAACGGCGCCGGGAAATCCACAACAATGAACATACTGACGGGCTATATTTCCTCGAATGAGGGTCAGGCGTTCATCAACGGCGTTGACATACTTGAAGACCCGATAAAGGCGAAGAGCTTCATCGGATATCTGCCGGAGCAGCCTCCGCTGTACTTTGACATGACTGTGGACGAGTATCTGAGCTTCGTTTACGGCCTTAAAAAATGCAAACTGCCGAAGAAGTCGCATCTCAACGAGATATGCGAGATAGTCAAGCTCACGGACGTGCGCAAGCGCCTGATAAAGAACCTTTCCAAGGGCTACAAGCAGCGTGTGGGCTTTGCGCAGGCTCTGGTGGGCAACCCGAAAGTTCTTATACTTGACGAACCGACGGTCGGACTCGACCCGAAGCAGATAATCGAGATACGCACGCTCATAAAGCGGCTCGGCAGGAATCACACCGTGATACTTTCCTCACATATCCTGCCGGAAGTTCAGGCTGTATGCGACAAGATAGTCGTTATCAACAAGGGCAGGATAGTTGCCAACGGCAACTCCGACACCCTGGCGCGCACGCTTTCAGCAGACCACAAGCTGATCATGCACATCGAGGGCAGCAGCGACGAGGTCAAGAAGCTGCTCACGTCGATAAGCGACGTTGAGCGTGTATTCGTGGGCAGACAGGTGGACGAGCGCGTATGGGAATACCATATCGAGGCAAAGGAGAACGCGGATATCCGCCGCGATATCTTCAAAAAGCTCGCTTCCCGCAGCTATCCCATTCTTATGATGAAATCCAATGAACTCTCGCTGGAAGAGATATTCCTGAAACTTACGACCGGCGACGAATACGGCGGCGCGGAAAAGATCGAGGACAAACTTGACGCGCTCGGAAAGGCAGGTGAGGACAAGTGACGGCAATACTTAAACGCGAGCTTTCCGCGTACTTCAAATCACCTATCGGCTATGTCTTCATAGCCGTGTCGTTCCTGTTCTCCGGCGCGTTCTTCTGGTTATTCGCGCTCAGCGTGGGCAGTACGGACGTTTCCTTCGTATTTCTCGGAATGTTCTATGTTTATATGATCTTCGTTCCCGTGCTGACGATGCGTCTTATGGCGGACGAGAACAAGCTCAAGACCGATCAGCTCCTGCTGACCGCACCGCTGGGGCTTATGCGCCTTGTTACGGGCAAGTTCCTCTCGGCATACATCGTATTCCTTATCGGTGACCTCGTAATGCTGACCTACGGCATAGTGCTCAGCTTTGTGGCGACAGTCAACTGGGTGCTGCTGTTCGGCAACTTCGTGGCTCTCGCACTCATGGGCGCGGTGTTCGTAGCTTCGGGGCTCTTCGTTTCCAGCCTAACAGAGAGCCAGATGGTGGCGGCCATAGGCTCGATAGCCCTCAATGTTGCGCTGGCGCTGATAAATGTGATAGCCTCCGTTATCCCCGTGAAGCTCATCTCCGATATTCTGAAAACACTTTCCGTCTTTGACAGATACAATGAGTTCACCACCGGCATATTCAGTCTCAACGGCGTCATATTCTTCCTGAGCATGGCATTCATCTTCCTGTTCCTTACGGTAAGAGTGCTCGAACGCCGCCGCTGGGCATGACCGCGGAGCTGACGCGCTTTGGCCGGCTGCGCCCGGATCGCTTTTCAAAACTTTTTATTGCTTCGCTTATAAATTCCAGATAACTGCCTTTCGCGGCAGATAATTTGCAGGAGTATAGATATATGTCTGAAAATGAAGATATCAAGATAGAAGATACAGCAGAAAACACTGCGGAAGAAACGCCCGCCGCGGCTCCGGAGCCGGAAAAGCCCGCAAAGGCCGGCAAAAATCTCTTCCGCAGCAGAAAGTTCAGGTACGGCTCCCTTTCCGTCATATTCACAGTGATTTGTATAGCGGCAGTCGTGCTTGTGAACGTGATACTCAACCTTGTGCTCGACCGCTTCAATGTACAGGCCGACCTCACAGCCAACAAGGTGTTCACCCTCTCCGGACAGACCGAAGATTACGTCCGCGGCATAAACGACGATATGATAATATATGTCACTGCCGATAAGGACAGTATGAAGAGCTCCGGCGAAACGCTCTATGAACAGATCGTCGAGTTCCTCGACAAAATGGAAGCGATGAATTCCCGCATCAGCGTGAAATACGTCAATCTGCTCACAGACCCCGATTTCTCAAAGAGCTTCACCGAAACGCTCTCGAATTATCAGGTGATCGTCAAGAGCGGCAAGACCAGCAGATACCGCATACTCACCATAAGCGAGTTCATGCGCTTCACCCTCAACGACGGCAACACATATTCGTACAGCGAGGCTATGATGTATGTCAACTACGGCGGCTATTCCGTCACAGACTATACCTCAAACGCCGAGGAACAGCTCGTTTCCGCGATGATGTTCGTTTCGCAGGAAGACCCCACCGTCGTTACATTCCTTACAGGCTATAACGAGGCCGACCATTCGACTCTCGACAAGATACTCACAGACAACGCTTACGTTACGCAGACAGCCGAGATAGACAAGATACAGGCAGTTCCCGAAGACACCGATATACTTGTTATCTACGCGCCCCGTGACGATTACAGCCTTGATGCCGTCACCAAGGTGGACGAGTGGCTTGCCAACGGCGGAAACTACGGCAAGAACATGATATATGTTGCGACACCCGATGCCGCGGATACTCCCAACCTCGACGAGTACCTCGCCGAGTGGGGACTTGCGGTGGAAAAGGGCTACATCCTCCAGGAAGACACGAATTACGCGTACTACACAGGCTCGACGCTCGCGCTGATGCAGGATCTGAAGCTCAACGAGGAATCCGACTATTACAAGGCTATGAAGATAGCGGCGGGTTCGTCATTCATCGGATACTATGTGCGCCCCGTAACAAAGCTCTGGGACGAAAAGAGCAATATGGCCAATACGGTCGTGGCAAGCGCGCAGGGCGACAAGTGCCGCATATTCCCGTTCACTGCGGACGAGAACTGGGATCCCTCGCAGGAAGAACAGAAGGCTTACGATGTTATCGTTGAGGCTTCAAAGGTCCGCTTTGACGGCTCGACTCCGATATACAGCAAAGTCATAGTCTGCGGCAGCGAGCTGCTGTTCAATCAGAACTTCACCTCGGCGTCCAACTACAGCAACGGTGAAGTGGCGCTGGCGCTGTTCGACGCGAACACCGAGAAGAAAGATTCGTCGATAAAGATAGTCGAGAAGTCCTTCAAGGCCGAGACTTATCAGCTTGACGCGGCGGCGCAGATCACAATAGGCATCATATTTGCGGTCGCGATACCGATAATCATTATAATTGTCGGTATAATAGTCTGGGCAAAGCGCCGGAGACTTTAATATATCAGCGCCCGGATGGGTGCGGGGACGATCGGAAAGCCCCCGCAGGGAGATAGTTTATGAGCAAGAACAAACAGATACTGATATGGTCGCTGGTGGGCGTAGCGGTGCTTGGCGCGGTGACGGCCGTGCTGCTGCTTACGGCTCCGCCGAAGGACAACACCGGCACCGGGGGAACGGACAGTTCCGCAGCCGCCGGTGCTGTCGAGGACAGCAGGCTTATGCTCTGCGAACGCGGCAGGAATGACATAGCGTCCGTCAGCGTCACCAACAAGGACGACAAATATACTCTGACACCCACGTCAGACAAAGACGACAAAGGTTATTTCCTGTGGACTATAACCGATATTGCTTCTGCGCCGCTGGACACTGCGTCGCTGGGTAATGCAGCCGAAGCCGCAGGCACCTTTGAGGCGAAGGAATTCGTCGAGGAGATCGCAGACAGCTCGATGCTCGATAAATACGGGCTCACAGAACCCCGTGCCACAGTGACAGCTAAGTTCGCCGACGGAGCTGAGTTCTCTTTCAGGCTGGGTGACGATGTGCCTAGCTCTTCGGGCTCGCTTTATATGACAGCCGACGGGAAGAACGTCTACACCTGCTCGAAGTCATATTACAGCACATTCTTCGGCAACAGATACAGCTTCGTGCAGCTTAACGCCATACCCGACTATGAGCAGGCCACGGAGCAGATACTCAATATGAACATCGAGCGCGCGGACTTTGAAAAGCCTCTCTCCATTGAGGTCATCGAACCGGGTGACGACGATGACATACAGGTCTACACCTACCGTCTTACAAGCCCTTACTACGCATATATGGATCTGACGAACGCGCCGACGTTCCTTTACAGCCTGTTCGGGCTTAAAGCCGCAGCCTGCGAGATCGTGGGGCTTAATGACGAGATACGCGAAGCCGCGGGTCTGAACGCCCCCGTCTGCAAAGTGGATATAACGACCAATATGCGTGACTATTCGCTGACGATAGGTGCCCCGATATATACAAAGCAGACCGCCGAGGACGGCACCGAGACTTCGAAGATAACAGGCTTCTACGGCGTTTCGGGTGATTATCCGGATATTCTGTACAGCTTCACGGCCAGCGACCTTGAAGTGCTGACGATAAAGCCGGAGACACTTATTTCCAGACTGTTCCTGATGCCTTACATCTATTCGCTGAGCTCTGTGCGCTATACCGAGCCCTCCGGAAAAGATATCACCCTCGGCATAGAGACCATAAAGGCGGCCGAGGAAGGTGCCGAGGACGTCCACAATTACACACTCAACGGCGAGCCTACACCCGAGGAGCCTCTGAAGAACCTCTACCAGTTCATGATCTCGGCTGCGGGCGAAGAGCTTTACTTCGACGAGGACCGCGGCGAGCAGCTGGCGGAGATAGTCTACACCTACAATGACCCGACGGCGGGCATGAACGGCCGGGATATCGTGACATTCTATGCCTCGAACACCGACCGCAAGGTGATAATCGCGCTGAACGGCTCGAATCTGTTCAAGACCCGTCAGATGTATGTGACACAGCTCATCTCCAATGTTGACAACTTCCTGAACGGCAGGGAGATCATAGAGACGTATTGAACCAACGTCTGATAATGCTTTTCCGGATATCTGCAAAAAAATTGCGGATGTCCGGAAAATTTTTTTCAAAATAGTATTGACAAACAAATAACTTTGTGATAATATTACATTAAACCGTTGATGCGGAGATAAAGGTGAAACATGACTCAACAGAGAGTCCGGGCAGGTGAGAGCCGGACGTGACACAGTTCATCAAATGGCCCGCAGAGGGCGCAGTCGGAATAAAGGCGGAAGCCTCCGGGGAAACTGCGACGTAATGATATGCGTTAGTTATCGGGGATATGCTTGTATCCTGCAAAGGGCGCGGTCTACAGTACCGCGAATCAAGGTGGCACCGCGAGTATAATGCTCGTCCTTGACTTTTGTTAAAGTCGGGGACGGGCTTTTTTGATACAGAAACATACCGTCACGACACAAGCAGGCAGACTATCAGAAAAGAAAGGCGGCAAACAAAATGTATGAATTCTATCCGGACATCGGTACGGTACGCGCTTACGCCGAAGAGGGAAAATATGACGTTATCCCCGTGAGCTGCGGTATTCTCTCCGATATGTTCACTCCCATGCGGGTGCTCTCGATCCTGAAAAACGTATCGACTCACTGCTATATGCTGGAGTCCGCGTCGGCCAGTGCAGAGTGGGGACGCTACACGTTCCTCGGTTTCGACCCGAAGACGGACATCACCTGCGTTGACGGCGAAATGCGGGTCGGGGAGCTCACATTCCCTACGGACGACCCGGCAAAGGTGCTGCGCGAACTGCTGGGCAAGTACCGCAGCCCCAAGCTCGACGGACTTCCGCCGTTCACAGGCGGACTCGTGGGATACTTCTCCTTCGATTTCCTGAATTACGCCGAGCCTTCCATAAAGACGGAAACAGATGACAGCGAGCACTTCAAGGACGTTGATCTGATGCTCTTCGACAAGGTCATAGCTTTTGACAATGTGCTCCACAAGATGATACTGATCGCGAACATCAGGCTGAACGAGGACATCGTGACCGGGTACAACCGGGCAAAGCGGGAGATCACAGATATGATAAACCTGATCCAGAACGGTGAACGCAGACGTGAACCCGCCGGAAGGATCACCGGTGAAATAACTCCGCTGTTCGACAAGGAGACCTACTGCGGAATGGTCGAAAAGGCCAAGCACTACATAAAAGAGGGCGACATATTCCAGATCGTCCTGTCCAACAGGCTCTCGGCACCGTTCGAGGGCAGCCTCCTCGGAACATACCGGGTACTGCGGACGATAAATCCTTCGCCTTATATGTTCTACTTCTCCGGCACAGACGTTGAAGTGGCGGGAGCCTCGCCGGAAACTCTGGTGAAGCTCGAAAACGGCGTGCTGCACACGTTCCCGCTTGCCGGCACGCGTCCGAGGGGCAGGACTCCCGAAGAGGATGCGGCTCTCGAAAAAGAGCTTCTTTCAGACGAAAAGGAGCTTGCCGAGCATAATATGCTGGTTGACCTCGGGCGCAACGATCTCGGCAGGATAAGCAGATTCGGCACGGTCGAGGTCGAGAAGCTCCACTCGATAGAGCGCTTCTCCCATGTCATGCACATCGGCTCCACCGTGCGCGGCATAATACGGGAGGACAAGGATGCCATAGACGCGGTGAACGCGGTACTTCCGGCGGGTACACTCTCCGGAGCTCCGAAGATACGCGCGTGCAGGCTTATTAATGAGCTGGAGAACAACAAGCGCGGCATCTACGGCGGAGCGATAGGCTACGCGGCCTTCAACGGCGACCTTGATACCTGCATAGCGATAAGGATAGCCTACAAGAAGAACGGCAAGGTGTTTGTAAGGAGCGGCGCCGGCATAGTGGCGGACTCCGTTCCCGAGAACGAGTACAACGAGTGCATCAACAAGGCAAAGGCCGTGATGAACGCGCTTGCAAAGGCGGGTGAGCTTGAGGAATGATACTTCTGATAGACAACTACGACAGCTTTTCGTACAATCTGTACCAGTTCGTGGGCGAGATAGACCCGGACATAAAGGTGATACGCAACGATGAGATGACAGTGGAAGAGATAATAGCGCTGAACCCCTCCCGCATCATCATCTCTCCCGGTCCCGGCAGACCCGAGGACGCGGGCTGTATAACAGAAGCGGCGCGCACGGCCGGCAAGAAGATACCGACGCTCGGTGTGTGCCTCGGACATCAGGCGATATGCGCGGCGTTCGGAGCCACGATAACCTACGCGAAGCGTCTCATGCACGGCAAGCAGTCCGAAGTGGTATTCGACCGCACCTGTCCGCTGTTCGCGGGACTTCCCGAACGGGCTCCAGTGGCCCGGTATCATTCTCTGGCTGCCGACGAGTCCACGCTCCCGAAAGAGCTCCTCGTCACAGCCCGTACCGACGACGGCGAGATAATGGCCGTCGCTCATACCGACTACCCGATCTACGGCGTCCAGTTCCACCCC
>JAEEJW010000064.1 GCA_016282095.1 Ruminiclostridium sp. | reverse complement strand
CGGCCAGCCACGGTATCTTTTCGGTATATTTGCCCACAAAGCCGTAGATCATAGCGGCTATGGCGTAGAAGTGCAGCACGCCGAACAGTATCAGCTCCGACGGCATGAAGATCGCCGTCACGAATGTCAGCAGCATCGCGCAGAAGAAATACTCGACTCCGCGCTTGAAGTTATTGGACGAGTAATTTGAGGATATACCCGCTACAACAATGAAAGTTCCGGCGATAAGCGGCTGGAGCCACTTCATGAAGATGCCCACGGCTCCGGGCATTTCGTGGCCGTAGACAAAGGCAATATCATAATATGCGTGGTATATTATCATCGCGATATAGGCTATACCGCGCACTTCGTCAAGAATTCCGACTCTTTTTCCCATTTTATTATCTCCGATGCAAAATAGTATATACAGTTTAACATATAATTGACAATTTTGCAAGTGTTTTATTTGAAGGGGTTTTCAGCGGGGCTTTCCGGTCGCCCCGCACCCTTCGGGTTCACCTTTCAGAGTTTGCAGCTAATTGGAAAAGGAGTACTACCTCCCCCCGCTGCAAGGCGAAGCGATTAAAGTTTTTGGTCAAGCTTTTTTCAAAAAGCTTGCCGCCGGAGGCACTCGAGCGTAAGCGACAAACTCGAGCGCAAGCGGCCCACTCGAGCGCGTAGCGCGACAAAAAAGCGCGCCCTCGAGAACGAGGGCGCGCCGGGTATGACATCACCGCAGATATCAGAACAACTGATTGTAGAGCACGCCGCTGAGGGCGGACGCATTGGCCGAACCGGTCACAGCGCCGGTTTTGGTATAAGTGCTGTTCGATGCGTCGAGGTAAGCCGCGGTCTGCGAATAGGCGGAGACTGCGTCTGCCTGTGCGGACATAAACGAAGCGTAGGAGTTCTTCTTGCCGAAGATCTCGTCGAGATCGCTCTTGTCCGCGTTTTTGAAAGCGTCCTTGTCGATGGAGAGCTTTCCGTCGGAACCTACATTTATGCCGACCTTTTCAAGTTTGCGTGAGTAAGCGTTCGTCATATTTGATATGAACTGCGATTTATTGGAAACAGCGGAGTTGCCGGAGCCTCTGGTGGACGAATAAAGATCATTGTAGCTGTCAACGAAATCCGTTGCAGCCTCAAGAGCCTTGTCGGTATCTATCTCGCCGGTCTTGCTGTCGGCCGTGAATGCTTTTTCAAGTCCGGAAACAGCCTTCGAGACATTATCCGCATAGGCCTTGAGCTTATCGTTCTTTGAAGCCGAATAAGCCGTTGATGCGGAAGATTCCTTCTTCTCCTTTACCTTGGATGCAGCTTCTTCCGCCGCCGATTTTGCGTTGGTCTTCTGCATATCAAAGTACGACTTATAGAGATTCTTGCTTACGCGAAAATCACTCCACTGATTGATAACATTGCTCATTGAAGAGTAGAAAATGTTCATATCGCTCATAGTATCACTTCCCTTCGATATCGGGAGCCGGACGCGGACCTGCTGCCGGCAGAGCTGCCGCTGCCGCGCCTTTCCCGTAATCAGAGCGCTGCGCTGATGTCATACTTTGATCACTGAGCCGCTGCCTGTGTGGAAACGGCGTCTGCCTGGGCGTTTATCTCCTTCTCCCACTCATCGAAGCCCTGACGCACCTTGTCGAGTGTCTCATAGCTTACATCGGGGAGCTTGTCGCCCCAGATCTTCTCGCTCTCCTTGAAGCCCTTCTCGAACGCGTCCTTTACCTTGTTAAAGGAATCGGGATCGTTCTTCGCGAGGCTCTTCGCAAAGTCAAGAATACGCGCTGCTGTCTTATCCGCACCCCAGAAATCCTCGGAGCCGTCGCTTTCGATAGGCTCGATGTCAAAGCTCTTGAGTATGGAATCGAGAGTAAGTCCCTTGTCCTTATCCGCGCCGGACTTTGCCTGACCCAGAAGCTGCGCCACCATGTCCTTCATTCCCTCATTCTTGATATTGAGGGCGGACTTGCCTGCGTGTTCGGTCTTTACACCCTTGGTATAGATATTGGCATCAGCTTTTCCGGAACGCTCGAAAGAATCCGTTTTCTTTGCGGAAGCCTCAGCGGAGACTTCAGCCGCCTTCTCTTCCTTGACTGCCTCGTTCTCCTTCACCCTGGCCGGAGCCTTGGTCTTGTTCACGGGAGCATTCGAGTAGCTGTCTAAGATAGAATTGATACCGCTCATACACTATCATTCCTTTCTTCCGAGGTGCGGCACGATTTTCTCATTATCATGCCCTTTCCTCCTTGAAATTCGTTCGGCGCACTACCGCGCATCCTCTGCCGCGATGCCCGGAAGGGCGCAACGGGGTATAATTCCCTTATACCTCAATTATAATATCGGCAGACTTTTCCAAAACTTTAGCGTATTTCCAAAAAAATTTTCCGTTGTGCGCGAAACGCAAAAAATCCTGCGCGAAACGTAAAAATAAGGCGCTCCGCACTTGACAAAACATCAATTTTTCGGTACAATCATATACATATATAAAAACATGAATGAGGATATATAAATGGAACAGATCGCGAAGATGATACAGACAGTGGACGAGTTTATATGGGGCATCCCGCTGATAGTGCTTATCCTTTCCTGCGGACTTCTGCTGACAGTGCGCACAAGGGGCATACAGTTCAGGAAACTCGGCTCGGCGCTGAAATTTATGCTTCAGGAAGAGGACGGGGGCCACGGTGAAGTCTCGTCCTTCGCGGCGCTTTGTACGGCGCTGTCCGCAACCGTCGGAACAGGCAATATAGTCGGCGTGGCTACGGCAGTCTCCGCAGGCGGCGCAGGCGCGCTGTTCTGGATGGAGATAGCCGCGCTCTTCGGTATGGCTACCAAATACGCCGAAGGCCTGCTGGCCATTAAATACCGCATCACAGACAAACACGGCAGCATACTCGGCGGCCCGTTCTACTACATCGAAAACGGCATGGGCAGAAAGTGGACATGGCTCGCGAAATTCTTTGCCGCGGCAGGTGTTCTCGCCGGACTTCTCGGCATAGGCACCATCACACAGATAAACGGCATCACGGCTTCCGTTCAGGGATTCTTCGACCCGGATAACGCACATACGCTGAACATACTCGGAAACGAAACAAGCATCGCCGCCGCCATCGCGGGTCTCGTCGTGACGCTCCTCGCCGCGCTGGTAATAATCGGCGGTATAAAGCGTATCTCCACCATAGCACAGATAGTCGTACCTTCTATGATAATCATATACGTCCTTCTCTGCCTCATCGTTCTGGTGACCCATATCACCGAAATACCCGCCGCGTTCGTTGAGATATTCGAGAGCGCTTTCGGCATCCGGCCGATAGCCGGAGGCATCGCGGGCATATCTGTGGTTCTCCTCTCCGCCCGCAACGGCGTTGCCCGCGGCATATTCTCCAACGAGGCAGGTCTCGGCTCCGCTCCTATCGCCGCGGCTGCCGCAAAAACAAAGGATCCCGTCCGTCAGGGGCTCGTGTCCATGACCGGAACTTTCATCGATACCATTATCGTCTGCACTATGACAGGACTTGTGATAGTGCTCTCCGGAAGCCATTCCTCCGGCCTTGTGGGCGTTGCGATAACCGCAGACGCCTTCGGTAAGGGGCTCCCGTTCCCGGCTGTCATTTCTGATCTTCTGCTCATGGCGTGCCTGTCGGTATTCGCGTTCACCACCATACTCGGCTGGAACTACTACTCCGAGCGCTGCCTGTCCTACCTTTTCGGACCCAGCAAGGTGAGGACCGTGATATTCCGCTGGATATACATTGCCGCCATATTTATCGGTCCCTACATCACCACCGCGTCCGTATGGGCAATAGCCGACATAATGAACGGACTTATGGCCCTGCCGAACGTGGCCGCGCTCATTGCGCTGTCCGGGACCGTGTCCGTGGAAACGAAGGCCTTCCTCACCGCAAAGCGGAAAGCCGCATGAAAATATACAGAGAGAAGCTATGATTATCCGGGAGATGATTAAAATGACAGTCAGCTTCACGGGGCACCGCGAGGCTTATTCCGAGGAACTGCGCGGAAAGCTCCGCGACAAGGTCGAGGAACTTATAAATTCGGGAGCGGACACATTCTGCGCCGGCGGGGCTGCCGGTTTCGACACTCTCGCCGCCGAAACCGTGCTTGACTTACAGGGCGGCTATCCGTGGATATCGCTGAAACTGATACTTCCCTGCCCTCCCGAAATACAGACCGCCAGATTCCCGAAAGAGGCAAAGGAACAATACTACCGCGTACTGAAGAACGCCGACAGCACGGAGATCATATCTCCGCAGTACACCGGCGAATGTATGAAGCTGCGGAATATGCGGCTTGTACGGCTCGCCGACGCGCTCGTATGTTACTACAACGAGGAACAGCGCTACGCATCCGGCACGGGGCAGACCGTGCGCATGGCGCAGAAAAAGGGCATTGATGTCATAAATCTGTTCTGATACGAAAATGAACATAAAAAAGAAGTCACCGGCTTTCGCCGGTGACCCTTTTTTTCGAGTTCGGATCCGAATTCGGAAAAAATTACTTTCTCTTCTTGGATGTAGCTACAGCAGCTGCTGCGAATACAGCCAGAGAACCAAGTGCGAGAGTTGTACCTGTTACAGGGTTGCTGTCAGTGCCGGCTGTGGAACCGGGGTTAACGACTGTTGTGTCGTCCTTGCCCTGCTCAGGCTCGTCGATTACAACGTCGGTATCATCGTCGTCGTCATCGTCGTCATCGATGTCGATATCTGTTTCAGCACCGCCCGCGAGAGCTACGAGATCAATGTCAGTGATGACATAGCTGGAAGCGTGGGAGATAGCTATTGTAACAGAACCGTCACCGTTCACTGTCAGTGCATCTGTGACATCAGTGATCTGATTGTCATCAGAGATGTAGAACAGCTTGATTTCATCGAGATCCTTTACTGCCGCAGCGGGGATTGTAATTGCAAGAGTCATACCGAAATCGCCGGACTGAGCAGGACGAATTACAACACCATTAACTCCGCTGAAAGAACCAACATTAAGGTTAACTGCGATGTTGATAGCCTTAACTTCCTTAATCGAGTCGGGATCGATAGTTACAACGTAATCGAAACCGGAAGCGTCGTCGCTTACTACGAAAGAAACAGGAGAATCACTGTTTGCTATCGCACCGATTGCAGTTTCCTGAATTGTAGCGCTGCCGTTTTCTGCGGTAACAAGTATGGGATCACCGCTCTCGATAGCGTCCTCGACTGCGGATTCGCTTACTACAGAGCCAACTGTGGATTCGGAAGTATCTGTCTCATCTGTTGTATCATCGTCTGTCTGGCTGCCGGTATCTGTGCTGCCTGCGGTAGAACCGCCTGTTGTAGCGCCGGAAGCGTTTCCGGTGTACTCAGGAACATGGTACTGCGGGTTATCATAGTAATCGATAGCTGCACTGGACGAGATAGCCATTGCGGAAGCCGCAATAACTGCCATAACTGCACTGGCAATGAACTTTGAGCTAAACTTCTTCATTGGTATTTGTCCTCCTTTCTTCAAGACTATATAATAACTTCCTTGCGGAAGGTATTACCTTTTTTCATCGGGCTTTCAGCCCCTTATTCCTCCGCGCCGGGAGTTTCGTCCGCGCCGTCCGGTTTTGCCTCTATCCCGAGGATATCCTTCAGATCCGGAGTTGCGGTGTTTCTGCCGCCGAAGGTCAGCTCACTGCCGCCGTCGGACGGGTCTGCCGCCGTATCAGCGGTGACATCCGTGCTGTCGTCTTCTTCGTCCCGGATATACTCTCCGTCATATCCCTCGGCGCTTTTATCCGCCATACGCATCACATAGCGGCGCTTGAGGAGCAGTCCCGCGATGTAGCAAGCCAGACTTATGAGCACCAGTGCCGCGGCCATTACCTGCGGTGAGGTATTCAGCTTTCCGGAGGCCTCGGAGAACGGGTTGCACAGCAGGGCATTCGAGATCTTGTTCAGCATGGAGAGCCACTTGTTGTAGCCTCTGAGATTGTCCCTGCCCGCGTAGAACAGCGTATAGACGAACGGTATGCCCCAGTACAGGAACGTAAACACCGCAAACCCGAACCGGCCGTCGCGCCCGCTGAAGAACGAGCATATTATCCAGACCGCGAATATCACGACTGTCATAAACAGAAGGAACGGCGCTCTTATGGGAGCGAACCTTTCGTACTGATACTCGTAGAAGTAGAACGTCGATGTGAGTGCCGCCGCTATGCAGACCCATATCTGCTCGGGCAGCGTGTTTTTTCTTGCTTTTATGAAAAGCTCCATAGGGCTGTATTTCATTTTTCCGGGACCTCCCACACCGCGTTTCCGAATATCGTCTGATACGGATTGACACCATTGTAGTTGTTCCCGATCATATAGCCGTACATTCCGACGCAAATTATTGCGACCGACGCGGCGGCAACAGCCGAGGATATGGTAGCCTGCTTCCTGTCCTTGCGGAATTTCTCCTTACACCACTCAAGCATACATTCAAATGCTCTCGGAAGCAGCACCGCTGCTGAGGCGACAAGGAAAGGTATCGCAAGTCTGCCGACTATGTTATGCTTCATGCTGATGAGATCGAAGTAGAACGCGAATATCATGCAGCCGAGCCATACGTTGTTGAAAGGATCCTTTTCCTGCAGTTTCTTCCTGAACAGGAAACAGAATATCAGGCAGAGGGCGAAGAATACAGTGTATATCGGAAACCGCGTTCCGCTCATTTCTCCTGTCTGGGGCATCTCTCCCGGTGTATAGTATTTCGGGAGGAACGTCTTCGTAAGGAACTGTATTATCTGCCACGAGAATATGAATACTATCAGTCCTCCGCCCGCGTATATGCCGAGCACTACCGGGGTCAGCTTTATCTTCAGGATAAAGTAGAACGGTATCATCACCAGCGCCGACAGGTGGAAGCATGATGCGAATATAACAACTATCAGATATCTGAAAAACTGATTTGTCTTTATATATCTCATTCCGAGAACTATTATGAAAGCAGCCAGCATCTGCCGCATGAAGTTGAGCGAGTTGAAATACAGTCCCAGCGTCATGAAGAAGAATACTCCGAGATACGGCCTGTCGCTCGTCTTCCAGAGCAGGAGCATCAGCATAAGCGCGAAAAGGAACGCATATACATAGAACATCGTCTGATAATCTATATAGAACATATCGCCGAGTATCTTCATCGGTATCGCTATGCCCTTTTCAAATCTATGCTCGCCTATATCGTCCATTGACATCTTCAGATAGTCAAGGAATATCTGGCCGTAGAGGTTGTAATCATATCCCGTATATTTGCGTATCGCGGCGAACACAAACAGCGCAACGCCGGCAATACTGCAATAGATCGCTTTTCCTGTCCTGTTTCTGCACAGCGGAATGCCGATCAGCACCACTGCCGCGAGAAACACCATATAAATCAACATATTTCCCCTAACTTATACGGCCCTGCCGTCAAACACCTTTTCCGCGTTATGATTGAGTTTCTGGAAGCATCTCGGCGATATCTTCTTCGAGATGGCTTTCTCGGCTATATTCATATCCGGCGGTCTTGACGATGTGTTATGCGCGTCGGTCCCCAGCAGATGCGCGAGGTCGTGGCGCAGCAGGTCGTACATAAATCCGGAATGTTTCGAGAACATCTTGAAATCACCGCAGTTCAGCTGAACGAGCATATCTGTATTCATTATCTCGTAGATGCTGTCCTCGTCGGTGTAGTTCAGGTATCTCTCCGCGTGGGCAAGTATAAGCCGGATATCCGGCGAAAGGCCTCCCGCAAAGCTTCTGAATTCGTTTATGAAACCGCTTGTAAGACGCTGATACGGCAGCTCTATGAGCATATAGCCCGTATCGCCTATACAAAGCTTTGAAAGGTCGATGTCCGCCAGCGACTTGGTATAGAGCACCTCGGCGCCGTATTTCGCCTCGATGCCGAGCTGATCCGCCACAGGAGCGAATTTCTCTATTGCGCGCGCCCGCTTGTCAAGGAATTTGTCCAGCGACTCATGGGACAGGTAGAAGTGCGGCGTGAGCATTATCTTCTCAACGCCCTGCTTCCTCTCCATTTCCAGCATTTTCGTGGAGGTGGCGATGTCCGGCGAGCCGTCGTCTATTCCCGGAAGAATATGGCAGTGTGTGTCAACAAGCATTCTGTGGATCCTTTCTGTCCTGTCTTCCGTGAATATTATTTGTATTCCGAATATTTATAATAATTGTACTTATATTTGTACTTGTATGAGCCGTAGCCGCCCTTGCCGCCCTTGCCGGTGCAGTTCACCTTGAGGAAGCCGAGGACTTTGCCGTCGGTCATTTTCGCCTTTTCGAGAGCTTCGTTTATCTCTCCGTGGGTCGTTCTGCCCTCCTTGACGATGAATATGATGCCCGCTGTCCTTGAATTGAGGAGCAGGGCGTCGGTAACTACCGTTGCCGGGGGTGTATCTATGAAAACATAGTCATAATGCTTGCTTGCAAGGTCGAGCAGCTGATCCATTATCGAACCGGAGATGAGCTCCGCGGGGTTCGGGGGGATCGGGCCGGAGGTCAGCACGTCGAGATGTGTCCTGACTTCGCGGTTTATCGCCTTTGAGATATCATGCACGATACCGCCGAGCACGGAAGAAAGTCCCACCTTGTTGTCGAGCCTGAGCAGCGAATGCTGTACGGGCTTTCTCATATCGCAGTCTATCAGCAGGACCGAAGCTCCGGTCTCCGCCATTGTTATCGCCATATTAAGGCAGTTTGTGCTCTTGCCCTCGGAAGGTCCGCAGGACGTTACCACCACGATCTTTCTTTCACTTGAAGCCAGCGAGAAGACGAGGTTCGTTCTTGCGGCCTTGTATGCTTCTTTTATCGCAAACTGTGTGTCGTCGTTCAGAATGAACTTCCGCGACATACTTATAGGAAGTCTGTCACTTTTTCTTTTCGCCATTTTTAGACTTTACCTCTCTCGCTTCTTCTTCCTCTTCGGAGTCGTCGTCCTCGTCGTCATCCTCATCGTCATCCTCATCGTCGGTGTACAGCTTTTCCTCTTTCGTTGTGTCGGTGTCATAGGAGCTGTAGTTGCCGTACTTGGAATACTTGTAATAGCCGCCCTTTTCGGCCATTTCAAAGTCAAGGATCTCCGCGAACACGGGAATCTCATACATCTGCGCGAGGTCGTCGTCAGGCTTTACCTTGGTATCAAGGAGTTCTTTTACGAGAAAAATACCGTAAACGAGCACAAGTCCGATAGCGCCGCCTATAAGCGCAAATTTTGTCGCGCTCGGGAACGTGTGGCTATCCGGCAGTGTAGGCTCCGAAACGGTCTCGATCGAGCCGCCCTTTATAACGCGCTTGAATTCACTTACCGAGCTTTTCACGATACCGCCGCACACCTTGAACGCCGCGTCGGCGCTGGGTGCATCGACTGTTATCTTCAGCACCTCGGTATTGCTTACGGACTCGATCTTTATCATCTTGTTGAGCTGACCGGCGGAAAATTCCTCGCCGAGATCCGTGCTGAGCTTCTGGAGTACATCCGGGCTCTTGAACAGGATCTGGCAGGTATTTACCAGCTTCTGCGCAACGTTGATATCGTTAATATTGAGTGTATCGGTCTCCTGCTTGCTGCTTGAGTTTTCAACGTACATCATCGCTTCCGATGTATAGCTCTTCGGTATGACGAATTTCGCAAGCCCGAATCCTACTGCTGCCGCGATCACACCGGCAGCTGCTATGATAATAATATGTTCGATAAATACCTTCAGCAATACCCTGAGGTCTATCGTCTGCTCCTGTTCGCTCATCAACGAACCCCTTCCGAACCTGTTCTGACCGCTTTTACGCGGCATTTATTCTATAAAAAGACGCACTTATCCCTTTAACGGCTATATTATAGCATAACAGCATACTAAAAGTCAATGAATTTTTCATTTTTAACGAATTTTTCCTGAATAATTGTCTATATTTAACAAATAAAAGAATACCATTTTCACATCTTTTTCAATTATACTAAACTCCCGGAAGAAAAACATTCCCACGATTATACTGTGGGTATAAAAATACTGCCCACTCCGCGGGGAATGGGCAGTATATCGGTTCCGGACAGCTGCCGATCAGTCTTTCTCGAGGAATTTGTAGACAAATGCAGCAAGCGCGGCACCTGCAAGCGGGCCTACGATGAATACCCACAGCGATGCGATGGGATCGGTGTTGCCGTAGATCATTGCGAATACCGCAGGAGCTATGCTTCTCGCGGGATTTACGGAAGTACCGGTAAGGCCGATGCCGAGGATATGCACCAGAGTCAGCGTAAGGCCGATGATAAGACCGCCGAAGGAGCCGTGATTGCCCTTCTTGGAAGTCACGCCGAGTATAGTCATCACGAAAATGAAGGTCAGTACGATCTCCACGATAAGTCCGGACACTATGCTGCCGTTGACTCCGCCAAGGCCGTTGGCGCCGAAGCCGCCGGTCTTGTCCTCAACTCCGCCGAGACCGAATATCGCCGCAAGTATGCCCGAGCCCGCAAAAGCGCCGAGGCACTGTGCCACGATGTAGCAGGCAAAGTCCTTGCCGCTCATGCCGCCGTTGATGAACACGCCCAGCGATACTGCCGGGTTGATGTGGCAGCCCGAAATGTTGCCTACACAGTAAGCCATTCCGACGATGACCAGACCGAACGCGAGAGCGGTCAGGATGTAGCCGCCGCCGTTCGCGGCGTCACAGCCCACAAGCATCGCCGTGCCGCAGCCCAGCGTTACAAGAACGCAGGTGCCGATGAATTCCGCAATGTACTTCTTCATTGCTTGTACCTTCCTTTGTTGTTTATTGTCTCACAGTCCGTTATGAGCAGACTATGTCAAGACCTTGCGCACTCTCCGCGGTAAAGTTCTTCGTCTTGCCGGAAGAGGTGACGGTTATCGTACCGCCGTTTCTCACTGCCTTTACCTTCAGCACGGACACGGCTTCCGCGTCGAATATCTCACATTCGCTGCTCTGTCCGTCCTCAAGGCCGTATATCACTATCTTCGCGTTCTCCGCGTAATCGTAGGTAAAATTGCGTCTGAAACTGCCGTAGGCTATCATGGCTCCGGGCTTCGCGTATAACGGCATACCGAAGTAGTCGTAGGTCTTTTCGTACCACCTGCCGCCTTCAAGCTCCTCGCCCGTCTGGATATCCGTCCATATACCGGTGCCGGGCAGATAGAACTGCACGGTGCCTTCCTCGTTGAACACCGGAGCCACCAGCAGCGAATCACCGAGCATATACTGCCTGTCGAGCTGCTGAACCGCCGGGTCGTTCGTATAGTCCACAACCATGGCGCGCATCATCGGAACGCCGGTGTTGTGGGTCTTTACCGCATTGGCGAACAGGTAGGGCATCAGCCTGCCCTTGAGCTTCGTGAAGTGGCGCACCACATCGCAGCTTTCTTCGTCGAAGTTCCACGGCACGCGATAGGAGCTGTTGCCGTGCAGTCTCGAATGAGTGGACATCAGGCCGAAAGCGGACCAGCGCTTGTACAGATCGGGGGTGCCGGTGGCCTCGAAGCCGGAGATATCGTGGCTGAAGAAGCCGAAGCCCGACATACACAGCGACAGACCGCCGCGTATGGTCTCCCACATACTCTCATAGTTCGAGAAGCAGTCGCCGCCCCAGTGTACGGGGAATTTCTGCCCGCCCACAGTTGCCGAGCGCGCGAACAGGCAGGCCTTGTTCTTCCCGTAGTAGCGCTCCAGAACGTCAAACACCGTACTGTTATAGAGATATGTGTAGTAATTGTGCATTTTATACGGGTCGGAGCCGTCATAGTACACAACATCGGTGGGTATCCTCTCGCCGAAGTCGGTCTTGAAGGTATCAACGCCCATTTCACAGAGAGCTTTGAGCTTTCCGGCATACCACTCGCAGGCTCCCGGATTCGTGAAATCGACTATCGCCATGCCCGGCTGCCACATATCCGTCTGGAATACCGAGCCGTCCTTCTTCTTAATGAAGTAGCCGTGCTCCATGCCCTCGGCGAACATCGACGAGCGCTGGGCAATGTATGGGTTTATCCACACGCAGATGCCAACGTTCTTCTTGTGGAGACGCGCCAGCATTCCGGCAGGGTCGTCGAACATCCTGTCGTCCCATGTGAAGTCGCACCAGTTGTAGCCCTTCATCCAGAAGCTGTCGAAATGGAACATCTCCAGCGGGATATCGCGGCGCTCCATTTCGTCGATGAACGAGGAAACGGTCTTTTCGTCGTAGTCGGTGGTGAACGATGTGGTCAGCCACAGTCCGAAGGAGAATGCCGGCGGCAGGCCGGGCTTGCCGGTAAGGTCGGTATATACCCGCAGAACGTCCGCTATGGTATCTCCGCCGAACACGAAATATTCAAGATGCTGCCCCTGTACCGCAAAGGCAACCTTGGAAACGGTCTCGCTGGCGACTTCAAACATCACCTTTTCGGGGTGGTTTACAAGACAGCCGTAGCCCCGGGACGACACATAGAACGGTATGGATTTGTAGGACTGCTCGGTGCAGGTGCCGCCGTCGTTGTTCCAGACCTCCACGGTCTGGCCGTTCTTCACGAATGTGGAGAACTTCTCGCCGAAGCCGTATATATTCTCGCCCACCGCGATATTGAACATATCACGCATATATGCGTTGTCGTCAGTCTCGCTGTCGGCGTAGAATCCCTCGGTCTTTTTCGCCAGCATACGGTTTTCGGTGCGCTGAACGGATTCCTCGATGTAGCTTGCGGTGCGCCAGCCCTGCTTCGTCAGCAGCTTGTCGCCGTAGTAGTATTTTATATCCCACTCGCCTTTTTCCGCGCCTATGACAACCTTCGTCTTTCCGGAGATCAGCTCATAGCCTCCGTCGTCCAGTTTATTTATCACCGGTCTGAATTCCCTGTTCTCGTTCAGGTCAAATACCGGCCCCTTCTCCGGGACTCCCTTGTAGTGGTCAAGGGTGACTTTTATCGAGTTTTCGAGCGTGGATGTGAAGCGTATCTCAAGGCAGGGGCCTCCGAGAGTCATGCCGCGGTTGCGTATCCACTGAGCGGCGGCGAAGACCGTCACCGAGCGTTCGTCCGCTGTGACCTCATATTCCTGCACAGCATAGCTTACGTTGTAGCCGGGCTTGTTGAGCCAGAAACCGTCGGAAAATTTCATATTGTTGGTATCCTTTCAAGAATGATATTTCTGTAAACGTTTACAGCATATATCCATTATATCACATAAAGCTGAAAAATGCAATGGGAGAAGAGAGTAAAAATATAAAAATACTATTCGGGGTATTAACGGCGGCGCGGGCTCCGCGCTTATATCATAACCGTCCGCGGATTTCAAGTATCTCCGCAGAAAAATTTTCCGTCCTCACAGCCACTGTATGAACGCGGTCTTGTCGTTGCGGTTGTAGCCGGCGCGCTCGTAGAAGCGCAGGGTACTCTCTTCCTTTGAGCCCGTGAGCAGCATCATCTTGTAACAGTTCTCACGGAGCGCGATCTCCTTTGCGCAGCCGAGGCACGCCGATGCGAGGCCGCGCTTTCTGTACGCCTCATCGGTGACAACGTTCTCGATGAGGGCGTATGGCCGCTGCCCGTGGGTGAGGTTCGTGACAATGACACAGACGCAGGAGGAAACTATCTTCCCGTCCTCCTCGGCCACGA
Organism: Ruminiclostridium sp.; assembly: GCA_016282095.1. Lineage (GTDB taxonomy): Bacteria > Bacillota > Clostridia > Oscillospirales > Ruminococcaceae > Ruminiclostridium_E. Next base: position 3,643 of record JAEEJW010000064.1, on the reverse strand, counting down.
TGATGTGATGATCGGGGTCGTTCAGCACCTTGCGCCATTTCGATAAGATCACGTCCGTCCTATCGGGGAACGGATTGCCGTGAAGCTGCATATACAGCGTCATCAGCCCGTCAAAGTCATTTTCGTTTATTTCGCGTATCAATTGCAGCCCCTCATTTCGTTCCAAATGGTAGTCTTCGGGGTATGAAATCCGGCACATACCTTGCGTCGGCTCGCCGCTATTCTATTCCACAGCAGTATATACCGGCTGCGGGGCAGGATCATATCCGCCGCAGAAAGCATCATACGGATTGGGAGCGGCGGCTCGCTTAAATTGTGTCTTATAGCAGTATATAACGGCTGCGAGGCAGAAAAGACGCCCGCCGCAGAAAGTACCATACGGATTGGGAGCAGCGGCTCGCTGCCCGCTATTTTTTCCATGTCTTGGGCGAGAACAGGAGCAGCATCGGGAACAGCTCCAGTCTGCCAGCCAGCATATCGAATATCAGGATTATCTTGGTGGGTTCGGAGAAAACGCTGTAATTCGAGGCAGGTCCCGCAAGCTCAAGACCCGGTCCCACATTGTTGATCGCCGCCGCAACAGCGGTGAAATTCGTGATAAGATCGTAGTTGTCAAAAGACAGCACCAGCATGGATATGGCGAACACAAGAACGTAGCATACCATATACACGTTTACGGAGCGCACCACATCGTGCTCTATCATGCGGCCGTCTATCTTTATCTTCTTGACCTGCTTCGGGTGGATAAGGATGTCCAGCTCCTTCTTGATGCCCTTGAAAAGTATCAGGAAGCGGGACACCTTGATGCCGCCGCCTGTGCTTCCGGCACAGCTCCCGACAAACATCAGCATGACGATTATCGAGCGCGACAGCTCCGGCCACAGATTGAAGTCCTCGGTGCTGAAACCGGTGGTGGATATCACCGACGCCACCGTGAACGCGGAATGGCGCACGGATTCGCCCATATCGCCGTACATTCCGCTGATATTTACAGAGATTATCGCAACGGACGACGCGACTATAAGAAGGAAAACAATTACTTCTGTAGTGAACGCTTCACGGAATTTGAGCTTTCCGAGGAAGAAGTATGTATTGAAGTTTATGCCGAACAGCAGCATGAATACGGTGACAACTATCTGTATAGCCGCGGAATAGCCGCCCATGCTGTCGTTGCGGACACCGAAGCCTCCGGTGCCGGCAGTGGAAACGGCGGTATTTATCGCCTCGAACGGATCCATGCCGCAGATCAGCAGAACGAGGAATTCCGCCAGCGTGAGACCGAGATATATCGAGTAGAGCAGCAGAGCCGTGGTGCGGACGTGAGGCACCAGCTTGCTTACGGAGGGTCCGGGGGACTCGGCTTTCATGATGTGCATATTCTGTCCGCCGGACAGCGGAAGGAACGCCATGATGAATACCAGCACGCCCATACCGCCTATCCAGTGGGTGAAGCTGCGCCACATAAGAATGGATCTCGGCAGGCTCTCGACTTCGGGGAAAACGGTGGCTCCCATGGTAGTGAAACCGGAAGCCGCTTCAAACAGCGAATCCACAAAGGACGGTATCACTCCGGAGATAAAGTACGGCAGAGAACCGAACAGCGAAAGCACTATCCAGCTCAGCGCGACTATGACAAAGCCTTCACGCGAGTAGAGCGTGGTATTCGCGGGCTTTTTCCGCGTTATGAGCACGCCTGCCGCGAGACAGAACGCCGATGTCCCGAGGAATACGAAGAACTCGGGCTCCCAGAATATAACGGCGGTTATCAGCGGCACCGCGAGGAAAATACTCTCGAAGATCAGCAGCCAGCCGAGAATATTCCCGATCATTTTAAAATTCATTTTGTAATTACTCCGTCAGAGAATTTTACTTTTCAAGTATATCGGTTATGTCATGCAGCGGGAATGACGAAACTATGACAACGCCGTCGCCCACCTGCATACTGTCGCCGCCTCGGGGGATTATGACCTTTCTGTCGCGCCATATCGAGGCTACCAGTACATCGGGCTTCAGCTTCAGCTCCATGAGGGGCTTGCCCACAATGGGGGAATTTTCCTTGATTATGAACTCCGAGGCGTCGATCTTGCCCTTGATGATGTTGTACAGCGTTTCGACGTTGCTTCCTATGGTGTTCTTCATCGCGCGCACATAGCGGACTATGCTCTCCGAGGTGATATTCTTCGGATAGATGACCGTATCGAGCTCAAGATGACGTATAACATCGTCGAAGTCTATGCGGTTCACCTTTGTGACAAGTTTGTTGACATTCATGGACTTCGCGAACAGCGAGAGCAGTATGTTCTCTTCGTCGAGATTTGTCAGCGCCACGAATGCGCCAACTCTGTCAACGCCCTCTTCCAGCAGCACTTCCTGATCCACTGCGTCGCCGTTTATCACGGTAGCGTATTCGAGGGTCTCGGAAAGCTCCTCGCACCGCTGGAGATCCTTTTCGATTATCTTTATATTAATGCCGGAGCGGTTGAGTATCTCGCAGAGATAATGGGTTATATCACCGCCGCCGACGATCATTACGTCCTTGACGGAATTCATCTTGTAATGTATCTGCTTGAAGAAGAGGTTGGCATTCTTCGGAGAAGCGATTATGGAGATTATATCCTTATCGAGGAAGCGGAACTCACCGTTTGCGATATAGGCGTTGCTGCCGCGCTCGACTGTGCAGACCAGCACATCGCAGTGCAGCTTGGTGGAGATCTCCTTGACCGCGAGGCCTGCCAGCGGGCTTGCTTCGGGGAGCTTGAATTTCAGCAGCTCCACCCTGCCCTTTGCGAACGTATCTATCTTAATAGCGGAGGGGAAACGCAGGACGCGGGCTATCTCGGCGGCAGCGGCCTGTTCGGGGTTTATAACCATGGCAAGGCCGAGCTCCTCTTTCAGATACGGCGCTTCACTGCTGTACTGGGGGCTTCTGACGCGGGCTATGGTGTGGCAGTTACCGGCTTTCTTGGCGATGAGGCAGCAGAGCAGGTTCAGCTCGTCCGAGCCTGTCACCGCTATCAGTATGTCGGCGTTCCTGATACCTGCCTCCTGCTGCGTAAGGTGCGTGGCTCCGTTGCCGACTACACCCAGCACATCGTAGCGTGCCGCAGTTTCGTTGACTTTCGAGGCCAGCAGGTCTATGACGGTTATATCGTTTCCTTCTTCATTGAGCTGTTCCGCAAGCGCCTGACCGACCTTGCCGCAGCCCACTATAATAATGTTCATTATGCAGTCTCCGTTTTGTTCGTGACTTTATATTATAATATACTCTTTTTTATGCGATTTGTCAAGGCAGTTCCCGCGGGAAGAAGGAAGATGACATACGTTTCACCTTACAGATTCGGCAGGCAGTACTAAAAAAATATCTGCCCCTTTTACAATCAAAAGGAGCAGTTATATCAATCAGGTATATAAGATTTCCGAAAGGGGCACTACCTTCCCCCGCTGCAAGGCGGCGGGGTACCCCCGCGGTCATACCGTCTGTTACATTCAGTAAAGTACGGCTTTCTGCCTCGCAGTCCGGAGTAGGCGCACACATTACCGGATCTGCAAGGCGAAGCGATTTGTTTAGGGATCCAAACCCTTTTTAAAGGGGTTGGCCGCCGGAGGCACTCGAGCGTCAGCGGCTCTCTTCGCACTCGAGCGT
>JAEEJW010000063.1 GCA_016282095.1 Ruminiclostridium sp. | reverse complement strand
GTCTGTTTTTCCTATAAGCAGTATTTTCTTCATTTTGTAAGCTCCTCGGTCATCTTGTTTATCAGTTCCGATGCCGCGTTCTCGTCAAAAGCGAGTACGGCTGTTTTCAGTTCGTTTATCATATTCTGTATATTTTCGCTGTACGAATGGTTTTCTGTAAGCTTTATCGTGTCGTCCGCAGCCTCGATATCCATATTCCTCATATACGAGCGCAGAGCTTCAAGAAGCTCCGGAAGCTTAGCGGTGCCGTCCGGTCTCTCCGACGCGGCGGCTTTTGGGGCTTGCTGCTTATATGCCGCGTCAAGCTTTGTGTATATCTGTTCCCATTCGTTGACGAACGGCTCATGAAGCTCGCGTATCCCTGTGAGGTCGTTGTCATTCGCCAGCAGTTCAAGCGCGCGTGCCATTTCGGAAAGAGCTATAAGCCCGATAGTTGCGGAGCCGCTTTTCATCGAATGTACTCCGATACGGTAAGCGGAGATGTCAACGCCAGCGACCGCAGTTTCATAAGCTTCTTTCAGCTTCTGCAGCTTTATCGGCATAAGTTCATAGAACCGCTTTACGGTCAGCGCGAGTATTTCTTCATCTGCAATGTTTCTTCTCGCGGCAGTCATATCAAGTCCGGCTATGTCGGGGATAAACGGTGCTCCGGGCGTTACGGCGCGGGTATTATTCTTCGGTGTGTCCCGGACAGGGCGTACAGTCTCGGTATCGGAATTATCCGACGGGATAACGGCGTTATGACCCGCGCGTTCGCTCATCTTATATTCGGGGTCGTCGTCTATCATCGCGATCATTATATCCGTTATGACAGGGTCGAACTGCGAGCCCTTGCAGCGGATCATCTCCGCGCGCACTGCCGACTGTTCCCGGACATTGGAATACGAGCGGTTCGAGGTCATTGCGTCATAGCAGTCAGCTATACATATTATGCGGGCTTCCTCGGGGATATTCTCACCGCAGAGACCGTCGGGGTATCCGCGCCCGTCGTATCTTTCGTGGTGCCAGCGAGCGCCCGTGGCAAGTCCGGGTATCTCGGTGATGATCTTTAATATTCTGTGTCCTATCTCGGTGTGCTTCTTTATCTGCGTGTACTCATCGTCGTCGAGTCTCGATGTCTTGTTTATTATCGCCTCGCTCACGCCTATCTTGCCTACATCGTGCAGCAGACCCATAGCGTAGATATCGTCCTGCTCCTGCTGTGTCTTTCCCATACGGCGGGCTATCTCGGCGGAATATGCCGCAACTCTCTGCGAATGACCGTTTGTATAATGATCTTTTGCGTCAACAGCCTGTGCGAGCGCAAGCATCACCTGTATCGAAAGGTTGGCGGAGCGCTTTGTCTGAACTGCCACTTCGCTGCTGAGAAAATGCTGGAGCCTGTCAAGCTCGATTATCCTGCGGACTCTCTCAACTATTACCTGTGAGGCGAGCGGCTTGCGGACGAAATCCGAAGCTCCCGCACGAAGACACCGTATCTCCGCATCTCTGCCTTCGTCGCCGGTGAGGAATATCACAGGTATTGAGGAAAACTCGCGGTAATGTCTTATGCGGGCGAGGGTATCGAATCCGTCCATGTCCGGCATATTCATATCGAGCATTATAAGTGACGGTTTTACTGATGCAAGCTTTTCGAGCGCTTCGTTACCGCTCAGAGCCGTTTCCGTGCGGTATATTTTCCCGAGCATAGCCGCGACGCTCTCGCATATCAATTCGTCGTCGTCAACCACCAGAACGAGGGGAGTGCTTTCGGGGCCGGATACGGGAGCAGGGAACAGTGTACGCTGTTTTCTTGCCTGGGTATCGTCACAATCGGCAGCCTTGTCGAGTGAACCGTCGATGACATCTGTTACTTTTTCGGCAGCCGCGGTAATTTTCTGCGCGTAGTTCTTCATCACGGGATCCTCCGACTCCGCGACGAGCCTGCCGTAGCTGAGTATCGCGTCTATCGGCGCTTTGATCTCGTGCAGAAGACCCGAGAACTGTGTGTTTTCATCGTTTATGTTCATTCAGATGTTCCCCTCTTTACTTCAGAATTTCGGGTATAAGCTCGTGGTCGTAGTTGAGAGCGGCTTTTTTCAGCTTCTTCACGCGCTCGGCTTCATCATCGGGTATGCTGTGGCTGTCAAGGCTTTTTATCACATACTCGACACTGTCATAATCAAGCGCCTCGGAAAATTCAAGTATCGCATTGTACGCTTCTTTCAGCTTTTCGCGGGAGATAGGCGGCTTGTCCGTAACGGTGCCGGGCTGTCCGAGCGGTGCCAGCGCTTCCGTAAGTCTGCGGTAGTCTGACAGCAGTTTATCAACATTCTTCTCTAAGACTTCAACATTGTTATTGTTTCCGGCTTTTTCGAGCATTTCGGCGAATGCACCGAGCTCTTCCGCACCTATTATCCTCGACGTGCTTTTAAGGGCGTGTATCTTTACCGTAAGGCTTCGTGTGTCGTTTTCACGGCGATAGCGCTCAATGTCCGCAATATTGTTTTCGGCTGTGTCGAGGAAAGTACGTACAGCGTCTATATACGCTCTTGCATTCCCGCAGTGTTTAAGTCCGGACGAAACAACTATACCGTCCGTTTCGAGCAGCAGCTCCGGTATTTCCACCTTGTCTTCGTCAGTATCCGTGTCGTCTGCAGACTGTATCTTTTCCTTCGGCAGATAAGACAGTATCGTGTTTTCAAGGCTGTCGGGGTCGATAGGCTTTGTGAGATAGTCATCAAATCCCGCAGCGATGTATGTCTCCTTCATTCCCGAAACAGCGTTCGCGGTAAGGCATATCATGGGGGTGTCGATGTTGGGGTTGCCGCTCATCGACCGCATCTCTCTGAGCGCTTCGATACCGTCCTTATAAGGCATCATGTGATCAAGGAATATGATGTCGTATTTTTTGTGCGCGGCGAGTTCTATACACTCGTCGGCACTGTCCGCGGTGTCTATCCTTATCTTTGTGCGTTTGAGCAGATTCCTGAACACTATGAGGTTTACCGGTGTATCATCGACGACGAGAACGTCTGCCTCCGGAGCGGTAAACTTTTCGCGGTATTTCTGTATTCCCGCGATGGAGCGCCTGAACGCTTTCTCATAGTCGCCTACCGGCTCATAGCTTATTACGGTCTGTTTCAGCGAAAAGCTGAATACAGAGCCTTTTCCGAATTCGCTCCTTACTTTCAGCGAGCTTCCCATAAGCCTGAGCAGGCTGTCTGTTATGGTGATGCCGAGTCCGGTGCCTTCGATGTTCCTGTTGTTTGCTTCGTCGATGCGTTCAAATGCCGCGAACAGCTTTTCTATATCCTCTTCCTTTATGCCGACACCCGTATCCTCGACACTTATATTCAGCATTATATGGTCGGGTTCGTTTTCAATCGTGTCATATCCCACAGAAAATGTGACGGTTCCCTCTTTGGTGTACTTGACAGCGTTTGTCAGGATGTTTGTCACCGCCTGCCTGATCCTTATCTCGTCTCCGCGAAGATGATCCGGCATACTGCTGTCGATATTCAGCACAAGGCCGAGTCCTTTTTCGCCTGCTTTTGTCTCAAGCATGGTCACAAGGTCATTCAGCACAGACGACAGCTCATAATCCACGGGGATTATGTCGAGCTTTCCCGCCTCTATCTTGGAAAAATCCAGGATATCGTTTATAAGCCCGAGGAGCATAATGCCCGAAGCCCGGATATGACCGGAATAAACGAGTATATCCTCGTTGTCGCACTCGCGCAGCACCATTTCATTCATGCTCAGTATAGAATTCATCGGCGTGCGTATGTCGTGCGACATAGTGGAAAGGAAGTAGGTCTTGGCTCTGTTCGCGTCTTTGGCATCCTGCGCTACGCGCGCAAGCTCGCGGTTCTTTTCTTCAAGGGCTATCCTTGCTCTTTCCCTGTCAGCTGCCTGATTCTTGGAGCGTACTGAATCGCGCACCAGGAACGTGATTATAACGGCGATCACGGCAAACAGTATGACCGTGAAAAGCAGTATATTGTCCAGTATCACATCGACAAATGTATATGAGTAGAGTCCGCCGATGTATTTGTTGGCTATGTTCTGCGCAAATTCGCCGCCTATGACGTTAATCCCCCGGTTGAGTAGCTTCAGGAGCCCGTCATTTCCTATCCTGACGCCGAAGCAGCGGTCGTCAGTGCGTGCCAGCAGCTTCATCGAAAGACTGTGATAAGCGTTGTTCCGCAGTATTTCATGCGCACTGAGCCCGTTCAGAGTCGTGCAGTCTGCCTTGCCGTCAATAACTGCCGAAAGACAGGCCTCGATGGACGGATAGAACTCGATCTCGGCATTGCCGAAATGTGACATTATGTAATAATACTGCATACGGTTATTTTCATTTACCGCAAATCTGAACCTGTCACCTTCGGGATATCGGTCCTTGTATATAAGTTCGGTTGTTGACGACAGGACCGCGTTGCTCTGATATATACCGCCCATTTCCGAATAGTAGAGCCCGCCTCCCACAGGAAAAGCGGCATCTGTCCGGTTTTCGGTCATACTCGTTACCATATCGTCATAGCTGTCAAAGCCGGTGTACTGCACCTCTATGTCGCCAATACCGAGGCCGGAGAGGATCGCAGGGATTATGTCCCTGACCATGCCGGTCACATTTCCTTCGGCGTCTGTGTCGCTGTACGGAAGATAGTGGTTAAGGTAGCCTATCCGGAGTGTGTCATGTGCGGCAAGCCATTCCTTTTCCGCGGACGAGAAAGCTCTGCTCGAAACGCTTACGGAGTAATATTTCGCACGAAGAGAATTGATAAAATTGGGTTCGTCTGCGAGCAGTTCCGCCTGTGCGGCATTCAGTTCTTCAAGAAGCCCGGGTTTGCTGCGGCTTACACAGAGATAATAGTCCGATGCCCCGAAGGAACATACCACTTCGGTGTTGTCGCGTCCCGAAGTCCCGTCGCCTTCTGCCGCAATCACATTCACCGCTCCTGCACCGAAAGCCTCTACCAGTGTGTCGTAGCTCGGAAAAGTGATAAGTTCGGCATTTATACCGCGTTCGTCAAGATATGCCGAAGCCGCGACAGCTACCGCGCTGTCGAGAGCGCCGATCTTCTTGCCGTTCAGGGTGCCTGGAACTGCGGTTATATCCGTATCCGAGGAATGTTTGACAAAACTGTACACCTCGTTCCCCATAGGAGTGTCCGGATAACCTATGATCCCTGTGCGGATCTCTGTTTTTGCAAGACCCGCAAGCATATCTATCTTTCCGTCGAGCAGCATATCATACAGCCCGTTGAAATCTCCGTATACATATTCATATCGCCAGCCCGTGTATTCGGATATCTTCCTGTAATATTCGTAGGCATAGCCGGTTTTGACAAGACCTTCTCCCGCGCCCTCCTGGAATACTTCATTCTCATAGTATCCGACTTTTACGGTCTCGGGTTCCGGCTGAGCAAAGACCCGCACGGACATACCTGCCGCAGCGGCAAGAAGAAGGCAGAGAACAGTAAATATATATATCGTTTTGTTTATGGCATTGAATCTTCTGGTTCCTGATGGGCTCATAACGTGACCTCGCTCCCCGATGCCTGTATTCAGACGCGATTGTCGCTGTTTATCCTGTTTCGTACTATATTATATCACAAATCGACAAAATACACAAGACAAAAATATCCGATTTTTTATTGTTGCTGCTGAAAGCCGGCGGATAATAACTATCGCATCACCCGAAAAATGCGTGTCTGTACGGTAAAACATTCCCGCGGCTGACAAAAGAAAAGGCGGGTCACAGTGTGACCCGTCGGTTTGGTTATATATTCTGAAATGTAATGTGTGATCCTGTCAGCGGCTCAGCGCCCGGATCTCATGAATTCAAGGTTCTTTTCGATAAGCCCGCAGCGCTGCTTTACGCAGTCAACGCTTCTCAGCGGGTCGGAAGGCGTATTGAAAGCGAAATCCGTCAGTCTGTCAACAGTCGTGGAAGCGACATGAAGTCTCGTATCCGACGAGGCGTAATAGATGTAGATCTCGTTGTTTTCGTTCACGACTGCACCGTTTGTGAATACCACGTTGGAGACATCGCCGACTCTTTCCGCGCCGTGGGGAGCCATAAACAGCCCGGAAGGCTCCGCAATGAGCTTTGAGGGGTCGTTCAGATCGGTTACGAACACATACAGCACATAGCGCAGACCTGCGGCTGTATTCCTTACACCGTGAGCGATATGTATCCAGCCCTTCGGGGTCTTTATCGGCACTGCGCCGGCACCGTTCTTCACCTCGGTAATAGTGTGGTAGCGGCGGGGAGAGATCACCTTTTCCTCAGTGCATATCACCGGGTCTTCGATGTTTCCGACAAGCCCGATGCAGACTCCGCCGCCGGAGCCTGTGCTGATGAAATCGTCCTGCGGGCGTGTATAGAATGCGTACTTTCCGTCAACGAACTCCGGGTGTAGCACTACATTGCGCTGCTGCGGGGACTTTGATCTCAGGTTCGGAAGGCGCTCCCATGTTTCAAGATCCCTGGTGCGTACAATACCTGCCTGTGCGTTGGCAGCGGAAAGATCGGACGAGGAAGTGTCCTTGCTCTCGGAGCAGAACACGCCGTAGATCCAGCCGTCTTCGTGCTTTGTAAGACGCATATCATATACGTTGGTCTCTTCGGGGCAGGTGTCGGGAAGCCTTACCGGGTAGTCCCGGAAGCGGAATCCGTCAATGGGGCTGTCGCTTTCCGCCACAGCGAAGAAGGACTTCCTGTCGTTACCTTCGACGCGCGCAACGAGATAGTATTTTCCGTTCATATAAAGCGCGCCGCTGTTGAGCACCGCGTTTATCCCCAACCGTTCCATGAAGTACGGGTTGGTTTCCGGATTCATATCGTATCTCCAGAAAAGCGGGGTGTGCGCCGCAGTGAGAACAGGGTTCACATATCTCTGGTAAATGCCGTTGTACGCGTCAGTCGCGCGGTTTTTGCGGTTTATGAGTTCCTCATACTTTGCGGTTTCTCTTTTCAGGTTTTCCTCAAATTCTTTGTTCATTGGTTTATTCCTTTCTTTTGTCTGTGTATGTCGGTATAATGGCAGGTGCCTCCCGCCGGTAAGCAGGAGGCATCTGCGCATGGTACATTATGAAAAGGAGACGGAGATCACTCTTTTACAGAACCTGCTACAAGGTTTGAATAGATGAATTTCTGGAGTGTGATGAAGATTATCAGCGAGGGTATCATACAGATGATTATACCGGCGAAGATTATCTCCCACTTTGCTCCATAAGGGCCGATAAAGCGGTACAGCGCCGTGGATACAACGCCGAGTTCCTTTGACGGCATATAGAGGTTCGCAGTATAGAAGTCGTTGTATATCCCGACGAACTTGATGACCAGCACTGTGGCGATGGCAGGGCGCAGCATCGGGAGGATTATGCTCCGGTAGATGCGGAAGTAAGTCGCGCCGTCAAGGAAAGCACTCTCGTCCAGCGATACGGAGATGTTGTCGAGGAACTGCATGAAAATGTATATCGAGATGATGTCTGTTCCGATGTAGAGTATGCAGGGCGCCCAGATCGAGTTGTACAGTCCAAGTGAATTGATGACCTGGAATACCGTTACCTGCATGGAGATGTTCGGCAGGAGCGCCGCCACAAGGAATACCATTTTGACTGCCCGGGTGAACAGCGAGTTGAAACGCTGGAGCACGAACGCTGTCATGGTACCGGTAATGATAGTTCCGGCACAGGAAATGACAAGTATTATCGCGGTGTTGAGCAGACCGCGGAGTACGTCGCCGTCGATGAAGGCAGTCACGAAGTTGTTCCACTGGGGCTCGGCGGGAAATGCGAAAACATTGGTGGTTATGTACTCGTCATGGGTCTTGAACGCGCCCAGCAGTACGACCAGCAGCGGCAGTATGACCAGCAGACAGCCGACGATGAGTACAAGGTATTTCAGTATGATGAATAAAGCGCGAACAGGCTTAGGGGTCTCTCTGAACTTGTATGTCTGATGATTTCTGCGGAATTCAGCGAGTGCATCGGTACCGGTGAGTTCTGCCGCGGATTCCGGAGTCTTGTTCTCTTCCATGCTATTTGTCCTCCCTGAATATCGCTTTCTGTATTGCGGTAACTACCAGTATTATCGCCAGCAGCACTATCGCCATCGCCGAGGCCAGGCCGACGTGCTGATATGTAAATGCCGTATCTATCGTGCGTATTACGAACGTACTTGTTCCGAATCGTCCGCCTGTTATGATGTAAGGGATCTCGAATACGGAGATGGAGCCCTTTATCGCGAGTATGAGCTGCAGTGCGATTATCGGACGTATGCCGGGGAAGATGATGTAGCGGAAACGCTGCCACGAATTCGCACCGTCGAGATCGGCTGCTTCATAGATGTCGGGGGAGATGGACTGGATAGCGCCGATGTACATTATAATATCGAAACCTATGTAGCGCCATACTGACGCGAACACAAGGCACCAGTTGACTATGTCGGGGTTGGAGAGCCACTTTACCGGGTCTGCACCGAACAGCATCATTATGCTGTTGAGCGTACCTTCGGTGTTTGTTATGCCGTCGCCCTTCTGGAAGAAGCGGCGGAAGATCAGTGATACCGCGACGCCGTTCATCATATAGGGGAAGAAGATGATGCCCTTGAAAAGATTGGAGAATCTGATCTTTGTGCAGAGTATGGTCGCTATCAGCAGGGCTACAGCCTGCTGAACGAAAGAACCGGCGAAATAGTACAGCGAGTTTATGAATGTCTCAAAGTAGGACGAGTCGGAGAACAGAGTCTTGTAATTCTCAAGCCCTACCCACTTCACGTTGGCGCCGAACTGATCGCGTTCCTGGAAACTGAATATGCCCATATTCACCGCGGGAATGACGGTGAACAGTATCATCAGTATTATCGGTATGAGCAGAAATACTATCGTTGTGGTGTATTTCTGTCCGGTGTAGCCGTGTAGCCATTCGCTCACGCTTTTTTTCTTTTTTGTTTTTGCTCCGGCGGTCGCTGCCATAATTTCCTTTCCTTTCGTTTCATTGATGCTGCGGACATTCTGAAAAAGCGGCGGGGAAGAGGGAAGATGAGGAGGAACCCGCTTCTTCAGAATATCCGCGGTCCCCGGGATGAACCCGGGAACCGTGGATGTGGAAATGAGAGGTGTATGAAGAAAATGATGTGTCGTTTTTAGCCTGCGAGGTAAGCGGCAAGATCTGCGTTCGCGTCTCTTGTTTCTGCCCACTTCTTGTTGTTTGCGTCGTAGATAGCTTCAACAGCGCTGAAATCCTTGCCCTGGATAGCTGCTTCCGCGATCTGGATCTTGAAGTTTGCAGCGTCGCCTGCCCATGTACCTACCTGAGAATCGGAGTTGATAGCGTCGAATACGCCTACGAGACCCTCGGGAGCGGCATCTGCAACGAAGAGCTCGCAGTTCTGGAATGCTTCGAGGTAGTCAGGCATCTTGCTGCCCTTGAGTGTTCCGATGCTGCCTTCTGCTTCAGCGTCGCCGGATTCTTCGATGTACCATGTGATGTACTTCTTGCCGAGTTCCTTGATAGCGTCGGAGCTGTTCTTGTTGATACCGAAGCAGTAGTCGGGAGCGGACTGAGCGTACTGCTTGCCGTTGATGGAGAACGGAGCGGGCATATAACCGATATCATCGGGGTTCGGGCCTGCTTCCGCAAACTGCGATACAGCCCATGAGCCCATTACCATTGTGCCGATCTTGCCGTTGTTGATAGCGCCCTTGCAGCCTTCCCAGTCTGTGGTGGCAGGGTCTTCCTCGATGAGTGTCGGATCGCTGAATACATCGTACATCAGCTTGTAAACATTGTAGTAAGCGCCGCCGGGAGTGAAGATATCCTCCTTGTTGATGAGAAGGTCATTTTCATAGGACGGAGAACCGGAAGCGGAGAGTACCAGCGCAGCCCACTGAACGAGAGTCCAGTCTGCGGCAGCGAAGTTGGTGTAGTAGGGGATAGCGTCCGTATTGTCACGGATGAGCTTGAGGTCGGCGATGAATTCCTCGGGAGTTGTCGGGAGAGTTGTAACGCCCGCGTCTGCCCATACCTTCTTGTTGTAGCAGATACCGCCGGATACGTTGCCGCGGTGAGCTATGCCGTAAACTGTGCCGTCGAACATCTTCGCGTCTGCCCAGTTGTACTTTTCCTTGTATTCGTCGTAAGAACCGAGGGGTTCAAAGAAGTTCGCGAGGTCGGAGAGCTTGACTGTGTCCGGAATAAAGAGGACGTCGCCGTAATCGGTGGTGTTCATCATCGTGGATACGTCGCTCACATAGTCGGTGTAGCCCTGATACTTTACTGTGCAGTTGTTGGCTTCTTCGAAGGGCTTTGTGATCTCTGCGAGATGACCGTCCTGAACACGGTCCGTGCGGCAGGTAAGAACGGTAAGCGTGAGCTTTTCGCCGCTGTTGTCCGCAGCGGGAGCAGCCTCGGTGTCGGCAGCCTTGGTATCGGCAGCCTCGGTCGCTGCCGCGTCAGTTTTGGGAGCTTCAGTGTTTGCGGCAGTGGTTGTAGTGGCCGGTGTGCTTGTGCCGCAGCTTGCTATCGAGAGCAGAAGAGCGGAGGTCACGGCAGCGGACATGATCTTTTTCAGTTTCATATTGCTTTTCCTTTCGCATCTGGTTTGTTAGTTTTGATTTAAGCAATTGTTTGCGTTCGTTGCTTAACTCTGCTTAAAATTATAAACCAAAAATTCATCATAGTCAATATAAATATCGGCATAAAGTTCAAATAACTTGAATGTTTGTTACAAATAAACAATACAGTTATTCGCGTTTGTGAAATGTGCAGTTTATGGATGCGCTAATAACCTTAATAACTTAAATTACCTAAAAGATGAAAATTAGCTAAATTACTTAATAACTTTTCGCCCGAGAGGCGAGGTTGATGCAATTTATACAAAACCATTTGTGCAAAACTGACAAGCTGTATTTCGACGCAAAAAACAAAGCCTCCTGCCGGCAGAATCGCCGTACAGGAGGTTGGTTCCTTAATTATCGTATCAGGTAAGCGGAAGCACCCCGGTGTCAGTTTCCGGTGCGCCCGAGAGCCTGCCGCAGTGTGCGGCGGACAGCGCCTTTTCCGGACAGCATATCCGTAAAGAAACCGATGATCTTATCGGAAAGCCCCGCGGCAGCAAGGTCGGTGCCGAAAAGCCCGGAGTTCCGCAGGATCTGTGTGATATCCTGCTTTTCCGCAGCGGTAAGCGCCCCCGCTCCGAACATCCCGGGGCTTATATGCCGGCGCATCTCATCGAGCATCGGGTCTGGGCTGAGTTCCATGATTTCACCGTTGTCGTCAATACCCGTAAGATATCGCAGCCATGCCGCGATGACGCACGGGATCAGATCAAGTTCTCCGGCTTTTCCCTTTGCGGCATAGGCTTTTATCGTTTCACCGAAGCGCACGGAAAGTTTTTTGCTGGTGTCGGTGGCTATTCTCTGCGGAGTATCGGGAAGGTTCGCGTTGGGAAGCCTTTCGGTGAGCACTTCTTTCAGGAAATCTTCCGGCCGTATGATACCGGGGTCAGCCGCGACAGGCAGTCCTTCCGAATATCCCAGTTCAAATACGAGCTCTTTCAGATCGGGGTCATTCATCTCGTCGGATATCTTCGTGAAGCCCAGCAGGCAGCCGAATACCGCGAGTGCGGTATGCAGCGGATTGAGGCAGGTCATAACTTTCATCTTCTCCGCGTTCTCAACTGTCTGCCGGTCTGTCAGACATACACCGGCCTTATCCAGCGGTGGCCGGCCGTTGGGGAAGTCATCCTCGATGACCAGATACTGCGGCATCTCGGCATTGACGTAAGGCGCGATGTATGTGCCGCGGCTCGTGACTGCCGGCTGCATACCTTCTATCCCCATTCCGGCGAGTTCTTCGGCTATTACGGGGTCGGGACGGGGCGTTATCTTATCGATCATGCTCCACGGGAATGAGACTTTGCTGCTGTCGCTCACATAATCGCAGAATTCCTTCTCCGCAAGACCGCTGCCGCACCAGCCCCGCACGGTCAGTAATATGCCTTCCCGGAGCCTGTCGCCGTTCCGGCTGCAATTGTCCATGCTGACGAGGGCAACAGGCGCCGCACCTGCTCTGAAACGCTCAAGCAGCAGCAGCGAGACCTTTCCGAGGGCAGTGGACAGTTCGCTTTCCGGTCCTTTGCTTATATCCTGTGCCAGGGCAGCGGGTATGTTTCCGTTCATATCAGAGGTAGCGTAACCTTTTTCGGTGATCGTAAAAGATATCATTTTCAGGGAGGGGCAGCGCACTGCTTTTTTCAGCTTTTCCAGCCCGTCACCGACTGCGGCGCAGGCTTTGCCGACGGAACCTATGACGCGCAGGTATCGGCTGCCTTTTGCACGCAGCCCTACCAGCAGAGTAAGGTTGTCATACGGCCTGAATATGGTTTCGATCGGCTCGGTGTGAAAGCAGTCGGCTGCAATGATCCCGCTTTTCATAAGTCCCTGTCTGATAAGATCGTCCGCGATGCAGGCAATGTAACCGCGGAAGATGTTCCCGGCTCCGAAGTGTATCCATTCGGGGGAGGATTCCGTGTTCCGCACGATTTCGCTTATATCATAGTCCGGGAGAATAAACCCCTTGTCCTCCCATTCCTTTCTGTCTTTTGTCAGGCTTCTGACCGTCAGTTCCATGTTATCGCCTTCCTATGCCTTCGCGTTGAGTTTGTCGAGCATATCCCATGCTCCGAGAATATACATAATACCGAGAGCCCGGTCATAAAGCCCGTAGCCGGGACGGCACTTCTCGTTCCAGATGTGTCTGCCGTGATCGGGGCGGATATAACCGTCGAAACCGCAGTCATGATACGCTCTGATAATATCGAGTATGCCGGTGTCTCCGTCGCAGTCGCGGTGCGAAGTCTCGGAGAAATCGCCGTTGTCATAATGCTTTACGTTGCGGATATGCGCGAATGCTATCCTGCCGCAATACTTCCGTACTATATCTGCCACATTGTTCTCCGGATCCGCGCTGAGCGAGCCCGAACACAGCGTCAGGCAGTTACAGGGATCGTCTACCATTGAGAGGAATCTGCCGATCGCTTTTTCGTCCGTCAGAAGCCTCGGCAGTCCGAAAATATCCCATGGCGGGTCATCCGGATGAATGGCCATTTTTATACCGCATTCACGGCAGACGGGCATAAGCGCTTCAAGGAAGTATTTCAGGTTTGCCCAGAGCGTTTCCTTGTCGGTGCTGCGGTACCTCCCGAAGAGTTCCCTCAGATTTGCAAGTCGTTCGGGTTCCCAGCCGGGCATTGTATAGCCCTTTGTCTCTGAAAGGATATATTCCGCCATTTCCGCCGGATCCTGCTTTATTTTGCTTTTTTCGTAATACAGCGCCGTGGAGCCGTCCGGCAGCGGGTGGAACAGATCCGTTCTCGTCCAGTCGAATACGGGCATGAAATTGTAGCAGACGACCTTCACTCCGAACTCCGCGAAATTACGCAGAGTTTTAATATAGTTCTCTATATAGAGGTCCCTGTTTATGCCTGCGGTCTTTATATCGTCGTGGACGTTGACGGACTCGACAACGCTCATGCCGAAGCCGTACTCTGCCAGCTCGTCCCTTACTTTCCGTATCTCGTCCGTTTCCCAGACTTCGCCGGGCTGCTTGTGGTGGAGAGCCCAGACTATTTCGCTCACCCCGGGTATCTGCCTGATATCCGACAGTGAGATCGTATCGTTGCCGCTGCCGTACCAGCGGAATGCCATTTTCATAATACCCCTCCGTTTTTTGTTTCAGTTTTTCAGTACATTCGTCCTTTCGGAATTATCCCGTGATCGTTATGATATAATGATATCATAAAACAGGCCGGATTGCAAGAGTTTTCCTGAAAACCACTGATGTCCGGAAAATTTCCGGTATGTTTCCCGGCCTATTGCAATTTGCCCCGTTATGTGTTAAAATAGTGTTGTATCACTGATATACAGAAACGACTGAAAGCGGGGGGATAAAATGTCCGCAATTGCGATAATCACAGGCGCTACCGGCGGTCTCGGACAGGAGTTCGTGCGCAGTGTGCAGACGGAAAACTTCGATGAGATATGGGCGGTAGCGAGGAATGAGAAGAGGCTGAAAGAGCTACGGGATACGTTCGGCGGGAAGATACGCCCGGTAAAGTGCGATCTGGGCAGCGCCGATGATCTGGCGGAGCTTTTTGCCCTTATAGAGACGGAAAGACCGGATATCCGGCTGCTGATAAACAATGCCGGCATCGGTAAAATGGGCCGCAGCGACGAGTTTTCCGACGATGATATCATAAAGGAGATCGACATAAACTGCAAAGCGGTATGTCTGCTCTGCAAGCATTCGATACCGTTCATGAAGCCCGGCGCGCGCATACTGAACATTTCCTCGGCATCGTCCTTCCAGCCCGTACCCTATATAAATCTCTACGCGGCAAGCAAGGCTTTCGTGCGCTCTTATACCCGTGCGCTGAACGTTGAGCTGAAAAGCAGGGGCATAATCTGCACCGCAGTATGTCCGGGCTGGATAGACACGGATATGCTGGAAAAGGAACATAACGGTAAGCCGGTGAAGTTCCCGGGACTTGTTTCTCCTGAGCGCGTCGCGGCAAAGGCGCTGCGCGATTCCGCGAAGGGCAGGGATATGTCTGTATGCACGCTATTCGTGAAATATGAGCATCTGCTGAGCAAGGCATGGCCGCACAAGTGGCTGATGAAAATATGGATGAACGGGATAAAGGACTATGTATAAGATCGAGAGTGAGCGCGGCGATATTTTCGATGTCAATATGATGATCGTCATGCAGGTGACGGTCTCCGGAAGAGCAGAGGAGCATGAATTGTCCGAAGCGTTCCGCGCTGCTGTCGGCTCGTTTGAGATACTGAACTGCAAGGTCGTCATCGATGAAAGCGGCGACGCGTTCTACGACAAATGCACCGGGCATGAGAACAGCATTACATTCCGGGACTTTGATCTCGGGGAACTGGTCAGGGAGCAGGAACGCAGGCGTTTCCGGCTCGAGGACGGCGAATTCCTGCGGTGCTTCGTGTCGTTCACCGGTACGGATGAGATGAAGATCGGGTTCTGTATGCACCACCTCGGCGGCGACGGCAAGTCGCTGTGCTATTTTATCGAGGCATTTCTGAAATGTCTGAACGGTGAAGATTGCGAGTACCGCCGGATGATCCTGCTGAACAGTGAAACTCTGCCGCAGGAGCCGAAACTGCCGTTCTGGGCTTCATGGCTGATAAAGAGCTATAACAGAAAGTGGCGGAAGGAACGCAGGGTATTCGGCTTTGATGATATGCAAGCTGCTTACGAAACATTCTGGCAGAATCACAGCACTTCGGTCAGGAACGAGGTGACGCCCGCTGCTGCGCTCCGCGGCAGACTTGACGAGTGCAGAGCCGCGCATATCGGCTTCACATCATACACTATCGCGGAAATGATAAAGGATATGCCGGGGGAGCAGGACATCGGGCTCGCAGTGGACGGCAGGCTTGACGGCAACCGGACAATGAGCAATCAGGCTACCGGGATCTCCGTAAAGCACAGGTATGACCGGCGGAAAACCCTTGTCCGGAATGCCGCGGAGATCGACGGGAATATGAAGAAAAAGCTGCGGAATATCGGCTACAAATACTTTGTGCTGCGCTTTATGAGCAGTTTTGACCCGACGCTCACCGATGCTGTGGATCTTGAAGCTGCGGGTTATTTCCACAGCACGGTTTCCGCGAAGCTGGCGGAGCTTCTGGGCTACGGGCAGAAAAAGAAGGATATCAGCATAACGAATCTTACTCGGCTGGATATTCCTGCGGAATACGGAAAATTCAGGCTCACAGACCTGATATTCGTACCGCCGGTGGTGTCTTACGGAAAGAATATCATAGGTATGGTGACCGTGGGCGATCACCTGAACACAACGTATCACAGCTACCGCTGAGATGCGGCAGTTTCACGGGCCGCGCAAACTCATACAGCCCGTTTTCCGGGTCTTGACTTGCAGCGGAAAAGATGCTATAATATATCTGTTATGGGTCCGCCCGTATGAAGGGCAGTGGGAAAAGGTAAATATACTGCAGGGAAGCTTTGAACAGGATTTTCGTGGAGCGGCAGGACGCTGCCCGGGAACGGAAACTTGTAAGGAGGGACTTTTTTATGAAGAAGAGAAGATTGCTGGGCGTATTGCTGGCAGGCATCATGGCATTTACGGGAATACCGGCTGTAAGCGGATCGCTGAATGTCGATGCGAGCGCGGCTTCTTCCGCAACGACATCAGCCAAGACAGCGAAACTTGCGGCTCCGAAGAATTTCAAGGCCACTGTCTCAGGGACGACGGTAAAGCTGACGTGGAAAAAGGTGACAGGTGCGGACGCGTACAGGGTATATAAGCTCAACAGCGAGACCGGGAAGTATGAGACACTGAAGAATGTAGCCAAGACGAGCATCACGATAAAGGGACTCAAGGAAGGTACATATAAGTTCAGAGTTGCGGCTCTCGTAAAGAACGGTACCAAATACACCGCGCAGACAAAGACCTCTGCGGCGGCGGTCAAGATAAAGGCAGCTTCAACAACGGCAAAAACGACCGCTTCTCTGCCGATCACTTTCCCGGCTTTCGGTACCTCCAAGGACGAGGCTATAAAGAAGATGGCGCTGACCGACGGAGTGGATGTGGGCAAGCTCAAGGATGATGTCTATGCTTACGGTGGAATCAAGAAGATAAACGGCATTGACAGCATGGTGCTCATGTATTTCAACGGAAACGGCAAGTTCTTCTACGGCGCTGTGGAGGTCAAGAAGGAAGCGATAAAGTTCTCGAAGATGTATTCGGATATCAAGACACTTAAAGGCATGCCCGACGTCAATGTGGAATCCAAGGGCGTCGAAATGCATGAATGGGTGGATACCAAGAATGAGGTTCTTTATGCTATGCTTGGATACGATGGTTCCGGCAGTACGCTGTATCTGGCAATGAGTGCCAAGTATGCGCCTTCAAGCATCAGCCTCTCGGACGGTTCGAACTACGCCGATCTCTTCAATATTCTGGATCAGTAATATACGTTATTCTGGCAGCCGTTCCCCGGTATGATCCGTCTCCGGGGAACGTTTTTTTATACACTTTTGTATCTTGTCTGATATAAAGAATGGCTAATATATATAATCGCTTCAAGATGTTATTTATGCATAATGCCTAAATATACATACCGTATTTTCCTCACTATACCTATTGATTTGAAATGTATTTTTTGATATAATTAGAACGAATAACGGTTAAGGCATAACTGCGCACAAGCTTCCCGCAAGCGGGCTGCGCGCGGTACACTGTATAACGTGAATGAAAGGAAAAGCTGAAATGAGCAGGTATGATATTTCTGTCGTTACCCCCTATCATAACGTCAATAATAAGATGTTCGACGGGTGCGTTGAGAGCATGAAGTCACAGACTATCGGTTTTGACCGCATAGAGTGGGTCATAGTGCTGCATAACTGTGACGCGGAGCACATCGCGTATACGCGTGAGAAGCTCGGTTCCTATGAGAATGTGGTACTGAAAGAGCTGAACAACGACTGCCATACTCCGTCGAGCCCGAGAAATGCCGGTCTCGATCTTGTGACATCAGACTATGTGGCGTTCCTTGACGGCGATGACAAGTTCCGCCCCGATACACTCGAAAGACTTGTCGGTTATTTCGCCGCCACAAAGGCGCAGGTGATCGTGTTCCGCAGAGAATACGAACTGGAGTTCCCGGATATGCTGGCGCTGTCCGAGACAGTCCCGTGGGATACTACACGCGAGATAATAATGCCTGATATTAGCGAGGGCGTAGAGAACCGCATCTACAACGACTTCCCGTTCTTTGTGACGAACCGCGCCTTTGAACGTAAATTCCTTACCGACAACAATATCCGTTTCGACGAGGATTTTGTTATCGCCGAGGACTGCTATTTCAACTTAAAGACCATACACCTTGCCGAAAGAATGTGCTTCCTGCCGCAGCTCATCGGCTACAACTATTTTATAAACTCCGGATCTATGCTCAGCAGCGAGAAGAGTGACGAAGAAATACTTCATATGCTGCGCAATGCCCAGGCCGTGATCGAAGATGCCCTTGACTACGGTCTGTATGCAAACCATATCATCATCTGCCTCAGTTTTGTTCTGAGCCGCTATCTCGGTTTCCCGAACGTTAAAATGGAGACCCGCGTAAAGGTCAGGGACGTAATGGAACCCTATCTTAAGATGACTTCTCCGATACCGACGGGACGTTTCATCGAACCGTTCAATACGATGATGAACATACTTCCGTTTGAGATACTGCTGAATATAAAACGCTTCGAGAACACCCGCGGCGACATCGCCATGAACGGCTTTGAAGTGCTTGCAGGCATACTCAAGGAGAACGCGGAGACACACCTCGGCAGAAGATACCATTTCGCGGATATCCTGTCCCCGAGAGGCTACCAGTCCCAGGTGCCGCTTAATTCTCTTGATGTTTATCAGCCTATGATCGACGTGGAGAAGAGCATAGGCGACAGCCGGATCTACGCAGCCGAAAAGCCGCGCTGGTATATCCGTATGCTCAATGACGCTCTCATGCCCGTATCCGCGAAGCAGGCGGCGGCTTATGCCGACGTATTCTGCAGGCAGCTCCGCGGCAGGACTGTGCTGGTCTGGGCAGAGGACGAGACTCCGATAGTTCCCTCGAACTGCGGGACATACACAAGCTCCGTGGCCGGCGTGACCGTGGACGAATACTGCCGCAAGCACCGCGTCACACTGGACGGATACAGCCGCCGCTTTGCCGTTCCTTATGAAGTTCTCTTCAATATGGACGTTTCAGCGAAGCCTACGGCAAAGTACATAATGGACAGAAGTTACCTGAAACTGCTGTTTGCGGTATCCGACAGCAGCGTAGACCAGATCGTGCTGTTCGGTTCGTATGATCTCGGCTCGCTGCGTGACGGCATAGCGCTCAATCTTCGTGAGCTGGCGGACGACATCGAAGCCGGAAAGCTCCTGGGCGGCCGTACATATCACGAAGCGTATCTCCGCTCCCTTGCGGTTCAGCTGCGGCCCGATCCCGAACGTGCGGCGCATCTCCGCGCACTTGCGGAACGCGATGATTTCACTCTACGGGATATCTGGACGGAGCTTTCGGAGATAACCGTTATAAGCGTACACCCTACGCCCGAGACAGTGACAGAGTTCGAAGGCATACCGCTGAAACACGCTGCCATTTCCAACGAGGTCGGCGTTATAGGAGCGGCATCGGACAAGGATGGCATTTATGCCCTCGTAAGAGACGCGATATTCTATGAGTTCATTCCGGAGAACGCTTCTCCGGAGGACAGACCGCTGCTTGCGGAAGCGTTGAGACCGGGCGACAGGGTAAGACCTGTCGTGACCACCGATGCCGGAATATACAGGCTCCCGCTGCGGGCAATGATCGAGATCACCGGCATCGAGAACGGTACGATACTGTTCAGACCGTGCAGATAAGGAGACAACAGTTATGGCTGCAAAGAAAAGATTTGATGCGATACAGACGCTTCGCTTCATGTGCTTTCTGATCGTTTTCGCCGAACATTCCGGATTTTATGAGGAATTTCATATACAGAACTACGGCGAGATGTGCATAATGAGCGTCTTTCTGATGATGTCGGGTTTTCTCATGGTTTATTCCTACATAGACCGTGAGACTCCGGCGAGCATTCCCGGCTGCTTCAGGTTCACGGTGGGCAAGATAAAGAAGCTCTACCCGCTGCACGTTGAGACGGCTACGATACAGCTCATAATGGAGCTCATTTTCTTGGCCGAGCTTATCCGCGAGCATCTTGAATGGCTGTGGGGATATCTGTTCCGCTTCGGTGTGAATCTCTGCCTCATGCAGGCGTGGGTGCCCGATTTCAAGAAGTTTGTCTTCAGCTTCAACGGACCGTCGTGGTTCCTGTCGGTAATGCTGTTTGCTTACTTCATGTTCCCGCTCATACTCAAGCTCCTCAAGAAACTGAAGGATACGAAGAAGATACTCATATTCACGGCTGGCATAATAATCATTTCCTATGCCGCCGAACTCATCGTCGGTATTAATACGGAATGGGGCGAAACTTTCACATGGTTCACCAACAACTCGCCCATAATGCGCACCGTTGACTTCTATCTCGGCTGTGTGATAGGTTATATTTATGTCGGCAGGAGAAAGGAAGCCGATATCGACGGCCGCGCGCATTCCAAGGTCAAGTGGACAGCCATTGAGACTATCGTTATCCTGATGTTCTATTTCGGTTCGTTTTTCATCGGCGGCGGTATCATACTCGCCCTCGGAGACATCGGAAAGTCGATAGTATTCTGCACGCCTGTATTCGCGGCGCTGTTCGCCGTGCCTATGCTGATGATATTCGTGTACGAACGCGGCTTCGTGACCAAAGCGCTTACATGGAAGCCGCTGGTATATCTCGGAAACATCAGTATGTACACTTATCTGATACATTATCTGTTCACTCAGGGCTGGTCCTATATCGTACAGAAGAACGGCATCGTGAATTCGGGTCCGACCCGGGCGATCGCGATAGCTGTCATGTTTGTGCTTACTATAGGCCTTTCGGCTCTGTATGACAAATTCCGCAAGTACAGGGCGGCAAAAGCAAAGGAAAAAGCAAAATTAAAGGCGGCACAATGAAACTTCTGGCAAGATTTGTTTTCAGGTATAAATTAACGCTGCTTCTTCTCATCATCTTTTCCGCAGCGACCATAACTCTGGTGCTCTGGAACACCGGCTATGTGGCTGATGTCACGAACGACACCGTTGAAGCGCTGAACGGTACTATCAATGACGATATGTACCGTGAGCGCATTACCGGTACCGCTGTGCGTATGCTGCTCCTCATGGTGGGTATGACTGTCACCACCATAGTGAGCGGCTGGCTTGCGGGGCGTATAGCCGTGCGCATCTCCGAGGATATGCGCAACAGGCTCTACGAAAAGGCTATGACCTTCTCCCTTAAGGAAATGAACGGTTTTACGGTGCCGTCGATGATAACCCGCTGCACAAACGATGTGCTCAACGTTCAGGGAGGGCTCTACCTGCTCCTGACGACTGCGCTGCCGGTGCCGTTCCTTATAGTGGGCGGCGTGATCGGCGTCATGCAGTACCAGATGTCCATGGCATGGATAGTGATGCTGGGCGTGGCGCTGGTCGGAACACTGTTCGCCGTCCTCGTCAGCAGGGCAATACCGCTGTTCAGGCGAATGGCGGTGGAAATGGACGGTCTCAACCGCGTTACGCGTGAGGGGCTTTCCGGCATACAGATTCTCCGCGCTCTGAACCGCGAGACATGGAATGCGGACAGAATCAATGAGGGCAGCGTGAAGCTGAAAAAGACTGCGGAAGAAACCGGTCTGCTGGATGCGATAATGCAGCCCGGAATGTATCTGATACTCAACCTGCTCAATCTGCTGGTGCTCTGGCTGGGCGGAGGCTTTGTCAGCGGCGGGGATATGCAGGTGGGCGATATCACCGCGTTCATCAACTACCTTTATATGATAATCAACGGCCTTATCATGGCGGCAATGGTGGGAATACAGATACCACGCATCATGATAGCCATGGGTCGTATCGGAGACGTGCTTTCCGCTGAACCCTCGGTTCGTGACGGCAGCGGTGCGGAGCTGTCCGATCTTGACGGCTGCGACGTTGAATTTGATAATGTGGGCTTCCGCTACACCGACGATTCCGGTCTGGCGGTACGGAATATATCCTTCACGGCAAAGCAGGGGGAGATGACTGTCATAGTCGGCAACACCGGCTGCGGCAAGACCACGCTCATGCAGCTTATACCGAGGCTTTATGACGTTACCGAAGGCGCCGTGCGCATAGGCGGTGTCGATGTCCGCGAACTGAAACTCGCAGACCTGCGTTCGCTGATCGGCTACGTTCCGCAGAGAGCGTTCCTCTACAACGGCAGCATACGCTCCAATATCGCCTTCCGCGACCAGATGATATCTGACGAGGAAGTGGACAGAGCAGCGGAGCTTTCCCAGTCGATGCAGTTCATAAAGGAAAAGGACAAGGGCTTCGCGGAATGGATAGCCAGCGGCGGCAGCAACGTTTCCGGCGGTCAGCGGCAGCGCCTTACCATAGCCCGTGCGCTGAGCGGTTCGCCGAAGATACTGATACTCGACGACAGTGCTTCGGCGCTCGACCTTGAAACGGGTCTGAAGCTGCGCGACGCAATACGCAGCATAATGGGCGAAATAACGGTTATCTTCGTTACACAGCGCCTGTCGTTCATACGAAACGCCGACCGCATCGTAGTCATGCAGGACGGCGAGGTGCGCGCTGTCGGCACTCACGAAACACTTAAAGCAAACTGCGATATATACCGTGACATCTTAGAGTCACAGATGGGGGCATAGTATGAAAGAAAACAAAAGCCGTGCCCCGTTCCTGCGGCTGATGGGTGTACTCGGCAAAGACAAGGGGATGCTCGCAGTCTCTTTCATTTTCGCATTCCTGTACGCGGTCACGCAGGCTGCGGGACCGTTCCTGCTCGGACGCGCTATAACCGTTATTGCGGAAGGCGTGCTCTCGCCGGAGGGCGGCTTCCCGTTCACGGAGCTGCTGAATGTGATAATAGCCTGCGGCATCACATATATACTCAACTGGCTGTTTCTGCTTCTGCAGAACCGCATAATGATCGGCGTGACGCAGCGCATGGTACTGCGGCTGCGCAGCGCCATAGCCCGCAAGCTGGGGAGGCTGCCCCTCGGATACTATGAGGGCAGGCCTTTCGGAGACCTTCTTTCCACGGTC
>JAEEJW010000062.1 GCA_016282095.1 Ruminiclostridium sp. | reverse complement strand
GATACTCTGCATAATGGGTATCATGCTCGACGAGATATATCCGGCTATGGAAAAAGCGGTTGAGATGTTCCGCGAAAAGACAGGCTGGCAGGAGATATACACAGCGAAATTCACGCCCCACGACGGCTCGCTGGGCTACGCCGCGGACTGGCACCCCTCCCCCGCTACCCACGACAAGGCGGCGGCAGTTCTTGCGGAAAAGATAAGGGAGATAATGAAAGCATAAAATCGGAAAGAAACACTTGACAAAACCGACATACTGTGATACAATATACGAAAGATAGAGGCGCGGGTCTTATAAGTAGCATTAACGTCAATATTCCGACATATTGTTAATGTGAAAGGAAGCACCGCCGAGGAATGTATAAGTCGGATTTATACATATCCGGTCGTACATTTAACAGGTGTACGATTGTCATTAAGCCGTCCGGCGTAATGGAGAGCTATCGGCAATATATGTCTTTATATTTGTCGTATTCACTCTTATGTAAATCAGCCGGCTTTTTTAAGGCCGGCTTTTATATTAGCAAAGACAAAGAGAAAGGAAACAAAAACTATGAAACAGTACAATGTAGGCATCATCGGCGCAACGGGTATGGTAGGCCAGCGCTTCGCGGTGCTCCTGGAGAACCACCCGTGGTTCAGGGTAAAGGTGCTCGCCGCTTCCGAGCGTTCGGCAGGCAAGACATACAAGGAAGCAGTCGGCAGCCGCTGGCTCATCGAGAAGCCCATGCCCGCCGCTATGGCCGATATGGTCATCATGGACGCAGCCAAGGACATCGACAAGATCGCGGAGCAGGTAGACTTCGTATTCTGCGCCGTAAACATGAAGAAGGACGAGATCAAGGCACTTGAAGAAGCCTATGCAAAGCATGAAGTACCCGTAATGTCCAACAACTCCGCACACCGCTTCACACCCGACGTTCCTATGATAATCCCGGAAGTGAACCCCGAGCACATCGAGATCGTGGCTGCACAGAAGGCACGCCTCGGCACAAAGCGCGGCTTCATCTCCGTAAAGTCAAACTGCTCGATACAGAGCTATGTACCGGCTCTCTCGCCCCTGCGCAAGTTCGGCATCACAAAGGTGCTGGCCTGCACATATCAGGCTATCTCCGGCGCGGGCAAGACCTTCGAGACATGGCCGGAAATGGTGGATAACCTTATCCCCTACATCGGCGGCGAGGAAGAAAAGTCCGAGCAGGAGCCTCTCAAGGTATGGGGTAAGATCGAGGGTAACGAGATAGTGAAGGCAACAAGCCCCTCCATCACGACACAGTGCCTGCGCGTGCCGGTATCCAACGGCCACTTCGCTGCGGCATTCGTAAGCTTCGAGAACAAGCCCTCCATTGACGAGATCATCGACATCTGGAAGAACTTCAAGGGTGTTCCGCAGGAGCTTGAGCTCCCCAGCGCACCGAAGCAGTTCCTCAACTACTTCACGGAGGACAACTACCCGCAGGCTGCGCTCCACCGCAACCTCGAAAACGGTATGGCGGTATCTATCGGACGTCTGAGACCCGACACCCAGTACGACTACAAGTTCGTTTCCCTCTCGCACAACACACTGAGAGGCGCAGCGGGCGGTGCCGTTCTTATGGCGGAGCTGTACGCGGCAAAGGGCTACTTTGACTGATACTCTTTGTAAAGGAGAAACAACATGAGAAAGACTGTCTTTACGGGAACCGGCGTGGCTATCGTCACGCCTATGTTCCCAGACGGAAGTATAAATTATGAGAAGTTCGGTGAACTGATCGAAGAGCAGATCGCCTGCAAGACCGACGCTATCGTCGTTGTCGGCACCACCGGAGAAGCCTCCACGATGACCGACGAGGAACATATCGAGATGATAAGATACTGCGTTGAGAAGGTTGCAAAGCGCGTTCCCGTCATAGCCGGAACCGGCAGCAACGACACAGGCTACGCCGTGGAGCTGACCAAGGAAGCCGAGCGTGCAGGCGCTGACGCCACATTACAGGTCACCCCCTACTACAACAAGACCTCCCAGCGCGGACTCGTAGCGCACTTCAACACTATCGCGGATTCCGTAACTATCCCGACGATACTCTACAACGTACCTTCGAGAACCGGCACAGCTATCGCGCTCGATACATACGTCGAGCTTGCGAAGAACGAAAAGATCTCCGCAGTCAAGGAAGCAAGCGGCAATCTCTCTCTTGCGGCAGAGATCGCGGCACACACGGACTTCGACATCTATTCGGGCAACGACGATCAGCTCCTGCCTTTCCTGTCGCTGGGCGGCAAGGGCGTTATCTCGGTATCCTCAAACATCATTCCGAGACAGAAGCACGATATGGTCGAGCTCTTCATGCAGGGCAAGCTGAAAGAAGCTCTTGAACTCCAGATGAAGTATCTTGACCTTGAGAACGCGCTGTTCTGCGATGTAAACCCGATACCTGTCAAGGAAGCCATGAACCTCCTGGGCAAGAACGTGGGCGAATGCAGACTTCCTCTCATCAGAATGGAAGAAGCAAAGATAGAAAAGCTGCGCAGGGAGCTTGTAAAGGCCGGTCTTCTGAAATAAGCAGATACCGGCGGCTCCGGCACCGTGGAATCCCCGGTGCGGGATAGGATCTTTAATTAATTATTTAGGAATTGAACAATATGGTTAAAATTGTAATTACCGGCGCGAACGGTAAAATGGGACGTGTAATATCAAGACTTGTGGACGAACGCGACGACTGCGCTGTTGTCGGCGGTATTGACATCAATACGGACAGGAACGGCGAGTTCAGGATAGTGAAGACTCCATTCGAGCTGACGCAGAAACCCGATGTCATCATCGACTTCTCGCATCCCAGCGCACTGAACGATCTCCTTTCCTACTGCACGATGAACGGCGTGCCGATAGTCGTTGCGACTACGGGCTACACCGAAGATCAGATAGCGCAGATAAAGAAAGCCGCTGAGCAGATACCCGTGTTCTTCACATTCAATATGTCGCTGGGCATAAACCTGCTGGTGGAGCTGGCAAAACGCGCCGTGAACGTACTCGGCGGGCAGTTCGACATCGAGATAGTGGAAAAGCACCACAATCTGAAGAAGGATGCTCCCTCCGGCACCGCGATAATGATTGCCGAGGCTCTGAACAACGAGCTTGACAACAAGTATCATTACGTTTACGACCGCCACAATGTGAGAAAGCAGCGCGACCCCGACGAGATCGGTATGCACTCGATCCGCGGCGGCACCATAGTCGGCGAGCATGACATAATATTCGCGGGACACGACGAGGTCATCACGCTTTCCCATTCCGCAGCGTCGAAGGACGTATTCGCCAACGGCTCGATAAACGCGGCTATATTCCTCTCCCGGAAAGAAAAGGGACTCTACGATATGTCAGACCTGCTTGCGGAAAAATAAGCGAAAGGAGTACTGAAAATGACCGATATCACAACAAACGAAGGCATTTCGATCATCACCTTCGGAAATATCCCCTACGACAGCGAGAGCGAGTTTATATGCAAAGTATTCTCCGCGGCTGCGCGTGAGAAGATCAACATAGATATGATCTCAAAAACTCCGGTTTCGGCGGAAAGCACATCCATAGGCTTCACATTCTCCGACGAGGATATGCCGAAGATGCTGAAAGCCTCGAAGGAGATAAACGCCGACAGACCTCCGATGATAAACTCCGGCAACGTGAAGTTCGTCATCAAGTCGGAAGAGATGATAACCGGCATAGGCTTCGCCGAGAACGTGTTCAGGGCTCTTGCAGCCGCAAAGGCCAACCCGATACTCATTACCACAGCGCTCGATGAAATATCGGTAGTTGTCCGCGAGAGCGACAGTACCGATTTCGAGACGGAACTGAGAAAAGTATTCTGAATTACATCAATAAAACAGCCTGACGAAAGTCTTTTCCGTTAGGCTGTTTTTATGTACATGATCTCCCGGAGCTCTTTCCCGCCGATGTTATCGTTCATTACTTCTCCGCTGTTCATAAATCCGATATGTTCATAGAACCGGCGCGCATTAACATTTTCTTCAAGCACCCACAACAGAGTGTCTTCAAAACCCATTGCTTTAATTTCCGATAAAGCTCTTTCCAAAAGCGCCCTGCCATACCCTTTTCTCGTATAATCCGGCAGCAGATATACCGAAACAATCTCGCCGTATTCCGGGAACTTTTCCCAGCGTGAAGCGCAGAACGCGGACGTTCCTACTATTTTTCCGTTATCTACCGCAATAAGACTGTTCATACCGGGTCTGGTTATGCTTGCCGCCCAGCGTCCGACCGGGATACTGTCAAGGTATGACTGCGGGATAATGCCCTTATAAGCGTGTTTCCAGCTTTGTTCATATACATTGCTGACCTTTAACAGGTCATCGTTTTCAGTCAGATATCTGATTTCCATGGTTTCACCTTTTTTTGACAATAAAAAAACGCATACCATTGTCGGCGTTAAGGACATCACCTCCCGGGTAAACCCTAAGGTCTGTCGGAAGCCGGAACTCCCTGTGTCAACCTGTATGCGTATTTTTTATATCTGTTCTCCCCCGGGCGGACCGGGGGAGAATATCAGAGCATGAATGGAGAGATCAATTATTCGTTGATCTTGGTAACAACGCCCGAACCAACTGTTCTGCCGCCTTCACGGATAGCGAAGCGGAGACCTTCTTCGATAGCGATAGGAGTGATGAGCTCAACGTCCATTGTTACGTTATCGCCGGGGATGCACATTTCCTTGTCAGCAGGAAGTGTGATTACGCCTGTAACGTCAGTTGTTCTGAAGAAGAACTGAGGTCTGTAGTTGGAGAAGAAAGGTGTATGACGGCCGCCCTCTTCCTTCTTAAGAACGTAAACCTGGCCGGAGAACTTTGTGTGGGGGTGGATAGAACCGGGCTTGCAGAGAACCTGGCCGCGCTCGATCTCACTTCTCTGGATACCACGGAGAAGAGCACCGATGTTGTCGCCTGCCTCAGCGTAGTCGAGGATCTTGCGGAACATCTCGATACCTGTAACAACAGTGGACTTGGGCTCGTCTGTAAGACCTGTGATCTCAACTGTATCGTTGGTCTTGAGGATACCACGCTCTACACGGCCGGTAGCAACTGTACCACGGCCTGTGATGGTCATTGTGTCCTCAACAGGCATAAGGAACGGGAGATCAGCCTTACGATCAGGAGTCGGGATATAATCGTCAACAGCATTCATGAGCTCGATGATGCAAGCATACTCGGGAGCGTTGATGTCTGTGCTTGTGCTGTCAAGAGCAACCTTAGCGGAACCGCGGATTACCGGGATATCGTCGCCCGGGAAGTCGTTCTTGGAAAGAACGTCACGGATATCCATCTCAACGAGGTCGAGAAGCTCGGGATCGTCAACGTCATCGCACTTGTTGATGAATACTACCATTGCAGGAACGCCAACCTGGTGAGCGAGAAGGATGTGCTCTCTTGTCTGAGCCATAGGACCGTCTGTACCTGCAACAACGAGGATAGCGCCGTCCATCTGAG
>JAEEJW010000061.1 GCA_016282095.1 Ruminiclostridium sp. | reverse complement strand
GCGGTGCGGCGAGCGTGCGCTTATCGCCGTCGCCGGTAATGCGTTCTATGACAGTCTCCGGCGGCAGGAGCCGCAGCTGTTCAACAACAGTTTCTATGTACTCATCTTTCGACATCGGTTCATACAGTCCGCTCTCGTACATCTCACACAGCTTTGTGCCGCGGATAACATGAAGCAGGTGTATTTTTACTCCGTCGGGCCGGAGCTTTCCGACTTCATTCGCAGTTTCAAGCATCATCTTCCGTGTCTCACCGGGGAGTCCGTCTATAATATGCACGCAGACCCGCAGTCCGTGCCGTTTCAGCAGTTCGTAAGCCGTGAGAAATTCGGCGTATGTGTGGCAGCGGTTCATTTTCAGCGCCGTTTCGTCGTGAATGGTCTGCAATCCCAGTTCCACTGTCACCGGCACTCCGAGAGATGCAAGCAGCACAGCCTTTTCGTCGTCCAGACAATCTGCTCTTGTAGCTGCCGAAATACTGTGAACGCCCGCGTTTATGGCTTCACGGTACAGCTTTCCGAGAGTTGCGGTATCGGCGTAGGTGTTGGTATGCGCCTGAAAATAGGCGTTTATGAGCGCGTCGGGGTATTTTGCCAGAATGCGCTTCTTTTCCTTTTCTATCTGTTCCGTGACCGAAAGTGTATGCGGTGCTGTGAAATAACCGCTTCCCCCGTTACAGAAAACGCAGCCGCCCGTGCCGCGGGAGCCGTCGATATTGGGGCAGGTGAAACCCGCATCGATGACCGCCTTCACGACACGTCGGCCGTAAGTGTGCTTGTTGTGATAATAAAGAGTATGGTAGCGCTTGTTGTCGTCCGAATATTCAAATCCGCTCATATCGCTATCGCCCTGCCGTTTCCGGTTACAGCTGCCGCATCGAGGACATAGTCCCTGCCACGGGTAGCTCCCGCCGCCGCAAGAACACGCTCGGTGGTGCCTGTAGCAAGTTCGGGTGTATTGTTATTCTGGCTCAGATGCCCGAGAAGTATGGAGACTGTCCCGGAGTTCACAAGTTCCCTTGCGAAGGCGGCGCAGTCGCCGTTTGAAAGGTGTCCTCTGTCCGAACGGATGCGTTCTTTCAGCGGATAGCTGTAATTGAGGTTTCGGGTAAGCATTTGCGGGTCGTAGTTCGATTCCAGCAGCACGAACCGGCAGCCCAGCAGGTTCCCGCGAACTTCGTCGGTGACTTTCCCGAGGTCCGTGCAGACCGCGATCTTGTTCTCGCCGTCGTAGAAAGTAAAGTCGGTACTCTCTGCGCTGTCATGGGGAGTGCGGAACGCGTGAGCAGTAACGTTCAGCGGGGCGTTCTCAGCTTCGCTGACGAGACGCAGATCTGCTCCGGGAGCTGCTTTGCCCTTGCCGATAATGGCGTTCATCGTTCCTTCCGAGGCGTAGACCGGGACTTTCAGTTGTTTTGTGAGTACGCTGAGCCCGCCGATGTGGTCGGAATGCTCGTGAGTGATGAACACAGCGTTTATGTTCTCAACGCTGCGTCCTGCCAGCGCAAGTCCGCTGCACAGAGCCTTGTAGGTGCAGCCGATGTCCACGAGAAATCCCTTGCCGCCGCTTTCGATATATGTGCAGTTAGCTTTACTGGAGCTGCATATTGAAACTACGCGCATGGATTATGATTCCGGAGTGCCGTATTTGGGCTCGCAGGTGAGGTTCACGCCGAGGCGCTTGAATGTGCGCTCGTCCACAGCGGATAGTATGACGGTGGAATGAACATCGCACCCGCGGAGTTTGGATATCTGTTCCACAGCCTTCTTTGCGTCTTCGCTGGTGGTGGCGCATATCGACAGCGCGAGGAGCGTCTCGTCGGTATGGAGTCTCGGATTGATGTTGCCGAGGTGGTTAACTTTAAGATCCTGTATAGGTTCTATGACTACCGGCGACATAAGAAGCTTTTCGTCATCAATGCCGCCGAAGTATTTGAGCGCGTTCAGCAGCAGGGCAGAGGAAGCTCCCAGCAGGTTCGATGTCTTTCCGGTGATGATAGTTCCGTCGGGAAGCTCCATAGCTGCCGCGGGATTTCCGGTGGCCTGTTCTTTGGCAAGTGCAGGAGCAACGACTCTGCGGTCTTCCTTGGTAACGCCGGCCTGTTTCATAAGGAGTTCCAGTTTATATACCTCTTCTTCGGAGATAAGACCCTTGCGGCAATCGCAGAGACCTATGTAGTAGCGTCTGATGATCTCTTCCTTGGCTGCTTCTCTTACGATATCATCGTTGATGATGCAGTTGCCTGCCATATTGACGCCCATGTCCGTCGGGGATTTGTACGGCGACTTGCCGAAGATGCTCTCGAACATGGCGTTGAGTACGGGGAATATCTCGACATCACGGTTGTAGTTTACCGTTGTCTTGCCGTAAGCTTCAAGGTGGAACGGGTCTATCATATTGACATCGTTCAGGTCGGAAGTCGCAGCTTCATAGGCTATATTAACGGGATGTTTCAGCGGCAGGTTCCATATCGGGAATGTCTCGAACTTGGCATAGCCCGCATTGAGCCCGCGCTTATGCTCGTGATACAGCTGGGACAGGCAGGTCGCCATTTTTCCGCTTCCGGGTCCCGGCGCGGTTATAACGACAAGATGACGGGTCGTTTCGATGTAGTCGTTCTTTCCGTAGCCCTCGTCGCTCATTATCAGCGACAGATTGGAAGGATAGCCGCTTATGCGGTAGTGGTGGTATACCTTCACGCCGATAGCCTTGAGGCGCTCGGCAAATGCGTCGGCCGAAGTCTGGTTCTCATACTGGGTGAGGACTACGCTGCTTACATACAGTCCTCTCTTGCGGAACACGCTTATGAGCCTTATAACATCCACATCGTAGGTGATGCCCAGGTCACCGCGTATCTTGTTTTTTTCGATGTCGCCGGAGTTTATTACTATGACGATCTCCGCTTCGTCCTTGAGCTGCATCAGCATCCGGAGTTTACTGTCCGGCATGAATCCGGGCAGGACTCTCGAGGCATGGTAGTCGTCGAACAACTTGCCTCCGAATTCAAGGTACAGCTTGTCGTCAAAGTGGGATATCCGCTCGCGGATATGCTCAGACTGGGTTTTCAGATATAGATCGTTGTCAAATCCTATTTTTTTATCAGCTTCCATTTCAATGTCCTTTCCTCAGAAAATCAATAACATATCTATTATATTACAAAACCGTTCCGATTTCAAGACTTTTTTTAATTATAATCCGGATTTTCTGAAAAACGGGACTATTTTTGACAAAGGTATTGAAAAAAACAAAGAAAATATGATATAAGCGCGGAGCCCGCGCCCCCGATATTGTCCCGGACAGTTCTGATTGCTTTTTATTTCTCTTCTCCCATTGATTTTTTCTTCTATATATGATATAATAAATTGAATATCCGCTCCGGCGGACTCAGAAAGCTGATATGTCAGGAAAGGAACAAAAGCTATGACACCACAGGAAAAACTTGCAAAATGCTATGAATGTTTTAAAGAGAAGATAGATTTCAGACCGGAGGTCGCGCTTATACTCGGTTCGGGACTCGGAGCCCTTGCCGATGAGATCGACGTAAAGGCCGTGCTTGACTACAAGGATATCGATGGGTTCCCGCAGTCCACGGTATTCGGCCACAAGGGCAGATTCGTGTTCGGATACATGGACGGTGTTCCGGTAGTGATAATGCAGGGCAGAGTCCACTATTACGAAGGCTATCAGATGCAGGACGTTGTGCTTCCCACCCGTCTGATGAAATTAATGGGTGCGAAGGTACTTTTTGTCACCAACGCCAGCGGTTCCTGCAACACAGACTTCACTGCGGGTGACTTCATGCTTATCACCGACCAGATAGCCAATTTTGTTCCCAGCCCGCTGATAGGCGCGAATTTCGAGGAACTGGGTACCCGTTTCCCGGATATGCACAAGATATACGATAAGCAGCTGCGTGAGCAGGTTATAAAGGCTGCAAAGACGCTTGACATTGACCTGAAGCAGGGCGTTTATATTCAGCTCACAGGTCCGAATTTCGAGACGCCCGCCGAGGTGCGTATGTGCCGTCTGCTGGGTGCCGATGCCATAGGAATGAGCACCGCCTGCGAGACTATCGCCGCCAACCATGCGGGAATGAGAGTGGTCGGTATCTCATGTGTCTGCAATCTCGGCTGCGGCCTTACTGAAAATCCGCTTTCGCATCAGGAAGTCATCGAAGCCTCGGAAAAGGCGGCTCCGCTGTTCAAGAAGCTCATACGCGCTTCGATAAAGAACATATACGAAATACTTTGATGTGAAAGGAATGCTATGAGACCGGAAAATGTAGTTCTTGCAGATGACGGAAAAAGTGTGGTCATAATAGATCAGACCCTTCTCCCGAACCGTCTGGAGCATATCACGCTGAAAACTCCCGAGGACTTCTACGACGCGATAAAGGCTCTGAAAGTCCGCGGAGCGCCGGCTATAGGCATCTGTGCCGGAATGGGACTGTATGTGACTATGAATGCCCTCGGCGGAACAGACAGAGAGCAGTTTCTTACCGAAATGCACAACATCGCGGCTTATATCAATTCTTCGCGCCCCACGGCTGTAAATCTTTTCCATGCGCTCCGGCGCGTAGAAAACGCGGCTATGGAACATAAGGACGGCGGCATCGCGGGAATGCTGGAAGCTATGCGCAAAGAAAGCATTGCGATTCAGGACAGGGACGTGGCCATGTGCAAAGCCATATCCGAATATGGTCTCACGTTCGTTAAGGACGGCGACGGCATACTCACCCACTGCAACGCCGGACCTCTGGCAACTTCATTGTACGGCACAGGTCTCGGTACACTTATTCTCGGTGCAGAAAGAGGCTATACATTCCATGCTTACACTGATGAGACGAGACCGCTCCTGCAAGGCGCACGTCTTACGGCTTATGAGCTGGATAAAGCCGGAATAGATGTGACGCTTATATGTGACAACATGGCAAGCATAGTGATGAAGCAAGGTAAGATAAATGCCTGCTTTGTGGGCTGTGACAGGGTTGCGGCCAACGGCGACACGGCAAACAAGATAGGCACCAGCGGAGTTGCGGTGCTGGCAAAGCATTACGGAATACCGTTCTATGTGTTCTGCCCGTCATCGACGATAGATATGGAGTGCGGTACAGGCGCGGACATAAAGATAGAAGAGCGCGACTCCGAAGAGATAAAGTCGAAGTTTTACAGGGAACCGATGGCTCCGGCATCTGTGAAGTGCTACAATCCCGCCTTCGATGTGACCGACGCGGAGCTTATCACTGCGATAATAACGGAAAAGGGTATCTGCAGATACCCCTATACCGAAAGCATACCGGCATTATTCGGAAAGGACAGGCAATGTTAAGATTAAGACCGTACAGAAAAAGCGATGCCGAAGCGATTACCGGCTGGATAAAGGACGAGCGTTCATTCCGGTTCTGGTGCGCGGACAGGTTTGACCATTACCCGATAACGGCGGCAGACCTGAACGACCAGTATGATAATTCGGAGGGCGCCGCAGATGTTTTTCATTTCACCGCTTATGACGAGGACGGCATAGCGGGTCACATAAATATACGCTTCCCGGAGTCCGGCAATATAGACACGGTAAGGTTCGGATATGTGATAATAGACGACAGGAAACGCGGCAGAGGCTTGGGCAGGGAAATGATATCTCTTGCGCTGCGCTATTCGTTCGACATAATGAAAGCTGAAAAAGTGACTATCGGAGTATTCGCAGAAAACAAGCCGGCGCTCGGCTGTTACCTGTCTGCGGGATTCAGAGATACGGGTGTATCGGAAAAATTCTTCTTTTACGATGAAGAATGGTGCTGCAAAGAACTTGAGATAACGAAAGGAAAAGAGTAATGAAGACAAGATTTTACAATGCACGCATACTTACAATGGCTGACGGAATAAATATCACCGAGGGAGAACTTCATGTAGACGGCGATAAGATATCCTATATCGGCGGTGAAAAGGGTACGGAAGTTTTCGACAAAGAGATAGACTGCAGCGGCAACATACTTATGCCCGGCTTCAAGAACGCCCACACACATACGGCGATGACGTTCCTGCGCTCGTTCGCAGATGACCTGCCGTTACAGGAATGGCTGTACAACCGTGTATTCCCCATGGAAGCCAAGCTTACTCCCGACCGCGTATACTGGCTCTCGCGGCTCGGCATACTCGAATATCTCACCAGCGGCGTTACCGCGAACTTTGATATGTATATGAAGACAGAAGCGATCGTTAACGCCAGCATAGACAGCGGATTCCGCACCGTACTCTGCGACTCGATGAACAATTTCGGCGGCAGCGTCGAGCAGATGGAACTCGACTATGACAAATACAGCTCCATTGATCCGCTTATATCATATCATCTCGGATTCCACGCAGAGTACACCACAAGCCTTGAACTTATGCAGCAGCTCTCCGATCTGGCGAACAGAAGAAAACTGCCCGTATTTGTTCACAGCTCCGAAACGAAGAATGAGGTGGACGGATGCCTCGAGCGCTACGGCAAGACACCTACCGAACTTCTCGACAGCATAGGAATGTATAATTACGGCGGCGGCGGATATCACTGTGTATGGATGAGCGAACATGACTTTGAGATATTCAGGGAAAAGAAACTGTTCGTGGTTACTAATCCCGCGTCGAATCTCAAGCTCGCCAGCGGCGTGGCTCCGATATGCCGTTTCCTGAATGAGAAAATACCGGTAGCGATAGGTACCGACGGCCCCGCAAGCAACAACTGCCTTGATATGTTCCGCGAGATGTTCCTTGTCACCGCTCTCCAGAAAGTAAAAGAATTTGACGCCGAGGCCTGCGACGCGGCAGAAGTACTGAAAATGGCTTGTGTGAACGGCGCTTATGCCATGCGTCTTTACGACTGTGATGTCCTCGCGGTCGGCAAGAAGGCAGATATCATTGAGATCGATCTGCATCAGCCGAATATGCAGCCTCTCAATAATATAGCAAAGAACATCGTATATGCAGGCAGCAAGCAGAACGTCAAGCGCACAATGGTGAACGGAAAACTGCTTTACGAATGCGGCAGTTTCTTTGTCGGCGAAAATCCGGAAACGATCTATGAAAAAGCAAATAAGATAATCAAAGAGATGACAGATGAATAATTTCACGCTTCCCGGAAATGCAGCTGCGGTCATAAGACGCCTGAATGATCATGGCTATGAAGCCTACGCCGTCGGGGGCTGTATACGCAATTTTCTGCTGGGTATCGAACCGAAGGACTTCGATGTTACGACGAGCGCAACTCCGGAAGAGATGAAGCGCGTATTCGGAGACTTCCGGGTCATAGAGACCGGGATAAAATACGGCACGCTGACTGTTATATCGGACGGTATGCCGATAGAAGTTACGACCTACCGCATAGACGGCGAATATACCGATAACCGCCGCCCGGAGAACGTAACGTTCACCACGAAGCTGGCGGAAGACCTCCGGCGTCGGGATTTCACGATAAATGCGATGGCCTATAATCCGGCAGTCGGGATAGTCGATATATTCGGAGGCAGGAATGACCTTCAGAAAGGCATAGTCCGTGCAATAGGAGACCCCGACCGGCGCTTTGAAGAGGATGGACTGCGCATACTGCGGGCGCTGCGTTTCGCGTCCTGCTATTCGCTGAAGATCGAACTCAAAACCGCTGAGTCAATACACAGAAACAGACAGCTTCTCGAAAACATCGCAGGCGAGCGTATCGCTGCGGAGCTCAGCAGGATGCTCTGTGGTAACTGCTGCGATGTCCTGCGGGAGTTTTATGACGTTATATCAGTATTCCTGCCGGAGTTCGCGGAATGCCGCGGCTTCGAGCAGCGCACGAAGTATCATGACCGGGATGTGCTGGAGCACATCGTAGCGACAGTCGCCGCCATAGAACCCGAGCCGCATCTGCGGCTTACGATGCTGCTCCACGATATCGGAAAACCGGCATATTTTACTCTCGGTTCTGACGGAGTCGGGCATTTCAAGGGTCACGCAAAAGGCAGCATGGCTGTTGCGGAACGCTTCCTGAAGCGGCTGAAATACGGGAATGAAATATCGGAAAAAGTGATGAAGCTCATAGAGACCCACGACATCCCGATAGAAAACAGAAAGAATCTTATAAAGCGCTACATGAACAGATACGGCGATGAAATGTTCCTCGATATGATAAAGGTACACATCGCCGACGATATGGGAAAAGCTCCCGGCTGCCGCGGCCGTATAGAGACTTATCATGCCGCGGAAAAAACGGCGCGTGAAGTGCTCGCGGAGCAGGAGTGCTTTTCTCTTAAAGATCTTGCCGTAAACGGGAACGATATGAAAAAGATCGGCCTTGCGGGACGTGATATAGGCACAGCACTGAACACACTTCTGGAGCTTGTGATAGACGAAAAATGTGAGAACGAAAAAAGCGCTCTTCTCGAAAGAGCAAAGCACTTGGATTTAAGGAACGGAGATCTGCAAGAATAATGAGTTCGATAGATATAGGCATTGACCTTGGCACTGCCAACACGATAATCACTGTCGGCGGCAAGGGAATAGTGATAAATGAACCGAGCGTCGTAGCTTATGACAAGAAGAAAAAGCAGGTGCTCGCCGTCGGTGCCGAAGCATACAGGATGCTCGGCAGGACACCGGAGTATATAGTCGCCGTAAAGCCTCTCGCGGACGGCGTGATCTCCGATAACATCATGGCTGAGGCAATGATCTCGGAGTTCATACGCAAAGTGAGCGGCAGTATGCTGTTGAAGCCCCGCATCATAATCTGCGTGCCGTCCTCTGTCACCGATGTAGAGACGAGGGCGGTAGTCGAGGCGGCATTGTCCGCTGGAGCCCGTAAGGTGTATATAATCGAAGAACCTATCGCAGCGCTTCTTGGTGCGGGAATAGATATTTCGAAACCCAACGGATATATGGTGACTGATATCGGCGGCGGAACCGCGGATGTAGCCGTGGTGTCCTTCAACGGCATAGTAAAGTCCGAGTCCATAAAGGTGGCAGGCAATAAGTTCGACGACGCTATCATC
Source organism: Ruminiclostridium sp. (assembly GCA_016282095.1). Lineage (GTDB taxonomy): Bacteria > Bacillota > Clostridia > Oscillospirales > Ruminococcaceae > Ruminiclostridium_E. The sequence continues at coordinate 27,910 of JAEEJW010000061.1, read as the reverse complement.
AGGTATGTTTCGCAGAAATACAAGCTGCTGATAGGAGAAAAGACAGCCGAGAACATCAAGAAAACCATAGCGAATGTCTACGACCCTACCGGAGAGAACAAGATGCAGATAAAGGGCAGACATCTGATAAAGGGGCTGCCTGTTACAATGGATATATCCGACCTCGACGTTGCCGAAGCAGTGGCAGAGCTGGTAATGGAGATAATCGACGGCATCAGGGCAGTGCTCGAAGTCACGCCTCCGGAGCTTGTCGGCGATATCCATGAGAACGGCATAGTCCTCACAGGAGGAGGCGCACTGCTGGGCGGACTTGCTCAGGCGATAACGCAGGAGATCCATGTGAAATGCTATGTCGCCGATAATCCTCTGGAATGTGTGGCACGCGGGGTATCCGCGGCTTTCGGTATGTCCGACGATCTGCTTGACGGTTTTGAGAAGATATCCCTCTACAAGTATAAATAATAACAGCTCCCGCTGAATGTTCTCAGCGGGAGCTTAATGTTTATCCGGATATTCTGAAAGCTATCAGTCGTTCGATGCATTTGTCGTTCACGGACAGTATCACGAAGCGTATGTCCTTGTAGTCCACATGCGGCTTTTTGTCCGAGTCTTCGGGAAGATCCTCCGGAACATATTCCAGCAGGCTGATAACAAACCCCGATATTGTGTCGTAGTCGTGATCCTCTGGCAGTGTATGGCCGAACAGCTCAAGCACCTCATCCGGGTCGGCCTCGCCGCTTATTTCGTATTTATCCGCTCCGATCTTTCTGATCTCCGCGCTTTCCGAGTCGTACTCGTCCTGAATGTTTCCCATTACCGATTCGATGATATCCTCCAGCGTGACAATGCCCGCTGTACCGCCGTATTCGTCAATGACCACAGCCATACCGGCCTTTGCGTTGGTCATTATCTTGAATGCATCGCTGCAGGTGCAGCTTTCGGGGACATAGACCGTTTCGCGGATGAAGTCCATTATGTTGAATGAGGCAAGATCGTCGTCGCCGATAAGGCACAGCAGATCCTTTACGATTATAACGCCGATTATCCTGTCGACGCTTTTCTCATACACCGGTATACGCGAGAAACCCTTGTCCAGTGCGAGGTAGATTATGTCGTCGAGTGTAGAGTTTATGTCTATGGCAGTTATGTTCACTCTGTGCGTCATTACGTCATCGCAGCGCAGATCATTATATTCGAAGACGTTGCTTATCAGCTCTGCCTGATCGTCCTCGATAGTACCGCTCTCATTTCCGGCATCTACCATGGACATTATGTCGTCCTCTGTCACATCTTCGCCGTAATTCCCGCCGATAGCCTTCCTGAGCAGGAACGTAAGCCCTTTGTTAAGCAATATAAGTGGGAAAAGCAGTATCTCTGCCGGTTTTATCCTTCGTTTTTGCCCGTCGCTTTCCATTGTTTATCCTTTCTTTCCGAAGCCGAAAAATCTTTCGGCGTTCTCGTTGCATATCCTTACGGTCTCCTCTACGGTAAGTCCCTTGATCTCTGCCAGCTTTTCAGCGGTATAGATCAGATTACCGCTGTCGTTGCGTTCTCCGCGGTGCGGAACAGGCGTCATATAAGGGCAGTCGGTCTCAAGCATGATCCTGTCCATGGGAATATATCTGCACGCTTCGACTGCCTTTTTGGCGTTCCTGAATGTCAGCAGCCCGGTGAAACTTATCATCATGCCGAAAGACAATATTTCCCGCGCTGTGTCAATGCTGCCGGAAAAACAGTGCATCACGCCGTTCGGCCTGTATTCGCGTAGAATATCCGTTATGTCCTTCGTTGAGTCCCTTGAATGTACGCATACCGGCATATCCAGCTCTTTTGCAAGTTCCAGCTGTCCGCGGAAGAAACGTATCTGCTTTTCCTTATCGAAAGGTTCCCAGTGATAATCGAGACCGATCTCCCCGATAGCGGCAGCCTTCGGGTGCGCGGCAAGCTCTTTCAGCTCCGTAAGGCAGTCGTATTCAAGTTCTCCGCAGTTCTCGGGATGAATGCCTACCGCGGCGTACACGTTATCGAATCTTTCAGCGATTTCCAGTGCCGTTCTGCTTTTTCCGATATCGCAGCCGAGAGTGACTATTTTTTCGCAGGATTCCGACAGAAGCCGCTCCAGCAGCTCATATCTGTCGGTGTCAAAAGCCTCATCGTCATAATGTGAATGTGTATCAGTTATCTTTATCATTTCAGTCTTTTCACACTGTCCCTTTCAACGAGCTTTCCGGTTATCAGTATGCGTCCGCATTTGTAGCCGTTGTCATGTATCTTCTGGATTATAATATCCACGGCGCGGCCGGACATTTCATAGCTGTTTACGTCAATAGTCGTGATGCGCGGATTTGAGATAGTCGAATAGATATGGTTGTCATATCCTACCACTGAAATATCGTCAGGCACTTTCAGTCCACGGGCTTTCAGCTGGTTCACAAGATTATAGGCTGCCTCATCGCTGTTGCATACAAAGGCCGTCGGCAGTTCGGAGGGCAGGGCGTATTCGCTGAATCCTATGCCGTCCTGCTTTCTGTCCTCGATTACCCACGCCTGATTTATGCGCAGGCGGTTTTCAAGGTGGGATTTATAGTAGCCGAGGAATCTGTCCTGAATACTCGATGTCGAGTTGATAGAACCCAGAAAGCCGATCCTGCGGTGACCCATTGTGATCAGATAATTCGTTATTGTGTAGGAGCCGAAGAAGTTGTCCGTCAGCACGGTCTCCACATCGTTGCGGGCGCTGTAGAAATCGAGAAATACGGTAGGCACTTCAAGCGTGAGCAGGGCATTGACGTAGGTGTTCGAGAACTGTCCGAGGACTATGATGCCGTCGGCCTTCTTGTCGGTAACGGACTTCGGCATCTCGCAGGTCGCTTCGTCATTTTCGGAGATGACATCGAGTATGCCGTAGTAGTTCTGCTTCTGCAAAAGCTCCACGATATATCTGTAAACTACCCAGTAATATGCGCTTGCGTCCTGGATAAAGTGTTTTGCCACAACTATACTGATGCTGAACGTAAGGTTCTCTTTCGGGAGCTTCGAGAAACCCGGCAGCAGATAACCCATCTCCTGAGCCTTTTCCTTGATACGCGCACGGAGCTCGCTTCCGACGCCGTCCTTGTCGCCCAGCGCCTTTGATACGGTAACGGTGCTTACACCCATTTCCTTTGCTATGTCGCTCATGGTGACATTTTTCTTGCTCATAGTCAGCCACCTTTCGGATAACTAATTTATATTTATAATTTTAAGTAAAAAACGAAAATTTGTAAATTAACATTTTGCACAAACTTTAAGGGAATATATAGTAAGAACTGCACAAATCCCCTGACTCCGTTCATACTCACTGACAGACCGCACGATATCAAAACTACCAAAGAAATTTGTTTATTGTGCATATTGATAAGATATACTATGATATGGTATAATTTATAAGTATTATAATGCCCTGAAATTGTTTTCAGCGGTACAGGTCAAAAAATTATGTTTCGGGAAGTGATCTTGAAGTGAGTGTAACAATAAAAGATGTGGCGCACAAAGCCAATGTTTCGATAGCAACAGTCTCCCGCGTGCTCAATCATAAGTCCAACGTGTCTGAAGACGCAGTGGAGGCGGTGAATAAGGCCATAAAGGAGCTTGGCTACAGTCCGAATTTCCTGGGCCGTGATCTGCGTAAGAGCGAGACCCGCCGTATCCTCGCCATAATTGCGTCAACGGAGCAGAGCTTTTATTCCGAAGTAATACGCGGAATGGAAGAGACTGCCATGTCCAAGGGCTACGATGTCCTTATAGCCACCACAAGAGACGATCCGAAGCATGAGATGCACCTTCTCGGTATGCTGTTTTCCCATTCCGTTGACGGCGCTGTACTTCTGGGACCCAAACTCGATGCAGAGACCATTTCCGGGCTTGCTGCGAACCATAATCTCGCCATGTGCCTTGAGCGCCTTGAAGGCTGCAAGGCGCTGACCGTAACGATAAATAACGTGCAGGCTGGCAAGGATGCGGTCAATTACCTTATAAACAAAGGGCGCAGGCGCATAGGCCTGATAACTACAGCCCAGAGAGCCCAGTCCTCAGTGGACCGCGAACTCGGCTACCGCCAGGCGCTGGAGGAAAACGGCATACCCTATGACCCTTCGCTGGTATATTACGGAACTTACGGCGCAGACTCCGGAACACGCGGCTGCAAAGAACTTATGAGTCTCACCAATAAGCCTGATGCCATTTTTGCAATATCCGACATGCTTGCCATAGGCGCTATGAATCACGCACTTTCCGCCGGTATAGATATAGGGAAGGAAGTGCTTTTCTTCGGCTTTGACGATATCCAATACTCGCATATATTCATACCGCATCTTTCGACGGTCCGCCAGCCCTGCTTCATGCAGGGAAAGCTGGTCATCGAAAAGCTGATAGACAACATGAAGACCGATACCCCCGACACTTCTACCTATATGCTCCCGCACAGCCTTATACTGCGGGAAACTACCGGTGACTGATAATATGAAGACTATAAAGAACAAGATATCATTCCGTACAGAAGGTGACCCCGGAAAGTGGGAAAGCACCTGCCTGCCCATAGGCAACGGATATATGGGCGCAACTTTTTTCGGCGGCACAGAACGTGAAACTGTCGTGCTTAATGAAAAGACGTTCTGGACGGGCGGCCCCTCACCGGCGCGCCCCGATTATAACGGCGGAAACCGTGAGAATGCATATAAGTCCGTGAGAAAGGTGCAGGAGCTCCTTGCCGCCGGCAGATACGATGAAGCTGTTTCGCTGCTCCCGGAGCTCACATGCCGGACGGACGTGGGCTACGGAGCTTATCAGTGCCTTTGCAGCGCTGTTTTTGATTTCCCCGGAATTAATAAAACGAATATTACGGACTATGAGAGATGCCTTGATCTCGATAAGTCCCTTTATACCTGTACGTTCAGGCACAACGGCGTGAAACACACGAGAGAAGCCTTCGCTTCGTATCCCTCGAGACTTATCGCGTTCCGCTTCTCCGCCGATGCTCCGGGCAGTGTGAACATTACACTGTCGCTCGGTAAGCTGCGTTCCGGAGGAATGGTGAGCATTCCGGGCAATATGCCTTATCTGCTTGCTTATCACGGTGTGCTTGAAGATAACGGTCTGAGATACTATGCGGCATTCCAGGTAAAGCATGACGGGGGAGAGCTTGAAACGGCAGATACAAGCATTTCAGTGAAGAACGCCGATACTGTTGAGATATATTTCAGCGCTGCCACCGATTATTCGGATAAATATCCGCATTACAGAAAACAGAATACGTCGGAGCTCTACGATCCGTATGAAGATCCGGATCCGAGCGGCGCTGTACTGTTGGGTTCACTGGCCCGCACCGGCCGGATGTCCTACGATGAGCTTTACAGAGAACATTACAGCGATTACAGCTCTTTATATGACAGAGCGAAGCTGTCATTCAACGGTGTGACCGGAGAGATACCGGACGCTGAAACGCTGCTTGCGCGGTACAGAGAAGGCGACAGCACTGCCGCTGATATACTAGGACCGCTGTATTTCCAGTACGGCCGCTATCTGCTCATATCCTCGTCCCGTGAAGGCTCGCTTCCCGCGAATTTGCAGGGCGTATGGAACGAGAGCAACGAGCCGCCGTGGTGCTGTGATTATCATATAAACGTGAACCTCCAGATGAATTACTGGGGAGCCTACAACACGAACCTTGCCGAGACCGCGATCCCGCTGGTCGATTATATCGACAGTCTCCGCGCTCCCGGACGTGTGACAGCGAAAGAGTATTACAATATCGCTTCCGATGCCGGACATCCGGAAAACGGCTGGATAGCCCATACACAGGCGAATCCTTTCGGCTGGACATCTCCGGGCTGGGATTTTTACTGGGGCTGGTCAACGGCTGCGGTTGCGTGGCTTATGCTGAATCTTGCAGATCACTTCGAGTTCACGCAGGATACAGACTATATGATGAAACGCATATATCCGATAATGCGTGAGACCGCGCGTTTCTACACGCAGTGGCTTATATGGGACGAGAAACAGCAGAGGCTTGTTTCTTCGCCGACATATTCGCCGGAGCACGGCCCCGTGACGATAGGCAATACCTATGAGCAGTCGCTGATACTTGAATTCTACGAGAGCTTTCTGCGTTTGTCACATAATTTCTATGACGAAGAAGACGGCGGACTCCGTGACAAGGTGGAGGAGCAGATAAAGATGCTCAAGCCTTTCTCGGTAAGCAAAGCAGGTCTGATGAAAGAATGGTACGAGGAAGACGAACCCGGATTCGACCGCTCGAAGATACAGAAGAACCACCGCCACCTCTCACATCTTATGAGCCTGTACCCGGGAAGTCACATAAACAGCAATACTCCCGATCTGATGAAAGCCGCGATAGCCACGATGGACGACCGCGGTGACGAATCCACGGGCTGGTCGAGAGCGTACAAGATAAATCTCCGTGCAAGAACGGGGGACGGCGAGAGAGCATACAAGCTGCTGCGCGGCCTGCTGACAGACTGCACATATCCGAATCTTTGGGACTTCCACCCGCCGTTCCAGATAGACGGGAATTTCGGCGGAAGCGCGGGAATAGCGGAAATGCTGCTGCAAAGCCACGAATGGTACAATACTGAGGGCGAGTACACGATAAATGTACTCCCGGCTGTACCGGCAAGATGGGCTTCCGGCAGATTCGAAGGCCTCTGCGCCCGCGGAGGATATGAGGTTTCCGCGGAATGGTCGGAGCACAGGGTCACAGAGATACGGATAAAGTCGCTGAACGGTGAATGGGCTGTTGTAAAAACAGATCTGACCGATGTGACCGGTGAAGACGGCAGTAAGGTTGAAGCCCGGCTCGGCAAAGGCCTGATAGTATTCGGTACAGAACCGGGAAAAACATATATAATTAAATAAATTCATAAATGGGAAAGGGATTTCTTATGTCGGAAAAACTTTTCAATGACAACTGGAGCTTTATGCTGAAAGAAGTCGGCTCAGAGCTTACGGACGCACTGACGGAGCAGGAATGGCACGAGGTCGAAGTGCCGCACGACTGGCTCATCGGCGATACGGATAATCTGTATAAGTCGGGTGACGGCTGGTACAGAAAGAAGTTCACTGTGAGCGGACTTAACGAAGACGATGTTTATATCCTGCGTTTCGACGGTGTCTATATGGACAGCACCGTATATGTGAACGGGGAAGAAGCGGGCGGCAGGAAATACGGATATTCGTGCTTCTCGCTGGATATAACAGACAAGCTCCGTGAGGGAGAAAACGAGATCTTTGTCAGAGTCCGTTATCAGTCGCCCAACAGCCGCTGGTATTCGGGCGCAGGTATTTACAGAAGTGTCCGGCTGCGTAAAACATCAAAGACTCATATCGCGGAGAACGGTGTTTATGTGTCTGCGCGAAAGTACGGCGATACCGACAAATGGATAGTAATTATAGAGACCGAAAGCACCGGCGGGGACTGCACAGTAAAACACCGTGTCCTTGACAGTCTCGGGCGGAAATGCGCCGAGGTCACCGGAAAACAGACCGGAGGCTTCTCGCGTTCGGCATTCTATGCCGTCAATCCGGGGCTCTGGGACACCGAGCAGCCCGTTTCCTACAAGCTGGTCACCGAGCTGAAAGAAAACGGCACGGTGATCGATACTGCGGAGAACGTATTCGGCTTCCGCACCACAGAGTTTGACCCCGACAAGGGCTTTATCCTGAACGGAAAGCCTATGAAGCTCCAGGGAGTTTGTATGCATCACGATCTCGGAGCACTCGGTTCCGCGGTCAATGTCCACGCGGTACGCAGACAGCTTCGCATATTGAAAAGCTACGGCGTCAATGCCATAAGAACAGCTCACAATATGCCTGCACGCGAAGTTATAGATCTGTGCACGGAAATGGGTATAATGGTCGACAGCGAGTTCAGCGATATCTGGGAGATACCCAAGACCGAGTTCGACTATGCACGCTTCTTTGATGATCATTATAAGGAAGACGTTAAAAGCTGGATAACCCGTGACAGGAATGCTCCCTGCGTAATAATGTGGAGCATAGGCAACGAGATACTTGACACCCACATGAGCGAGCGGGGACTTGAAGTAGCGAAGATGCTTCGCCGTGAGGTAGATCTCTATGACAGATATGGCAGCGCGGCCTGCACGATAGGGTCTAACTATATGCGCTGGGAAAACGCACAGAAAGTCGCAGATTACATCAGGATTGCCGGCTACAACTATTCCGAGGATCTGTATGACGGACATCATGAAGCATATCCCGACTGGTTCATATACGGCAGTGAGACCGCATCAACTGTCCGTTCCCGCGGCATATTCCATTTCCCGGCAAACAAGTCGATACTCACACACACGGATATGCAGTGCTCGGATTACGGGAACAGTGTAGTCGGCTGGGGCAAGAATTCGGAAGCTGCCCTGATAGAAGACCGCGACAGGAAATACTGCGGCGGACAGTTCGTCTGGACCGGATTTGACTATATAGGTGAACCGACGCCGTACAGTACCAAAAATTCATATTTCGGCATAGTCGATACGGCGGGTTTCCCGAAGGAGTCCTACTACCTCTACAAAGCGGTATGGGCAGGGAAGACGGCTGATCCGTTCGTACATATAATGCCATACTGGGATCACAACATCGGCGAGGAGATATCAGTGAGGACATACTCCAATCTGAGCGATGTTGAGCTCATGCAGAACGGCAGGAGCCTCGGCAAACAGCACGTTGATTTCAGACACGGTGATAAATTCTACTGTGAGTGGAACATTCGTTTCAGAAAGGGCTCGATTACAGCGGTAGCCTATGACGATGACGGAAAAGAAGCCGCCCGCGACACTGTATGCTCCTTCGAGGATGCCGAGAGCATAGATGCTGTTCCTGATAAGTACCTGATGAACGCCGACGGCCGCGATCTCATATTTATCGAGATAAATGTCGTTGACAAGAATGGCGTAACAGTTGCAAACGCGCACAACAGGATAAAAGTCGAAGTCGAGGGCGCAGCCCGTCTGGTCGGTCTCGACAACGGCGACAGCACTGACCGCGACAGCTACAAAGGCGACAACCGACGCCTGTTCAGCGGCAAGCTCCTTGCAATAATACAGGCAACTCTCGATCCCGGTGAGATAACGGTTACGCTGAAAAGCGAGGGCTTATGGGGCAAGGTGCTGACCTTTACATCCCTCGAATGTGAAAAGCCCGAGGGTATCACGGCAATACGGGAATATTACCCGAAGAAGACTACGGAATACAAGAAGGAGATCCCGCTCCGCAAGATAGAGCTCTATTCGACACGCAGCGTACTCGAGCCGGATAATCCGACGGCTGGTATTACAGCAAGACTTTTCCCGGAGAACGCGGATTACAGGGATATCGAGTTCACCTGTATGCTGCCGAACGGCACGCCGATAGGTCTTTCCGAGCTGGAACTCACCGACTACGGCGCGAAGATAACCGCAAAGGGCGACGGCGCGTACATCATACGGGCGACCAGCAGAAACGGAACAGATATCCCGCAGATAGTTTCGGAGATAAATATGTCGAACGAGGGTTTCGGAAGCTACCTGCACGATGCGTATTCGTTCGTTACGGCTGCTTTTGCTTCATTCAGCAGCAAGGCTTACAGTCTTGCGGAAAAAGGCTCCGTACATACAGGCGGCGAAAGATTCGTGCTCGGTTTTGACAATATCGACTTCGGATCGGCGGGAACCGAGAAGATCATTATAAGCTGCGGCGTAAATAACGATGAGATAGTTCCTCTCGAGATCTGGCTCGGCGATCCGGATAACGGCGGCAGACATATAACCTCCGTGGGATTCGCGAAAAACGGCCATTGGGAAGGCTTCGCTCCGCAGGAGTTCGATCTGCCCGAGAGAATAAAGGGCGTGCAGTCGGTAGCGTTCGTATTCACGCAGGACATCATATTCGGCGGCTTTGAGTTCGTTCAGTGTGACCGGGCATTCGAGATGATAAGAGCCTCGGACAACGACGAGATATACGGCGACGATTACAGGATAAGCGGACCGAGAGTTGAGGATATCGGCAATAACGTTATTCTTACATTCAAAGGTCTCGATTTCGGCGAAGGCGCACGCACGATCACGATAAGCGGCAGGACGACCAATGCGCTGAATTCGATTCAGCTTCGCTACACAGGCGAAGACGGCGATCAGCACACCCAGCTGCTTGATTTCCCGCAGACTTACGACTATGACGAGCAGGGTTTCCCGATTGAGCCGATAGTCGGAAAGAACGATGTGTCGTTCGTGTTCATGCCCGGCAGCCGGTTCGATTTCGACTGGTTCAGATTCGGTAAATAATAAAATGTCCCCGGCGGTTTTACAACTGCCGGGGACTGCTTTATATCAGTTAAAAAATATTTCAGAAAAAAACAAAAAAACGATTGAAAAAATTTATAAAATATAGTATAATATATGTGTATGTGTTTGCATACAGTAAACAACTGATGAAAGGAACTGTATTATGCCGCAGGAGTTTTCGGTAACGCTCGACCGTATAATCCGGGAAAACGAGCTTGAAATGATCTATTGCCCAAAGAAGCCCGAGGAGATAACCGTTTGCAGCAGTGATGTGAACCGCCCCGGTCTCCAGCTTGGCGGGTTCTATGAATATTTTGACAGTTCTCGAATCCAGATACTCGGTAAATCCGAGTACGCATTCATGGATCAGAGAACTGAAGAAGAGCGCCGCAGCTCATTCGAGACGCTGTTCTCGAAGAAGCCCCCGGCTGTCGTTATCGCGCGCGGGCTTGATCCGTTCCCGGAGATAGTTCCCCTCGGCGAGAAGTATGAAGTTTCGGTTCTCCGCAGCCACGAGAGCACATCTGCGTTCATGGCGAAGCTGATAGCTTTCCTGAACCTGAACCTTGCTCCCCGCATCACCAGACACGGTGTACTTATCGAGATATACGGCGAAGGTGTACTTATCCTCGGTGACAGCGGCGTCGGCAAGAGCGAGACCGCAATAGAGCTGGTTAAGCGCGGTCACAGACTTGTTGCGGACGATGCGGTGGAGATACGCAAGACCTCGAACATAACGCTTGTCGGAAGTTCGCCTGACAACATAAGGCACTTCCTTGAGCTCCGTGGCATCGGTATCATAAATGTCCGTCAGCTCTTCGGTATGGGTGCTGTAAAGGTAGCTGAAAAGATAGACATGGTGGTCGAGATCGAGCCGTGGAACCCCGAAAAGATATACGACCGCATGGGCATGGATAACCATTATATGTCGATACTCGGCGTTAAGGTGCCATACCTGACTATCCCCGTAAAGCCCGGCAGAAATCTTGCCGTTATCCTTGAAGTAGCCGCCATGAACAACAGACAGAAAAAAATGGGCTACAACGCGGCGCAGGACCTTCTTGACAATCTTGGTCTCAGTATGGAAGGTGCCGACACCGTGACTAAATATGATGTGTGATAACTGAACATAGTCTTATCTCCCCGTCTCCGGCGGGGAGATAAAAACGTAATAATAAAAAGAAAAGAACGGAACAGAAGAATTGGAAAATACAAATGAACTGTGCTTTGTGGCGGATATGCACACGCATACTATTGCCTCGACCCACGCGTACAGCACGATAACCGAGAATGCAGAGTGGGCATCGGAGCACGGAATAAAATATCTCGGTATGACCGACCATGGCATAAATATGCAGGACGCCCCTGATATCTGGCATTTCGACAACCTCTGCATACTGCCGGATTATCTGAAAGGCGTCAGGATATTCAGGGGAATAGAAGCGAATATCATAGGCACAGACGGCAGTCTGGACATTCCGGACTATGACTTGCAATTATATGACACACTTGAATGGGTGAACGCCTCGTTCCATGTTCAGACGTTCAGGCCTTCGATAAAGTCCGAGCACACCAAAGCATATCTGAATGTCCTGAAGAATCCTTATGTGGATGTGATCTGTCACTCGGAATCCCCGAAGTACGACTACGATTTCGATGAGGTCACAAAAGCCTGCGCAGCATTCGGACGCCTTATTGAGATAAACGAATGCAGGCTGGAGCGCGGCGGAGTTTCTCGTGACAGGGATAAGCTGATACTTGATTGCTGTGTGAAGCACGGCACCCGTATCATCGTAAATTCCGACGCTCATTTCTACACACATATCGGACAATTTCCGCTGGCGGCAGATCTGCTCATCGAAACGGGATTTCCGGCTGAACTCATAGTCAATTCTTCCGAGGAACGGTTCCTCGGTTACATAAAAGAACGCAGCGACAGAATAGGAAAGGAAAGAAAGTAATGTACAACATAGGCATAGATCTCGGAGGAACAAATATCAAGGTGGGAGTAGTTGACGAGAACTACAATATCATCGGAAAATCAAACATCAAGACAAATCTGCCCCGTCCGGGCGAGGAGATCGCGGAAAGCATCGCCGAGGGCGTTAAACTCGCCTGCGAGGCCGCGAATATACAGCTCTCCGACGTGAACAGCGTCGGCATAGGCACACCCGGCACAGCCAACCGCAACACAGGTGTGGTACTCCATTCCAACAACCTCGGCTTCGACAATTTCCCGCTGGGCGAGATACTCGGCAAAAAGCTCGGGACTCACATATATGTCGAGAACGACGCGAATGCCGCTGCGTTCGGTGAAGTCGTTAACGGCGCCGGCAAGGGTTATAAGAACGTTGTCGTAATAACTCTCGGTACAGGTGTCGGCGGCGGCATAATCATCGACGGCAAGATTTATACAGGCTTCAATTTCTGCGGCGGCGAGGTCGGGCATACCGTTATCGAGTACAACGGCAGACCCTGCTCCTGCGGCAGAAAGGGCTGCTTCGAGGCATATTCCTCCGCTACTGCCCTTATAAATTTCACAAAGGAAGCCATGCAGGAAGACAAAAACACAAAGATGTGGGAGCTTGCAGGCGGCAGCATGGACAATGTTGACGGCAAGACCGCGTTTGACGGGTTCCGTGCCGGTGACAGGACTGCCACGGACGTAGTGAACAAATATATCAATTATCTCGGCTGCGGCCTCACCAATATGGTGAACATATTCCAGCCGGAAGTCCTGCTTATCGGCGGCGGTATCTGCAAGGAAGGAAAGAACCTCACCGACCCGCTGATAAAGTACATCGCCGAGGAATGCTACTGCATCGACCCCAACAGCTCGACAAAGCTCGATATCTGTAAGCTCGGCAATGATGCGGGAATAATAGGAGCCGCTTATCTATATACTTTACAGTGAGAGAATACTGATAATGGGGGATTTCACTGTGGAACACAGTATAATAGCAGAGATAGCCGCCGGATACGGCGCGAAGATACTGTACAACGAGAAGATAGCGGGCTATACATCGTTTAATATAGGCGGCGTATGCGATACCATTGTGATGCCCGGTTCGGCAGACTGTATCCGGGAACTGGTGACCGCGTGCAGGGAAAACGGCATAAAATACTATATATTCGGCAAATGTACGAATGTTCTTATATCCGACAGTGGGCTCCGCGGCGTAGTGATACTGATAGGAAACGAATATTCCGCTGTGAAGCGGGAGGGCAATTGCCTTATCTGTGAAGCAGGTGCTCCGCTCATAAAGGTCTGCAATGCCGCCAGGGACGCAGGACTTACGGGACTTGAGTTCGCATATGGCATACCGGGTTCGGCTGGCGGCGCCCTGTATATGAACGCCGGAGCCTACGGCGGAGAGATGAAGGATGTGGTCGTGTACTGCGAGTATCTCGATAGCGACGGCAGCGTGAAGCGCATGGAAGCCGCGGATATGGACCTGTCTTACCGCCGCAGCGTGTTCACGGGTTCGGACAAGGTGATACTGTCGGTTTGCTTCCGCTTGTCTGAAGGGGATCCTGAAGCGATAACCGGGAAAATGGCTGAGACCATGCAGAAACGCCGCGATAAGCAGCCTCTCGAATATCCCAGCGCGGGCAGCACCTTCAAGCGCCCGGAGGGCTGTTTTGCGGCCAAGCTGATCGAAGACAGCGGCCTTAAAGGCTACACCCGCGGCGGTGCGCAGGTAAGTGAGAAGCACAGCGGTTTTGTGATAAACCGCGGCGGAGCAACCTGCAAGGACGTGTGTGATATAATCAGTGATATACAGGCAAAGGTTTTTGCGGATTCGGGCGTTAAGCTCGAATGTGAACTAATTCCTGTGGAGTGATCGATAAATGGAATTTGTGATAGTTACCGGAATTTCCGGTTCCGGAAAATCCAGCGCGGTAAAGGTGCTGGAGGATATAGGATATTTCTGCATAGATAATATGCCGCCGCAGCTGATACCGAAGTTTGCGGATCTGTGCGGAGAGAATTCGTCGATAAAGAAAGTCGCTGTCGTCGTTGACATACGGGGCGGCGAGCTTTTTCTTCAATTCTGGCAGAATGTTACGGAAATGCGCGGGAACGGTCTGAATGTCAAGATACTGTTCCTGTACGCCGACAAGGACGTAGTGAAGCGCCGCTACAAGGAAACGCGCAGAAAGCATCCCCTGTATGATATATGCGGCGGAGATCTGGATAAAGCGATAGACGAGGAGTTCGACATTCTTATGCCCATACGCGAGAAGTCGGACTATTTCATAGATTCGAGCTATACCACGACTGCGAAGTTCAAGGAGACCATGCTAAAGATGTTTATGAACAACATCTCGGACAGCATGGCGATTTGCTGTCTTTCCTTCGGATTCAAGTACGGTATCCCGGACGAAGCGGATCTTGTGTTCGATGTACGTTTCCTGCCGAATCCATTCTATGTTCCGGAGCTGAAGAACAGAACCGGCGAGGACAAGGAAGTACGCGACTATGTCATGAACTCGGAAATGTCGGTGGAGTTCAGGGACAAGCTGTTCGATATGATCGGATTTCTTGTGCCTAAGTATATTTCGGAAGGCAAGAGCCAGCTCGTTATAGCATTCGGCTGCACAGGCGGCAGGCACAGGAGCGTGACCTTCGCGGAAATGACCAATGATTTTCTGCATGAAAAAGGCTATAATGTTCATGCTTTGCACAGAGATGCACAGAAATAAGTGCCGGAATTTGCGACCTTATAGCATTATGATTTAAAAATACAGACCGCGGAAGGGTGAGAGATTGTCTTTCTCGAATGAAGTAAAACAGGAATTGTGTGAATATGAAACGTCCGAAGAAATGAAGGATACTCTGCGGTACGGTATTCTGTACGGTTTACGCGGAGGACAATTCGTGACGCACGACAGAAAGCTCGCGCATTATGTGAAGCGTGAACTCAGGAAATATCAGGCTGTGCTTGCCGAGGTAAAGCATAAGACCGATACGGCGTACAGCGTCAGCACACAGCTCACCGGCATCGGTTCCGTCGGTACAGACAGCTCGCTTACAGACGGCAGCGATGAACAGACCGGTACATTCCTGCGCGGAATGTTCATTGCCTGTGGCAATGTGTACATACAGAAAGCCGGCTATCACCTTGAAATAATGCCGGACTCGGAAGAAAAATGCGCTGTGCTTCACAGGCTGATAACTGAACACGGAATGACGATAAATATCTCGCGCAGAGGCAGGACGGCTTTCCTGTACAGCAAGAACAGCGAGAATATTTCCGATATCCTGACATATATGGGAGCAATGCGCTGCGCAATGGAGATCATGAACATCAAGATCATCAAGGAAGTGCGCAGCAATATAAACCGTTCCGTGAACTGCGAGACCGCAAACATTGACAGAACGGCCAGAGCGTCGGCGAAGCAGCTGGATGACATAGCGTTCATCTTTGAAAAGCTTGGCAGGGACAAGCTGCCGGAAGAACTCTGCGAAATAGCGGAGCTGAGGCTTGCAAACCCGGATATGTCTCTGCGGGATCTCGGAAAGCTGGTACAGCCCGAAATAAGCCGCAGCGGCGTGAACCATCGTTTTGAGCGCCTTACAAAGCTTGCGGCAGAACTGCGGGAAAAACAGTAAACGTACATATTTTCAGCACATTGTGAAAGCTGCTTTTGTCTGAAAATCTATTAAAAAGATGCTGAATGAGGTATCTTTTTTTGTGAAAAAAGTCGTTTTTTCGGAAATCGTCTGTTTTAGCTGAAAAATCACTTGACGATTTGTTGTTATTATAGTAAAATTGTAATAAATGCGGGCATTGATATATGCCTGCCGGAATAAACGGAGGAATTGAAAATGATAAAGAAGATAGGTGTGTTAACAAGCGGCGGTGATGCGCCGGGAATGAACGCCGCTATCAGAGCGGTCGTAAGATCGGCTATCCAGAAAGGTATAGAGGTAGTCGGTATCTACAGAGGCTACAACGGACTTATCAACGGTGATATCCGTCCTCTCGAGATCACGAGCGTTTCCGATATAATCCAGCGCGGCGGCACCATGCTTTATACCGCCAGATGCCTTGAATTCAAGGAAAAGCCCGGTATTCTCAAGGCAAAACAGACCTGCATAGATAACGGCATCGAAGGCATCGTGGTAATAGGCGGCGACGGTTCGTTCAGAGGCGCGGCAGATCTTTCCGCTGAGGGCATACCCTGCATAGGTCTCCCCGGAACTATCGACAATGATATAGCAATGACCGAATATACCATAGGCTATGATACAGCCATGAATACTGCTATGGAGCTCATTGACAAGCTCATAGACACTGCAAGCTCCCACGACAGATGCTCGGTAGTCGAGGTAATGGGCAGAAGAGCTGGATACATCGCGCTCAACACCGGTATCGCCTGCGGCGCGACCGCTATCATTACTACAGAAATGCCCTATGACCTTAACGACGTTGCGGAGAAGATAAAGAATTCCCGCAAAGCCGGCAAGAACCACTTCATCATCGTGGTTTCCGAAGGTATCGGCAATTCTCAGCAGATCGCCGAGGAGATCCAGGAACATGTACATATAGACTGCCGTGCTACAATACTCGGTCATGTTCAGAGAGGCGGTGCTCCGACTCTCCGTGACAGAGTTGAAGCCAGCAGAATGGGCTACTATGCCGTTGAACTTCTCTCTAAGGGCATCGGCAACAGAGTCGTAGGCCTTCAGCATGGCGAAGTGATAGACGTAGACATTCAGGAAGCTCTCAAGATGACCAAGGAATTCCCGAAGGATCTCTATCATATCGCAAATGAAATAGCAATATAATCATCATCGGCGGACCGTTTTCTTCAGCGGTTCGCCGCTACAGAGTAGAGGACCGTGCGTTAAGTGCGCTGTGTACGGAGAGTTGGCACAGCGACGAAAAGCGCCGAACGCTTGCGGTGCGGTCTTCGCATCTCGCTGTACATGAATGATCCGAAAGTTTCATACTTTATCCGTCTTTTATGTATAGTCTGATTTATAAGGAGGGTAAATGTATGAACTTTTTTGAAAAATTCGGCAGATCGGCTATGGAGCTCAGATCGCTCCGCTGTATCACTGTGACAGGTATTCTGATCGCACTTGACATTGTTCTTAAAATGGTGTCGATAAAGATATCGGCCGATCTGAAAATAACCTTCGCATACCTTGCGCTTGCAACAGTGGGTATGCTTTACGGCCCTACGGTCGCATTCCTCGTTGGCGTTGTGACTGACCTTATCGGCTTCATGATGAGTTCGGACGGTGGTTTCAGTCCGCTGTTCACGCTTATAGAAGCTATAGGAGCCATGATCTACGGCATATTCCTTTACGATCTCAAGCCTCTCAGGCTGCGTAACAACCTGATCACCGAAAATGCCCGGAAAGATACGGGAAAGATCATACTGAAAAGTCTGATAACCGGAGTCATAACGGCTCTTGTTTTCGTAGGCATCGTGTTCCTTTTCGGCATGGGGCTGGAAGGGCTCGCAGCCTCGAATGAAAAGCTCGTGAAACTCGCCGCTGTATTCACGGACCCGCCCCTTAAGATCATTGCTGTGATAGTCGGTTTCCTGTACGGACTATTTTTCGGCATCATGATAATGAGCGGCAGGAAAGACAAGGGCGACCTTCGTTCGTCCGCAGCGGTAGTTCTGTCCAAGGTGATAGTAGTCGTTGCCTGCAATCTGATACTTACTCCGATAGCCTTTGTGGTTTCCGGTTATATGACAGCAGATTCACTGATAGCCTCATACCCTGTAAGGCTTGCTAAAAACGCCATACAGCTGCCGGTTGACTGCCTGCTCCTGCTGGTGATACTGTTCCCGATACTTGCTGCGTATAAGAGGATATTCCCGAACGTGAAGGTAAAAGCCCATAAGAAACAAAAGAAAACTGAAAGCGGTGTCTGATATGGAAAAATTAGGATTTATAGGCACAGGAAACATGGGTTCCGCGATAATAAAAGGTATAGCTGCAAACGGCTGTTCTGCTGAAGTCTATGCTTACGACAAGGACGCTGAAAAGCTGGCCGCTGTTCCGGCGAAGCCCTGCTCGAGTGCTTCCGAGCTTGTTTCAATCTGTAAATATGTACTGCTGGCTGTGAAGCCGCAGGTTCTCGGAGCGGTCCTCGACGAGATAAAGGGCTCCGTGACTGCGGACACGGTATTCATATCTATCTGCGCAGGTATTTCCGAGCAGTTCATAAGAAGCCGCACGATACCGGATGCCAAGGTTGTTCTGGTAATGCCCAACACCCCCATGATGCTGGGAATGGGTGCAAGTGCAATGTCCACAGACTCCCGCACCACCGATGAAGAATTCGCTTTTGCGAAGTCCGTCATCGAGAGCTGCGGCATCGCGGAAGTTATACCGATAGACAAGATGAAAGAGATCATCTGCATAAACGGAAGTTCTCCCGCCTTTATTTATCTTTTCGCTAAAGGTTTCATAGACTATGCTGGCGCCAACGGCATTGACGAGGGCGCTGCGCTGCGTCTTTTCGCCGCAACGCTCAAGGGCTCGGCAGAGATGCTGACGAGTTCCGGTATGACCGTTGATGCGCTCATAAAGCAGGTGTCGTCTCCCGGCGGCACAACTATCGCCGGACTTGACAAGCTCTATGAGGGCAGACTTACCGATGATGTGAACGCGGCTTGTGCAGCCTGCACAAGGCGTGCTTATGAGTTATCCCAATAAAAAATGACGAGTGATTTATTCACTCGTTTTTTTATAGCCGCAGAGAATGAGTTAAGTTTGTTGTGCAAAATGACGAAATAATGATAAAACCGGATAAGGTGTTGAAAAATCCTTTTAAATATTGTATAATAAAATGATGGCAATCAATAAATAAATGCGGATTGGAGTACATTATGAAGCTATTACTGAAAAACGGTCATGTAGTCAGCAGCTTTAACAAGCTCGAAGGAGACTTCGATGTTCTTATCGAAGACAACATCATAACGCAGGTCGCAGCAAATATAGACTGCGATGCCGATCAGGTGATTGACTGCGCCGGGCTTGCAGTCATTCCCGGTATATGCGATATGCACGTTCATTTCCGCGATCCCGGTCAGACACATAAGGAAGACATAATCACAGGCTGTGAGGCTGCCGCCGCAGGCGGAGTCACCGCTGTCGCCTGTATGCCCAACACCGATCCTGTTGCGGACGACCCAGAAGTAATTAAATATATACTTGACAAGGCCAGGGATGCTAAGATCAAGGTATATCCCGTGGGTGCGATAACGAAAGGCCTTAAAGGTGAGGAACTCTGCGATTTCAAGGCACTGAAGGCCGCAGGCTGTGTAGCCGTGTCCGATGACGGAAAGCCCGTGACCAATGCGCACACAATGGGACGTGCAATGATAGACGCTCATTACGCCGGACTTAAAGTTATCTCTCACTGCGAGGATCCGGACATAATCAAGGGCGGTATAATCAATGCCGGCGTTGTTTCTGTAGAGCTCGGTGTCAGAGGAATGAGCAGAACGAGCGAGAATATAATGACTGCCCGTGAGATACAGCTCGCAAACGATCTCGAAGTTCCGATACACATAGCACACGTCTCCACCAAGGAAGTTGTCGATCTTATCCGCTTTGCCACCAGACGCGGAGTAATGGTGACCAGTGAGACGGCACCGCATTATTTTACACTCACCGAGGACAGACTCCTTACCCGCGACGCGGATTACAGAATGAACCCTCCGCTGCGTACAGAGGAGGATATGAAAGCGATCTCCGCCGCTGTATGCGACGGTACAATCGACTGCATCGTAACCGATCACGCGCCTCATACCGCGGAAGAAAAGGCTGATTTCTACAAGGCTCCCAATGGTGTCGTAGGCCTTGAAACATCCCTGGCAGCGACGCTGACAAAGTTCTACCATACCAAACAGATGAAACTGATCCAGATAGTGCGTATGATGTGTGAGAACCCGAGACTGATTCTCGGCCTTGAAGGCGGCCTGATAAAGAACGGCGCGGTAGCCGATATCGCGGTAGTCGATCTGAACAAGGAATGGCTCGTTGAACCCCAGAAACTTCATTCAAAGTCGAAGAACACCTGCTTCAAGGGCATGATGTTCAAAGGCAAGGTAAAATATACTATCGTGAACGGCAAGGTAGTTTA
Source organism: Ruminiclostridium sp. (assembly GCA_016282095.1). Taxonomy (GTDB): domain Bacteria; phylum Bacillota; class Clostridia; order Oscillospirales; family Ruminococcaceae; genus Ruminiclostridium_E. Next base: position 7,455 of record JAEEJW010000061.1, on the reverse strand, counting down.
CGAAGATAAGAACTGATAACGACGGAGGAAAACAGATATGTCACTCGACAGACTAATGGAAGCGATCGCTGCCAAACAGAACCCCACAGTTGCCGGACTCGACCCGAAGCTGGATTATGTGCCGGATTTTATCAAAGCCAAGGCTTTTGACAAGCACGGCGAGAACCTTAAAGGTGCCGCAAAAGCCATACTCGAATACAACAAGGGACTGATAGACGCACTCTGTGGGATCGTTCCCGCAATAAAGCCGCAGGCCGCGTATTACGAGATGTATGGATATCAGGGTATGAAGACTCTGTATAAAACGCAGGAATATGCCCGTTCCAAGGGAATGTTCGTGATAACCGACGGAAAACGCAACGACATAGGTTCCACAATGGAAGCTTACGCCGCCGCACATCTCGGCAAGGTTAAGGTAGGGAACGAAGAGTTTGAACCCTTCCTCGGTGATGCCCTCACGGTAAACGGATACCTCGGCTCCGACGGCATCAAGCCGCTTACAGAGATATGCAAGACCTACGATAAGGGTATATTCGTACTGGCAAAGACCTCGAATCCTTCCTCCGGCGAGCTTCAGGACAAAAAGATAAACGGCGTACCGGTATATGAACAAATGGCAAAGATGTGTACGGCATGGGGCAAGGATCTTCCCGGCAAATACGGTTACTGCGGTATAGGAATAGTAGCGGGCGCTACATATCCTGAACAGATCGCAGAGCTTCGCAGAAAGTTCCCGAAGCTGTTCTTCCTTATCCCGGGCTACGGTGCTCAGGGCGCATCGGCGGAGGATATTTCCGCGGCGTTCGATAAGAACGGCCTCGGCGGTATTGTGAACAGCTCACGCGGTATCATGTGCGCATACAAGAAGGAAGGCTGCGATGAGACCGATTATGCGGGTGCGGCTTACAGAGAAGCAATAAGAATGAGAAATGAGATCATGGGCTTCATCGGCGAAATAAAGCTGCCCAGGCCTCGTGTTCAGAGAAAGAAAGCGGAATAAGGCTCACCCGATATAAGATGTGTTGAACAAATATACAAGGAGGACAAAAATGCAGTTTACAGATCATAAAAAAGCATTCCTCATTCTCGCGGACGGTACTGTGCTTGAAGGAAGATCCTTCGGAGCGGAAGGCACGGTCATAGGCGAGATAGTATTCACCACCGCCATGGTCGGATATCAGGAGACCCTGACGGACCCGAGCTACTGCGGCCAAATCGTGACTCAGACTTTCCCGCTGATAGGAAACTACGGTACCAATGATGAGGACTATGAGTCCAGTGGCAGTGTAGTCAGCGGCTACATAGTCCGCGAATACTGTGAAGAACCGTCGAATTTCAGATGTGCGCATACGATAGACGAATTTCTGAAAAAGTACGGGATCATCGGACTTTATGATATCGACACACGACGTCTTACACGAAAAATACGCGAAAGCGGCGTTATGAACGGAATGATAACCAACGAGCCCGGCTTCGACAAGGAGAAGGCTCTCGAAGCTGTCCGTGCTTACAGCGTGGGCAGCGTTGTACCGAAGGTGAGTGTAAAGGCTCCCGAGGAATATAAGGCGGAAGCGCCGAAATATAAAGTAGCCCTCATTGACTACGGTTACAAACATAACATAAGGCGCGAACTGCTGAAACGGGGCTGTGACGTTACAGTTTTCCCGTATGATGTGAGCCCCGAGCAGATAAAGGCGTTCGCTCCTGACGGCATAATGCTTTCAAACGGACCCGGAGACCCCGCGGAGAATAAAACATCCATAGCAACACTGAAAGCCCTTATCCCTGAGCGGATACCGACATTCGGAATCTGCCTCGGGCATCAGCTCCTCGCCCTTGCGAACGGAGCTTCCACCGTAAAGATGAAATACGGTCACCGCGGCGGCAATCAGCCTGTGACAGACCTTGAGCTGGGCAGGACGTTCATAACCTCACAGAACCATGGCTATGCGGTAGTTGCTGACAGTATACCGGAAAGCGCCGGAAGACTGTCGCATATAAACGCCAACGACAAGACCTGTGAGGGAGTAAGATACACCAATGCGCCGGCATTCACGGTACAGTTCCACCCCGAAGCGTGCGGAGGCCCGCACGACACAGCGTATCTTTTCGATGAATTCATTGAAATGATCGGAAAGGAAAGGGGTGACAGATAATGCCGCTGAGAAGTGATATAAAGAAAGTCCTTGTCATAGGTTCGGGACCTATAGTTATCGGACAGGCTGCCGAGTTTGACTATGCGGGAGCCCAGGCTTGCCGTGCCCTGAAACAGGAGGGACTCGAAGTAGTCCTAATAAACTCCAACCCGGCAACAATAATGACGGACAAGCACATGGCGGATCATATCTACATTGAACCGCTCACTCTCGAATGTGTAAAGAGAATCATCAAGATAGAAAAGCCGGACAGCGTTCTTTCGACGCTGGGCGGTCAGACTGGTCTTACTCTTTCGATGCAGCTGGCAGAAGAGGGTTTCCTCGAAGAGAACGGCGTAAAACTGCTGGGCGCGGTGCCGGAAACTATCCACAAGGCAGAGGACAGACAGGCATTCAAGGATACCATGGAAGCCATAGGTGAACCGGTTATCCCGTCCAAGGTAGTGGAAACACTCGAAGACGCGCTGGATTTCGCGGATAACGAGATAGGCTATCCGGTCATAGTACGGCCTGCTTTCACGCTCGGCGGAACAGGCGGCGGCATAGCTAACGATCATGACGAGCTCCACGAGATAGCTACCAACGGACTCCGTCTTTCGCCGATACATCAGATCCTTGTGGAAAAGTGCATCTCAGGGTGGAAAGAAATTGAGTTTGAGGTGATACGCGATGCCAAGGGCAATGTTATCACAGTCTGCTCGATGGAGAACTTCGATCCCGTAGGTGTCCACACAGGCGACAGTATAGTCATCGCCCCTGCGGTGACGCTTGCGGACAAGGAATATCAGATGCTGCGTACAGCAGCACTCAACATTATACAGGCTCTTAAGGTGGAGGGCGGCTGCAACTGTCAGTTCGCACTGAAACCCGATTCTTTTGAGTACGCCGTTATCGAGGTCAATCCGAGAGTATCGCGTTCGTCGGCGCTGGCTTCCAAGGCTACGGGCTATCCGATCGCCAAGGTCGCGACCCGCATCGCTATCGGCTACACCCTCGATGAGATCGTCAATCAGGTAACTGGAAAGACCTATGCCTGCTTCGAGCCTGCCCTTGACTATGTGGTCGTAAAATTCCCGAAATGGCCTTTCGACAAGTTCGTCTATGCCAAGAAAACCCTCGGTACCCAGATGAAGGCAACCGGCGAGATAATGGCTATAGGAACGACTTTTGAGGCTGCTATGATGAAAGCAGTCCGTTCGATAGAGCTGGGTCTTGATACCATGACCAAGCCCGACTTTGAAAAGCTGACTAACGAAGAAGTCGAAAAGAAACTGTATGACATAGATACCGACAGGTCCTTCTGTGTGTTTGAAGCCCTGAAGCGCGGTATCTCAGTCGACAGAATACATGACATCACAAAAATAGACAAGTGGTTCATCTGCAAGCTGAAAAATCTCACAGAGCTTGAAAAATGGCTCGCAGACGGGACTCTCACGCAGGATAAGTATGATACCGCGAAGAAGTACTGCTATCTCGACAAATCGATAGAGCGCATCTCCGGTCAGTCGATAGACGCCTGCGGCATAAAGCGCAGAAAAGCCGTCTATAAAATGGTAGATACCTGCGCTGCGGAGTTCTCCGCGGAAACACCATATTTTTACAGTACCTACGATGAAGAAAACGAAGCCGAGGAGTTCATTGAAGAACATTCCACCGGCCGTAAGAAAGTAATCGTATTCGGTTCCGGTCCGATACGCATAGGGCAGGGAATAGAGTTCGACTACTGCTCCGTACATTGCGTATGGGCGCTCAAGGAAATGGGTTATGAGACAGTTATCTGCAACAATAACCCGGAGACGGTCTCCACCGATTTCGACACCGGAGACAGACTGTATTTTGACCCGCTTACGCCCGAGGATGTGGATTCTCTCATAGCCACCGAAAAGCCTGACGGCGTAGTAGTCCAGTTCGGAGGTCAGACGGCTATCAAACTGACCAAACACCTGAAAGAGATCGGTGCGAATATCCTCGGTACATCGGCAGAGAGCATAGATGCCGCAGAGGACAGGGAACTGTTTGACGAGCTGCTTGAAAAGTGCGGGATACCGCGTCCGAAAGGGCACACGGTATTTACCACGGAAGAAGCTCTGAAAGCCGCAAACGAGCTCGGTTATCCCGTGCTTCTGCGTCCTTCCTATGTGCTTGGCGGTCAGAATATGATAATCGCGCATTGTGACAGCGATGTCACCGAATATATGGAAATCATCACTTCGCACAAGCTCGAGAACCCAGTGCTCATAGACAAGTATCTCATGGGCACCGAGGTCGAGGTGGACGCTATCTGCGACGGAACAGACTTCCTTATCCCCGGTATAATGGAGCATATAGAACGTGCAGGCGTTCATTCGGGTGACAGTATCTCCGTATATCCGGCACAGACCCTGACCGACAGAGTAAAACGCGTGATCACCGCTTATACCGAGCGGCTTGCCAAGTCCCTGAATGTCATCGGACTTGTGAATATCCAGTATGTTGTATATAACAACGAAGTCTACGTTATCGAAGTCAACCCGCGTTCGTCCCGCACCGTTCCGTATATCTCCAAGGTAACCGGCGTACAGATGGTGGACATCGCAACAAAGATAATGATGGGACACACGCTGAAAGAGCAGGGATTCTCTTCCGGCCTTTATCCCGTAGGTGACTATGTGGCTGTCAAGGTGCCGGTGTTCAGCTTTGAAAAGCTCCACGACGTTGATACACAGCTCGGACCGGAGATGAAATCCACCGGCGAATGTCTTGGTATAGCTCACAGCTTTGAAACTGCGCTGTTCAAGGGCCTTATAGCCGCTGGTTTCAGAATGTACGACAAGGGCGGTGTTCTGTTCTCCGTCCGCAATGAGGACAAGCCCGAGATAATCGAGATAGCGAGCCGCTTTGAACAGCTGGGATTCGATATCTACGCTACCAGCGGCACAGCTTCGACGCTTATCAGAAATATGATAGCAACGAACTTCACATATCGCGTCAGCGAACATCACGAACCGAACATAATCTCGCTGCTCGAAAGCGGAGATATAAACTACGTCATCTCGACCTCGGAGACCGGACGCTCTCCCGCACGCGACAGCGTAAAGATGCGCCGCAAGGCCGTCGAGCGCTCTATCGCCTGCCTGACCTCGGTAGACACTGCGGAAGCTCTCGTCAAGTGCATAGAGATGAAGAAGAACATCGAAGATGTGGAAATGGTAGACATCACAAAAATATGATGAGGTAATGCATGAAGATCGGCGAATACACGTTCAAACGAAGATACACTCTCGCGCAGATAATAGTCGATATTGTGTCCGCGGTCGTTTTGCTGGGATTTCTTCTTATCGTAAGCGCGCATATCGAGTGGGCGGAGTGGCTGGACAGGCAGAACAGGACGGATTATGTGCTGCATAAGGAATGGTATCCGCTGATCGTGTGGATAGCAGTCGGAGCTGCCGTAATGGGGCTTTCGTTCTTCCTGATGTTCAGAAAGAAGAAGCAGCCGAAGAAGCTGTGCATCACAGAGAACAATGTCGTGAAATACGACAATGCCCTGAACACGGGGATTGCTCTGGTGCGCCTAATGGTGCTGCTGCTGCTCTGGAATGTCTGCTCGGTACACAGCGATCTTATCCTGTGGGGACAGTCAGAGATAAATTACCTTACCTATGTGTTCGGTGTGCTGATAATCGCAGGGATCGTGATACTTACGAAAATGAGAGTCGACGCGCTGAGCGAGACCGAAAAACAGTCCGGAGCCGCCGGAAAGAAGTACATAGTTGAAGATTGAGAGGAAAATGTATGTCTTACAGATGCGGAGAATATAAGCTGATAAAGAAGACAGCGCTGGCGGAGAATATATATTCGTTCACGATAGAGTGCCCCGAAGCCGCGGAGCTTACCCGCTGCGGTCAGTTCGTACATATACTGGCTCCGGGCTTTACGCTGCGCCGTCCGATATCTGTATGTGAGATAGACCGTGCCGCCGGAACTCTGAGGGTGGTATTTCTTGTCAAGGGTGACGGGACCCGTGCAATTTCCCGTATAAACGAAGGCGAGTATGTCGATATGATTGCTCCGCTGGGAAACGGCTATTCGGTGTCTTCTGTTCCGGAATCCGGCAGAGTGATAGTAGTCGGCGGAGGCATCGGAGTTCCGCCGCTGCTACAGACCGCGAAACAATCCGATAATGTGACCGCGATACTCGGTTTCCGCAGCTACGGTAATATAATCCTCGCAAACGAATTCAGAAAAATCTGCCGTGAGGTCATTATATGCACCGACGACGGAAGCGTCGGCGAAAAAGCGATAGTAACTGCTCCGCTGAAACGCGAGCTTGAAAAAGGCGATGTGAGCGCGGTATTCGCCTGCGGCCCGACGAGAATGCTGAACGCAGTTGCCGATATGACGAAAGATTACGGCGTATTCTGTGAGGTCTCGCTGGAGGAACGTATGGGCTGTGGAGTCGGAGCCTGTGTGGGCTGCGTGGCGAGGATCAGACGAAACGGGGAAGAAAAGCTGCTTCGTGTATGCAAGGACGGCCCCGTATTCAACGCGGAGGAGGTATTGTTTTGAGCAAGGATCTTTCTGTAAAAGTTGCGGGAATAACGTTCCCGAACCCTGTAATAGCCGCCTCCGGGACATACGGATTCGGCGAGGATTACGCACCGCTGTATCCGCTGAATAAACTCGGCGGTATTTCCTGCAAGGGCACCACGATACATGAGAAAGCCGGTAATCTTCCGCCGCGCATAGCCGAGACAACAGCCGGTATGCTGAATTCTGTAGGACTTCAGAATCCCGGAGTCGATGTGTTCATAAACAAGTATCTGCCTGATCTGAAAAAGAACGGCAATGTGATAATAGCAAATCTCGCGGGAGCCACTATAGAGGATTATACGGCTGCCGCTGCGAAGCTCGATGCTACTGATGTCGATATGATCGAGCTGAATATTTCCTGCCCGAATGTAAAACAGGGAGGCGCAACGTGGGGAACTACCTGCGAGGGCGCAGCTTCCGTGACAAAGGCAGTCCGTGCAGTGACAAAGAAGCCTGTGATGGTCAAACTTACACCGAACGTAACGAACGTGACCGAGATAGCGAAGGCAGTCGAAGCCGAGGGTGCGGACTGCATATCCCTGATAAACACGCTCCTTGGAATGAGGATAGACATAAAGACCCGCAGACCCGTTCTGCACAACAATGTCGGCGGTTTTTCCGGCCCGGCTGTATTCCCGGTGGCTTTGCGTATGGTATGGCAGGTCCCCAACGCCGTGGATGTGGATGTGGTCGGAATGGGCGGCATAACCACAGCCGAAGACGCGAT